>JANOBS010000382.1:0-11056 GCA_031411755.1 Luteolibacter sp. | reverse complement strand
TCAAAGCCATATTGTGGAAACTCTTTCGATACTTCCAACATCCACCGGTCACGCGTGACTTTAGCAATGATACTGGCAGCCGAAATCGACAACGAAAGCCCGTCACCCTTGATGATTCCATCATGAGGCCAGGGAAATCTCGGCAGCCGAAGTCCATCTATCAGACAATGACCGATCTCCACTCCGAGCAGGAAAACCGCCTTCTCCATCGCCAGATGCGTGGCCCGGAGGATATTGATCCGATCAATCTCAACCTCATGAACCAGCGCCACCGACCAACGGATTCCAGCATGAGTCGTGAGCTCCTCATAAAGCTTCTCGCGCCTGGCAGCGGACAGCTTTTTGGAATCATCCAGTCCCGGGCAGGAAAAACCTTCTGGCAGGATCACCGCTCCGGCCGCGACCGGTCCGGCAAGAGGCCCGCGACCCGCCTCGTCCACCCCCACGACATTCAAGATGCCACGGGTGTGGAGGGCGTGTTCGAGAGTCAGGTCAGGCATTTCAGCTTCAGAAACCAGTCAAGCGCTGCGTGAACGCCATCTGGGAACTCGACGGTGTGCCGAAAAGCTGGGTGGCGAACACCATCCCATCCTTGTCGACCAGAATGCCGATGCCCGTCTGCTGCCAGTCATTGGACTTCATGGTGAAGTCGTGCCCTGGCGAGTTTGCCCAGGCGTTGACGAGTGCAGGCGTCGACGACGACGGAATCGCAGCCACATTCTCACCGAGTGTCGGAATCCCGAACACCTGACGCGCGACAAGACACCGCGATTCGAACCCAATATGGCTGACGTTGGTTCCCTGGATGTGGAATTTTCCGCGATTTTTCAGGAGAAATGCGCAGTGCTCCTGTGCCATCCGGTCAAGACCAGGATTGCGGACAAGCGGACCCGCCCCCTTGTTGGCACGGTAAGAATTGACTTCGTTCAGCAGCCGCGTGGTGAGCGACTTGTCTGACGATGAGGTGGCCGACATCGGCACTTTGTTGACGACAGGCGGCGGTGCGCAGGAGGCCAGAAGGCCGGAGCACAGTGCGACCACCGCTAGGGAGCAGAGGTTGGTTTTCATGGTGGGACAGCGCCCATTCCTTACCCCTATTCCTGAAAAATGTTAAGCTTTTTTAAAAACAAAGGGTAACAAGCTGTAAGGAAATGGCTGAAATCAACCATTGATGTCCCATTTTGATAAAAAATCGAACACCAGGCAGCACCTGTCATTCTGACTCAGCCACGGGGATTTCCGAACCACTCGACCACGAACCAGATGCCATCCGAGGCCTTTGCCGCACCGGCTCCTCCAAAGGTCCACGGCCCCAACAGCTTGCCGCGATGCCCCGGCGAAGCGAGCCAGGCAGAGATAATATTCGAGGACTCGCCCTGGCCCCGCGGCATTGCCGCCACGATCTCGGACGTCGAGGACATCGAATTCGCCATCATCACAGCCACCGAGCGCCCCCCGAAGTTTGAATGGGCGACCGACTTGGACATCTGGCCGCCGGGCGGGACATTGGCCACGAGGAATCGCGCCTGATCCCCGGCGGCCTTGGCGAGTGCTGGATTGAATTTGAGGGCCGGAAGACCGTTCGATTGTCGGGTCCTGTTGCTCGCCTCCAAGACGCGGGAGGCCAGGGCTTTTCCTTCTGAGGATGGTGCCGGCAGGCTGGAGGAATAGGAGGGCGAGGCGCAAGAGGCAAGGAAGGTTACGCCCTTCAGCAAGAGCCCCAAGGCCAGGGGACGCAGTCCGGAAACAGCGGAGGCAACGGTTCCTCGATACTCACTAGTTGGCCCGGTCATGCCGGAGTCCAGATCAACTGAATGACCAAAGCAAGCGGCCATCGGTGCCAAGCCTTGGTATGGTTCAACATTTGCGATCGGGCGGATCACGAAAATCACGACCATCCCCGCCCCTCCAGACCGATCATTTCAACTGGAGCCGCTGGTCGGATTTGAACCGACGACCTGCTCATTACGAATGAGCTGCTCTACCCCTGAGCTACAGCGGCGTCTCTAGTGAAGCGGGCGGAATGATGCAGACTGGCCCGGTCCGGGCAAGCCGGAAATCAGGAGTGTTTCGCGAAGTACTTCGTGATTGCCTTCACCAGTCCGGGAATGTCGTGCGGCTTCGCCTCGAACGCGGGCTCGATGCCGTGCTTGCGAAGCGCCTCGCTGGTGACCGGTCCGATGGTCCCCGCCACGCAGCCTTCCGGCAGCGGCACGCCCATGGCGAAGAAATGATCGACCGTCGAGGCCGAGGTGAAGGTGATCAGGTCCGCACCTTCCTCCTTGAGTCGGGCCACCGAGCCATTCGGATCGGAGGTTTCAGGCACCGTGCGATAGGCGACGCACTCATCGACGATTGCGCCGAGCGCCATCAGGCCCTCATAGATCGTCTCGCGGGACTCTTCCGCCTTCACCCAGAGCATCGTCAGATTCTCCACCGAATCCTTGGAAAATGCCTCGATCAGCCCCTCTGCCACGAATTTCTCCGGAATGAGGTCCACGCCGATCCGATACTCACGGATCTTCTTCGCAGTCCCCTCACCGATCGCCGCGATCTGCGGCTTGCCCAAACTACGGGCATCATCGTAGGTCGCATAGAAGGCATCGAAGAAGCGCTGCACGCCGTTCGGGCTGGTGAAGATCAGCCAGTCGTATTCATGCGCCTGGGTGACGCCCTCTGCGAAGCCGATCCGGTCCGTCGGCGACTCGATGCGGATCGTAGGAAGCTCCAGCACATCGGCCCCGAGATCGGAAAGCGAACGGGTCAGCTCGCCCGCCTGCTCGCGGGTGCGGGTGACGACGACTTTCTTTCCGAATAGCGGCCGCTTGTCGAACCAGGCGATTTTCTCACGCTCCTTGACCACATCGCCGATGATCGCGACCGCCGGTGAGGTGAACTTCGCCTTTTCCACTATGTCCGCCATGGTGGCGAGGGTGCCGGTGAGCGTCCACTGCGAGGCGGTGGTGGCCCAGCGGACCAGAGCCATCGGGGTCTTCGGATCGGCTCCGTGCTCGATGAAGGCCGAGCAGATCTCACGAAGGCGGGCCACGCCCATGACGAAGACTTTCGTGCC
Source organism: Luteolibacter sp. (assembly GCA_031411755.1). Classification (GTDB taxonomy): domain Bacteria; phylum Verrucomicrobiota; class Verrucomicrobiia; order Verrucomicrobiales; family Akkermansiaceae; genus Luteolibacter. The sequence continues at coordinate 7,983 of JANOBS010000382.1, read as the reverse complement.
CGGAGTCTTTGCGAGGTGGGCGTAGTCGATCGAACTCTCGCCCTTCGTCGGGTCCTCGTGGCCGGTGAAAATGGTGAGCTGCGAGCAATGATCGCGATGCGTCACCGGAATACCCGCGTAGGCCGGACCGGCGATCGTCGAGCTGATGCCGGGGACGATTTCGAAGGACACTCCAACCGCCGCGAGTTCGGCCGCTTCTTCACCGCCGCGACCGAAGATCATCGGATCGCCGCCCTTGAGGCGCACGACGTTCTTGCCCTGCTACGTCTTCTCGACGATCAGTGCGTTGATCTGGTCTTGCGGCAGCGCGTGATCGGCAGCGCGCTTGCCGACGAAGATCTTCTCGGCATCCGGCTTGGTCCAGCCGACCAGCACCGGGCTACTAAGGGCATCGTAAACGAGCACGTCCGCCTCCTCGATGCACTGCTTGGCGCGGAGGGTGATAAGACCGAGGTCGCCGGGCCCAGCGCCGACGAGATAACAGATTCCAGGAGTGCTCATGCGAGGGATTCGAAAAGGAGAAGTGCGGCGGCGAAAGGCTCGTCCGCAGGTGAGGAAACAGTGGCGACCTGCGGCTCTCCACCCTGTTCGGGGAAGACGCGAGCGCTCAGGAAAATCTCGTCGTTCTCGATCGACGAATAGACGCCGATCGGCGTGCTGCAACCGGCATCGAGCAGACGGAGAAACTCCCGCTCGGCGGTGATGCGCAGCCAGGTTTCGTGATCACCAATGGTCACCGCGATTTCACGCGAACGGGCATCGTCCGCACGAACCTCGAAGCCGATCGCTCCCTGCCCGGCGGCGGGATAAAAGACGTCTTCGGCGAGGCGGTTCACCTTCAAGCCAGTGAGAGCAGCATCGTCACCGGCTACCGATTCGACCTCGTCATCAGAGTTCACCGGCAGGTAGCCGAGACGCACCATCCCGGCCTCGGCCAGCAGGATCGCGTCGTAACCATTTCCCTCGGCGAGCTTCTTCAGACGGGTCGGAACGTTGCCGCGCAGGTCGATGACCTTCACATCCGGCCGCAGCCACTGGAGCTGCCGGGCGCGTCGGACGCTGCTGGTCCCGACAGTCGATCCCTGCGGCAGCGTTTCCAGCGTGAAACCCTCGCGGCTCACCAGCACGTCCCGCACCCCGGCACGGGGCAGCACGGCGACGATGGCATAGCGGTCTTCGAGGACGGTTGGCACGTCCTTGAGGCTGTGGACGGCGATGTCGATTTCCTTCGAATCGAGCGCGATCTCAAGCTCCTTGGTGAAGATCCCCTTGTCGAAAAATCCCTCGGCCTTGGCCACCTCGCTGAGCGCCACATCGGTCCGACGGTCGCCCGTGGTCTTGATCACGTTGCGCTTCAGGGACAGTCCGGGAAAAGCCAAGCCGACCGCGTGCTCGGTGGCCACCGCCTGCGCCAGCGCAAGGTCGCTGCCGCGCGTGCCGATGATGAAAGGAGTGGTTTCGCTCATGAAATCAGGTTCCAGGTAAATTCAGCTTCGCCAGCTCGCTTTGGATGATCTGCTCGCAGTCCTCGATCTGACGCTTGCGCCGCACGCGGGCTTCTTCGGCGAGTTGCTCCAGAGTGTCGATGTCGTACAGGTAAACCTCCTCGATCTCCCCCACCGCCGGGTCGATGTCGCGCGGCACGGCGATGTCGATGAAGAACAGCGGCCGGTATTTCCGCGCCCGGCGGGCCTTTTCGACATGCTCACGGGTCACGATCGCATGCGGCGCGCCAGTCGAGGAGATCACCACGTCCACCTTCTCCAGCACGTGCTGCCAATCGTCGAAACGCACCGCGCTGCCACCCATCTCATTGGCGAGATCAACGGCGCGATCGTAGGAACGGTTCGTCACGAAAATGCTCTTCGCCCCACGGGAAACGAGGGCCTGCGCGGTGAGCCGGCTCATTTCCCCCGCCCCGAGGATCATGACTTCGCTGTTCTTCAGGTGGCCGAAAATCTTTTCCGCGAGATCGACGGCAACATTGCCCACCGAGGTCGCCCCTTCTTGGATCTGGGTGTCGGTTCGAACCTTCTTGCCGACCCCAAACGCTCGTTGGAAGAGCCTGTTTAGAACACCGCCCGTCGTCCCTGCGTCAAGGGCCGCTTGGTAAGCCTGCTTCACCTGGCCGAAGATCTCGGTTTCCCCGAGCATCATCGAGTCCAGCCCGCTGACCACGCGGCAGAGATGCAGGGCGGCTTCGGATTTCTCCATCCGGTAAAAGTGGTGGCCGGCATCGGCCGGGAGCCCATGCTCGAGGATCAGCGCTTCCTCGGTGAGCCTCAAGGTCTCGCTGCCGTGATCCGCAGCGAGGTAGAACTCGGTGCGGTTGCAGGTTGAGATCACCACCGCCTCGGACACGCCTTCGAGCGCCGCCATTTCGCGGGAAGCCTCGCCCAGCTTCGGCGTCATCACGGCAAATCGCTCGCGCACTTCAACAGGCGCGGTGCGGTGATTCAGGCCGAGACAAATGAGATCCATCAGACGAAGGCAAAAACCGTGAGTGATACCAGAAACAAGCCCACCGACGCCAGCGCCATCCGCCGGCCCGTCAATCCCCGCACGGTCTTCACCGTCATCAACAGCGCATAGCCGACCCAGGTGGCCACCGCTGCGATCAAATGGCCCATGCCACCGGTCCGTGGCATCAGGAAGCCCGCCACGATCCCGATCGTCAGAAGCCCGCAACCGATCCACAGCAGCCGCATCATCGACTGCAGCAACTCGCGCACCGGCGGAAGATTTCGGAACAGGCCGCTTTTCAAATGGTGCTCCTTCAACTGGTGATCCAGCACCAGGAACATCACCCCGGCCACCCCGGCCAAAGCCAGCGCGCCGTAGGAAAGCACCGACATCGCGGCATGGGTTTCCCGCCAGGAGTCCGTCCCGATGGCATGAACCGGATGAAGACTGAGCACCCCCGGAATCAGCGCGACGGCCTGAAACACCACCACCACTGGGGCCGTGAACACGCCCAGCAGCGAAAGCCGGTAAGGCGGACCTACCACCAGATAAAAAAGCGTCAGCGACCAGCCGAGAAAGGCAAGGATCTCCCCCAGATCCCGAAGAGGACAGGCCCCGCGAGCCTCTCCCCGAACGCTTAGAAAGCCGATCTGGCAAAGAAACGCCGCCACCATCCACACCACTGTCCAGCGGCTGCGGATGCCACGATGCACCGACATCATCCCCAGCACTCCACCAATCGTGGCGAGGAGGGTGGAGACAATCAGGAAGGTGCGGTCCATGGCACCCCCTCCATGGCTCCCGGACGCGCGCCGCGCAAGGCCGGAGGTCATCGCACCGGGACGATTTTCCAAATACACGTGACATGGGAAAGTCTGACGAATCCCTCACTACGGAAAAAACTTCCGGCATCCCTGCAAAAAAGACCACCGGATAGGGCTGAAAATACCGAGTTCTCCCTTGACAATCCCCTTCCATTTCAACAGTTTCCGCGCCCCTACCAATCGGGACCAAACCAAACCAAAGACTTCTGATCGCATGCGTGGAGTGACCGTAAAAAAAGGCGAACCTGTGGATCGCGCGCTTAAGCGCCTCAAGACCAAGCTTGATACCGAGGGTATCCTCGAAGAAATGCGCCGCCGTCGCGCTTTCGAAACACCGACCGAACGCAAGGCCCGCAAGCTGCGCTCGGCCTCGAAGCGCAACAAGATCCGCTGGCGTTTCTCCAACGCTCCTGCCGCCGACAAGTCGGAAGTAGCCGAAGCCTGAAAATTTCCGGTCCTGATACCGGTTGGGAAAGACGGGTGCCATTCAAGGCACCCGTTTTTTTGTAGGCATTTTTCCAGGCTTACCAACCGGGAATGATTTCAACCTGACTCCAGAGCATGGCGTCCCCCTCGAAGACAAAGCGTCCGAGAAATGGTGTTCCGTCCAGCAACAGCGGCAGCCACAGGCGGTCATCCGCCCACATCCGGTCATAGGGAATCTCCCCTACTTTTGCCCAGACCGGAATCGCCTCATCGGTTTCGGTGGGCGTACCAGTAAAGTCTTCCGATCGATAGACGTGGCAGAGGATGTCGGGAATGTCTCCCATCGAGAACCACAGCTCCCCGAGCTTGATCGGGTTCAGGGGCGTGATTTCGAGTTCTTCCTGGGTCTCCCGGATCGCGCAGGCCAGCGGGGTCTCGCCGGGATCGATCTTGCCACCCGGGCCGTTGATCTTCCCAGCCCCCAGGCCGCGCTTCTTGACGATGAGCAGAACCTGGCCGTCGCGAATGACAAACATCAGCGTCGCGGGCACCACAGGCACCCACGACTCCCAATCCACCGGCGACGGCTCCTGACTCATCAGGCGCCCGCTGCCGCGTAGGCCTCCACGCTGTCACAGGTGCAGACCAGGTTGCGGTCGCCGTGGACGTTGTCGACGCGTCCGACCGATGGCCAGAACTTGTGCTGGCGCAGTCCAGGCAGCGGATAAGCCGCCTGCTCGCGGGAGTAGGCATGGGTCCACTCGTCCGCACAGATCACTTCCGCCGGATGCGGGGCGTTCTTGAGCGGGTTGTCCTGGGCATCGGCCTCGCCATTGATGACGGCCATGATCTCGCCATGGATGGCGATCATCGAATCGCAGAAGCGGTCGATCTCGACCTTCGACTCCGACTCGGTGGGCTCGATCATGAGCGTGCCACCCACCGGCCAGCTCATGGTGGGGGCGTGGAAACCATAGTCCATCAGTCGCTTCGCCACGTCCTCGACGGTGATGCCGCTCTTGTCGCTGAGCGGGCGGACATCGATGATGCACTCGTGGGCGACGAGGCCCATGTTTCCGGTGTAGAGGATCGGATAGAACGGAGAGAGCCGCTTGGCTGCGTAGTTGGCGGTCAGGATGGCAGTGGCGGTCGCATCTTTCAGACCGTCGGCGCCCATCATGGCGATGTACATCCACGAGATCGTGTTGATCGAGGCGCTGCCCCAAGGAGCGGAGCAGACGGAGCCTTCGTTTTCGCCGAGCTCGCGATGACCCGGAAGATAGGGCACCAGCTGCTTGGCCACGCCGATCGGTCCCACACCCGGACCGCCGCCGCCGTGAGGGATGCAGAAGGTCTTGTGAAGGTTGAGGTGGCAGACGTCCGCACCGATGAAGCCGGGGCTGGTGAGGCCGACCTGGGCGTTCATGTTTGCGCCGTCCATGTAAACCTGTCCGCCGGCCGTGTGGATCTTTTCGCAGATGTCGACGATGGTTTCCTCGAAGACTCCGTGGGTCGACGGATAGGTGACCATCAGGCAGGAAAGGTTTTCCCGGTGCTCGGTGATGCGGGCCTCGAGGTCGCCGACGTCGATGTTGCCCTTGTCGTCGCATTTCACGCCAACAACTTTCATGCCGGTCATCACGGCCGAGGCTGGGTTGGTGCCGTGGGCGGACACCGGGATGAGGCAGACATTGCGATTCGAATCGCCGCGCGCGAGATGGTAACGGCGGATGGCGAGCAGTCCGGCGTATTCACCCTGAGAGCCGGCATTTGGCTGAAGGGAAACAGCAGCAAAACCGGTGATCGTGGCCAGCCAGTCCTCAAGCAGCGTGAGCATCTCACGATAGCCCGTGCTTTGATCGGCCGGGACGAAGGGATGGATCGAGGAAACTTCCGGCCAACTCAGCGGCATCATCTCCGCCGTGGCGTTGAGTTTCATCGTGCAGGAGCCGAGTGCGATCATCGAGTCGTTGAGCGCGAGGTCCTTCGATTCGAGGCGCTTCAAGTAGCGGAGCATCTCGGTCTCCGAATGGAAGCGGTTGAAGGCTGCCTGGGTCAGGTAGGGAGTGTCGCGTGAAAATTCGACAGTCCAGGCGACCGAAGCAACATTCGGCAAGTCCCCTGCTCCACCGAAGGCGGAGATGACGAGCAGAACATCGCCTTCGGAGGTCGTCTCATCGAAGGAAATGCCGACGTGGTCCGGTCCGAGGTTGCGGAGGTTGACCCCGGCGCGGAGGGCGCGCTCGTGGACTTCAGAGGCCTTTCCGGGCACGATGGCGACGAGGGTATCGAAGAACGGACCGGCCTCGGTTTCAATGCCAGCGGTGGCGAGCAGCGACTTCAACTGCGCCGTGCGGGCGTGGACCGTGTGCGCGATGTGCTTCAGTCCCTCGGGGCCATGATAGACCGCATACATCGAAGCCATCACGGCCAGCAGCACCTGCGCCGTGCAGATGTTGGAGGTCGCCTTGTCGCGACGGATATGCTGCTCGCGGGTCTGGAGCGAAAGCCGGTAGCCGGGCTTGCCGCGTGAGTCGATCGAGATGCCGATGAGACGACCCGGCATCTTGCGCTTGAGGTCATCGCGACAGGCCATGAAGGCCGCATGCGGGCCACCGAAGCCCATCGGCACTCCGAAACGCTGGCTGGAGCCGATGCAGATGTCCGCGCCGAAACGACCGGGAGCTTTCAGGACTGTTAGAGCGAGAAGATCGGAGGCCGCGATGGTCACGGCGCCAGCAGCATGGGCTTTCTCGAAGAAGGCGGTGAAGTCATCAATGCGTCCACGCGTGTCCGGATACTGGACCAGGACGGCGAAAAGATTGGCCGTGCCGGCGGGTTCGAAGGTCGCCCAGTCACCGACAATGACCTCGATTCCAAGAGGCTCAGCGCGGGTGACCACCACGTCGATCGTCTGCGGATGGCAGCGATCCGAGACAAAGATCGCGCGGCCCTTCGGCTTCGACGAAAGCGCGAGGCTCATCGCTTCGGCTGCGGCGGTGCCTTCATCGAGCAGCGAGGCATTCGAAACATCGAGCCCGGTGAGGTCGGTGATCATCGTCTGGAAATTCAACAGCGCTTCCAAACGGCCTTGCGCGAGCTCGGCCTGATAGGGCGTGTAGGCGGTGTACCAGCCGGGATTTTCCAGGATGTTCCGCTGGATGACCGGCGGGATGAAGGTGCCGTGATAGCCTTGGCCGATGAAGGACTTCATCACGACGTTCTTCGAGAAGATCGACTTCAGCCAGCCAAGCGCTTCCTGCTCCGAACGCACGGGCGGCAGGTCCATCGGCTGATCAAGACGGATGCCTGCTGGTACGGCGGCATCGACGAGAGCATCGAGAGAATCAAAACCCACCGTGCGGAGCATTTCATCGCGCTCGGTGTCCACGGGGCCAAGGTGACGGCTCAGGAAATCAATACGGGCAGACATGGGAAAAAGAGGATGTTTGAAAGGGAGAAGGCGCACTGGTCGAGCGCGCCTTCAAAGATGATCAGGAATCGAAGGAGGCAAGGGGTCAACCGATCTGGGCCGAATAAGCCGCTGCATCGAGCAGACCTTCCACATCTGCCACGTTCTTCACTTGCAGCTTAAAGATCCAGCCGCGACCGTAGGGATCGGTGTTGACGAGGGCCGGATCGGCTTCGACGTCGAGATTCACTTCAACCACCTCGCCACCGATCGGCGCGTAGATGTCGCTGGCAGCCTTCACGGATTCGACCACAGCGGTCGGATCCCCGGCATCGACCGCGCGGCCCACGAGCGGCAGCTCGACGAACACCACATCGGTGAGTTCTTCCTGAGCGTGATCGGAAATGCCCACGGTGGCAATGTCGCCCTCAAGGCGGACCCACTCATGGGAGGAATTGTAACGGAGGTCAGATGGAACATTCATGGTCGAAATAACGGAACGCGGCGATGTCAGGCTTTTGCCGCTGGCTTGTAAAACGGTTTCTTCACGACTTTGGCTGGATTGAGCCGGCCCCGGACGTCGATCCGCACTTCGGTGCCGAGTTTCGTCCAAGCGATCGGAAGATAGGCAAGTCCGATGCCGATGCCAAGGCTCGGGGAAAGGACTCCGCTGGAGAGTTCGCCGAGCACCTCGCCCTCGGGCGAAAGCACCTGATAGTGGGCGCGTGGCGGAGCCCCCTTGTCGGTGTAGGCGAGCGCCACGAGGCGGACCTCGGTGCCTTCCGCCTTCTGCTTCGCGAGGGTTTCCCGGCCCACGAAGTCGCCCTTCTCCAGGTCCACGAAAAACCCGAGCCCGGC
>JANOBS010000381.1:0-11669 GCA_031411755.1 Luteolibacter sp. | reverse complement strand
CTGGATGTGGATAGGTCCCGCCCACGCGGGATAGCCCACGGCTTGAACCAGACACGACACCTCCCTTTCAAACCTCAAATGATCCAGAAGGCACCCGACTGCTTCAAGTCGCAGCCATAGGGTCTAGGCCCCAAAATATGAAGCTCCTTTCTATCCCATTCTCATTGTTGGCGATCCTCAGCATTGCGCGAGCAGAACCGTCCAATGAGCGCTGGAACAGCATCCCAAACATCACCTCACTCGAGATCAAGGGTGATGGGGCCGTGATTCTTCGTTCGAAGCAAACTTACCTGACCCATATTCTCGCGAATGGTAGCGAGCGCGGGAGAACCATCAACGGGGAGACCGGAGAGCCTGTAGTCACTGCCGAAAACGGCTTGTGTCGCACACTAAAAGTTGGAGAAGCTGTTTCTTGGTCCGGCATGAGAGATTACACGAAATATAAACTCTTGAGCGTGGACAACGGAAACTGTGTTTTTGAATATTCGGGCATGGACCCTCGCCGCAAAGAATTCAAGAGGATATTCACCATTGTTCCCTACCCGAAGGCCTAACACGTCGTGGGTGGCAACGGCGGATAAGCTCCCTCGTTCGCTCTATGAGTCCTGCGTCGCCGTGTCACCACATCAAACGTTGGACGAGAAAATAAAAAATTCTATGAGTCATGTTATAACGCAACTTAATCCTCCGATAAGAGTGATCACTCCATTGGGAGATGCTGTAGCATATTTCCTTTGGACAGAGGATCGGGCCGTCTTCTTCGGCGTTTTTCAGGATGAGACGGGCGAACAATGGTGGTTTGAAAACTATTACGTTCGAATCGATCCGTCCATTACCGACACTCCACGCGCGTGCACGCCAATATTGATTCCAGAAGATATGGAGGCGGCGTTGATAAAGCATAGAGGAAGATATAAAAAAGCTCCAGGAACAGCGCCCTAATAAAGCCGCGTCATGACAACCACTGCCAGCCGCCTAGTTTCGATGATCTCCTGTAACTACAACTCCAACCCAGTGATCGACGTTCGCCGCCGCTGGTAGTGGTGCATGCGCTCATCGTTCGCCAGAAAAACTATGCGCAAGCTTTTAGCGGCAATTATGTGCCTGTTCACCGGCTGCAAAGAAGGTGGCAACGCTGGGTCACAGCAATCGAGTTCACCGGAGCCCGAGGCTGATGCGTGGATTTCCGAACTTGTTTGGCGAGTGGCATCCGATCAGGAGAACCCATTTGGTCGCGAGGTCTTGGATTGTCGGGCAGTAGCACTGGGTTTTACTGCCACGACCTCCGATCGGAAGATCGCTGAATCATTCAATCGCCTACGCGCAGACGATGGTAGGGACTGCGTTGGCGCACTTCCGGAGAATGTGCTATCCGTCGATGCCGACCTCCGTTTTCCTTACAACGGCAATCGCGAGGACGGTGTAATCTTCATGGCCAAGGAGATGGAGGATAAGTGGGACTTTTACGCCTACGATTCTCGGCTCTATATTCGCAGGAGTTGGACAGGCGTCCTCTTGCACGTAGCCGAGCTGCGATACACAAACTCCGAGGTTGTCGTAGAGAAGATTCACTCTGAGCGCGGCTCGGTATTTGGCGACGCTGATTTTGCCAGAGCCCAGGTGAACTTTCTCATCATGACCCATTTTGGGAACAGCCTTATTCCGTTTCCAATTCCGCCGGAAATGCCCCGAACCGAACGAAAGACTATCGCTTTGATGGGATTCAGTAGCTACGGTCGCCGCGCTCAATTCGGCGCCTACATTGAAAACCAAGGCGAACAAGGCAGCGTTGGACAATCCGCTACCCGTTCCCAGTCCACGTCGGAGGGTAGTGACAAACCTCAACCTGAAGCGGAGGGGCGCTCCCGGTAGCAGGTGCAAGGCATCGACGATCGGCAAATGGACAAAATCAAAATCAAAAATCCTGAAGATCTGATGGCGGCGCTCGAGCGTGTTCGCGCGATGATCGCTCTTGGGGCCATTTCGGCTATTCCGGAATGTAATAGCGGTCCTGATTACTGGGATGTGACGAAGTGGAGTGGGAAGAAAGGAGATTGGCCGGACTATTTTAAAATTGCGTATCGCGAAGTTAAATCAAATAGGAAAATTGCATTTTATTGCGAGACTTACCATGGTGGGGGTGGCGCGCTCATCTATGAAAGCGAATTTGCTGGGCGCGAAAATAAGAAAAAGCACTACACGATCGTCTTGCTGATCGTGATTATTGCTATTGTTGCTTACCTTGCGTTTGAATGAAATAAGAGGCTATTAAATCAGAGACTGACGCACACCGGCTTATTTACGGCAGTCCCGCTGGGACGAAGAGAAGATGCGAACGGTTGTCATGACGAGCCATTGAGCTCACGAACTTAATGCGTCCGACGATTCTGGGCAGCCAGGACGAGGGAGGAGACGACGCCGCAGCCGATGACGATGAGAAGCTGGCTGACGATGGCGCAGTCGAGGGTTTCGAATTCCATGACGAGGCCTTTTGATTCCGCTTTTGGATTATCCGGGATCTTCGGTCCAGGCTCGATGAAGGTGAAGGTCTTCTTCAGTCCGAGGAAGACATTGCGCGGCTTCTCGTTGCGGTAGTCGCTGCGGAAGGTTTCGGCCTCGCGGACGAGGAGGTCGATGCGTTCGTTGACGAAGAACTCGGAAGCCGGGCGGACGTTTGGCTTATCATCGGGCCAGACCTTGATGGTCTCGACCTCCAGGCGCGTGCCGGTGCGGGCGAGCCGGGTGATGCGGGCGAGAATCGCGACCGCTTCGTCGGGCGTGGCGGCCCCCGAGGCCAGCAGCCGTCGCAGGCCTTCTTTCATCAGGTCGAAGCGGTCCGCCACGTCGCCGGGGAGGGTTTTATCATAATCCTTCATCTTCTCGATGCGGCGCTGGAGTCGGTAGCGCTCGCCTTCGAAGGGATTGCGCGTGGCTTGGGCGACGATCATGGCCTCGTAGGAATGCCGCAGTGGCATGAACTCGGCGGGGATGGGCGTGCCGCCGCGTTCGCGGTTGAAGCCGTCGTGCTTGAAGAGGCCGCGGTTCATTTCCCGATAGGGCACGAGGGCTCCGGCGAGGAGCATCTGCGGCACGAGCAAAAGCGGCACCGAGGTCAGGGCGGCGCGCTCGGATTTCACCAGTGAGGAAACGACCATGGCGAGTCCGGTGCCGGTCCAGGCGGTGAGGGTCATCCAGAACCAGTGGTCGAGGAGCATGCCACGGATTTCCATGACTGCGTTCCCGACGATGAGATAGGCGAGGCACTGGGCGGCGGCGACGAGGCCGAGGGCGCAAAGTTTCGCCGAGACATAGAGGCCGGCGCCGGGCTGGCAGTTGCGCTCGCGGCGGAGCATCGGGCGATCGCGCAGGATCTCGGTGGCGGAGTTCGTGAGGCCGAGGAACATGGCCACCGTGGCACTGAGGAAGAGGTAGGCGGGGATGTGCAGCGCGGTGGAGAAATCATACGCACCCTTCGGCGAGGAGCGGAGCGTGATTCCGATCAGCGCGGCGAGCAGGGGGGCCTCCAGGCAGGTGCTGTAGAGCGTGCCGCGGTTGCGGACTTTCGAGAGCAGGGAGCGCTGGAAATGGGTGGCGAAGAGTGCGAGCAGCGCGTGGAAACGACGCGTCGGCTTCGGCGGCACCGGCAGTTGATCGCTCTGTGGCAGATCGCCGAGGCGGTTCGGCGGACCATTGCCCGGCTCCAGCGAACGGACGAGGGCGACGCTTTCGAAGCGCTCCTGCCAGAACGACGGAGGAAAGCGTCGGAAGGCGGTCGGGTTCAGCCCGCCACCGATGGGGTTGAGCGGGGTTTCGAGGACATCGAAGACGAAGTCCGCGCCGAGCGGCGTCTGCGCGGCGACGGAGGGATGGGAGATCGCGAGTTCATCGCAGGCCTCGCGGAAATAGGCGACCATCGCGGTGGGCGTGCCGAAAAAAGCGATGCGGCCGCCGTTGTCGAGGAGCAGGACCTTGTCGAAAAGCCGCAGCACGGGAGCGCCGGGCCGATGCAAGGACGCGATGACGATCTTCTCGCGGGCGAGTGAGCGGAGGGTCTCGGCGACGTGTTCGGAGTCCTTTGAGGAAAGGCCGGAGATCGGTTCATCGAAGAGGAAGACTTCGGCGCGGCTGCCGAGATCGAGCCCGAGATTGAGTCGGCTGCGTTCGCCACCGGAGAGCGCTTTTTCACCTGGAGCTCCGACGCGGCGGCGGGCGATCGGTTGCAGGCCCAGCTCGGCGAGCACGCTGTCGACACGGCGTTCGTGCTCGGCCAGGGAAAGCGCGGGTCGCCGGATGGTGGTGGCGTGGCGCAGGTGCTCGCGCACGGTGAGCTGGGGATTGAGCGCCTCCTCCTGGGCCATGTGCGCGATGAACGGCACTAGCCGCTCGCGGTGCTCGTAAAGATCGATCCCGTTCATCCGCAGTCGACCGCGTGTCGGAGCGAGCTGGCCGGAAAGTACGGAAAGCAGCGTGCTTTTTCCACTGCCGCTGGGGCCGATGATGCAGAGCATTTCTCCGCGCCGGACTTCAAAGTTGATGTTGTCGAGCGCGCGTGAATCCGGACCGAAGTCATGGATCACATCCTCGGCGACGAGCGACTCGATCTGCGTGCGTTCCTCATCAAGAAAGCCCTCGCTGAACCGGCAACGCACCGCCTGGCTGCCGGAAAGCCGGATCACGGAGCCGTCATGGAGCGGCGCGTTTCCACGCACAGGCAGTCCATCAACCGTGACAGGTCCCTCGGCCTCGCGAAGTTCGAGCATGCCAAGCGCGCGTTCCTCGTCGAAGCGGATGAAGAGCACCACACGCGGAGCAAGTCGCGGGCCTAACAGAAGATCACCGCTTGAAAGGGCCTCTGGATCATTCGAGACGAGATACTCCTGTCGATCACTGGCGAGCCGGAAGCGTCGACCGGCCTGAGTGGCGCGTCGGCGCAGTTCGTCGATCGAAACGCTGAAGCCGTCGCCATCGCTGAGTCGCTCATGGCAGTGGCAGCGGATGATGGTGCCCTTCGTGAGCGGCGTCGAAAGGCCCGCGCGGAGGGTGGTGTCGCGCAGGGCCTCGACCTCCGCGTCCAGTCCGAAGCGCACACGGACCAGGCTTTGTCGGCTGCGGGTGCGCTCGGCGGTGAAGCCCTCGTCGTTTGCTTCGATGAAGATGGAAGGCGGGTTTTCCGTCCGTCGCACCGCCAGGAAAAACAGCAGGTCCTCCTGGGTCAGGCTCCAGCCGGGGATGACCAGAGGCTGTCGCTCGCGCATCCGCAGGAAGGTGCCGGGCTCAAGTGATCGACCACGGATCCACAGCGGGGCGGGGCCCATGTTGCGCACAAGGATGAGATCACCGACCCGGTAAACCCGGAAGGTGTGATCCTTTGCGCCGGGCGGCAGGACCACATCGGCGTCCGGCCCCCCGAAGATCAGACGGTCGAAGGGCGGCGGCTCCTCCGAGTCGCTGCCACGCATTTCCCGGACGATGGCCAGGCCGTAGTCGGGGCGTCCCAGCCGCCGCATGAAGCGCTCGAAGCTCGCCCGGCTGCGTTCCGAACGGCCAGCGGCGTCGACGAGGGTGAAGAGTTGCAGGCCGATCGCGAGTTTTCCGGTGTCGTCGAGCGAGTCCTTCAGTTCTCCAGCGATCGCGTGCAGCGGCGTTGGATTTTTCACCGCCCGCTCCAGCCGCTTGGCCAGCCAGCTGTGGTCGACGTCGGGAAAGGCGCTCCTCAGGAGATCGAGCACCAGATCGGCCTCAAGCGTGCTCAGCTCATCGTCCAGCGTGGCAAAGGCCGCGAACGCATCCACCAGCACGCCGACGTGAGCCACCGTGCCAGGCCGCAGCCAGCGCAGCCGCCCGATTCCTGGGATCAGCCGCAGCCAGCGCGTCCACCGCATCCAGCCGGAAGTGGCGGTGCGGGGATCCCTTCCGGGCGGTTGATTCGGCTCCACGGGGGTGATCGTTGGCCGATGTGGCGCGGAGGGCAAGCCCCGGGCTGCTTTGGAGCGGGTTTCGGAGGCACCGAGTTCGCCGGAAAATAGGGATTCCCTTTTCTCCCCGGAGATTTATCCTTCCGCGCCTTTTGCACCCCGCGAAGTACGTGCTACGATTGTGACGTGCCCGCCACAAAAGGTGTGCTCCACGTTAATCATGTCCGATCCTACGAATTCCAAACCGCCTCAGGGCCCCAACCGACCCGGCGAACCAGCCGGCTTCAACTGGAAGCTCTTTGCGCTGATGAGCGTGGCGCTGCTGATCCTTGGCCTCGCCTTTTTCAGCAATGGGCTGACCAGCCCGGCACGCCCGACCAGCTACCCTGAGTTCAAGAAGGCCCGCGACCAGGGGTTGATCATGAACGATGCCAAGCATCCGTTCAAGATCGTCACCAAGGATGGCACCTACATTTCCCTCGTGACGGGCTTTCTCCGTCCGGATCAGGTCAGGGGCCCGGACTCCAAGGAGGAAACCTACGTCTTCCGGATTCCCGTCAACGTGGTGACCCAGAAGGAGGAACTGAATGAAATCCTGCCGCAGAACTACCGTTCCCAGAACGTGGCATTGTTGCCCGAAGGTGGCGAGGTCCGCGAACTCAGCCTTTCCGACCTGCGTCGCGCTATCGCCTTCGAAGAGGTTGAATCCGCGAACAAGGACAATCCGCTGACTCTCGTGACCGTCCAGAATGGCGGGGCCTACATCACCGGCGTGCGCAAGGAGATCACCAACCGCATCGACTCCACCACCAAGGAAGGCCAGCCGATCGCTCCCCGTCCGTTTTCCGTCGAGACCAACATCCCGCTCCTCGGTGACGAGCTGAACAAGCTGATCAGCAAGAGCGGAGCCGATCCGGTCATCGAGAACGACTACCTCAGCCGCGCGATCTTCACCTTCCTGCCGGTGCTTCTGGTCGTGTTCCTCCTCATTTTCCTGTTCCGCCAGCAGATGAAGGCCGCCGGTCGTGGCGCGATGTCTTTTGGAAAGAGCAAGGCCCGCCTGCTCACCATGGATCGCGGCAAGGTCACCTTCAAGGACGTCGCCGGCATCCAGGAAGCCAAGGAGGAGCTCTGGGAAATCGTCGATTTCCTGCGTGATCCCCGCAAGTTCCAGAAACTCGGTGGCTCGATTCCAAAGGGCGTGCTGATGGTCGGACCTCCCGGCACTGGCAAGACCCTCCTCGCCCGCGCCATCGCCGGTGAGGCGGATGTGCCGTTCTTCTCGATCTCCGGTTCGGACTTCGTCGAAATGTTCGTCGGCGTCGGCGCATCCCGCGTTCGCGACATGTTCGAGCAAGGCAAGAAGCACGCGCCCTGCCTGATCTTCATCGATGAAATCGACGCCGTTGGCCGCCATCGCGGACACGGCATGGGCGGCGGACACGACGAGCGCGAGCAGACGCTCAACCAGCTTCTCGTTGAAATGGACGGCTTCGACACCCAGGAGGGCGTCATCATCATCGCCGCCACCAACCGTCCTGACGTGCTCGATCCAGCACTTCTTCGTCCGGGCCGTTTCGACCGCCAGGTCACCGTTTCCCTTCCCGACGTCAATGGCCGCGAGGAAATCCTCCGCGTGCACGTGAAGAAGATCAAGATCGCCGCCAACACCGAGCTCGGCATCATCGCCCGTGGCACTCCCGGTTTCTCCGGAGCCGAACTGGCGAACCTGATCAACGAGGCCGCCTTGCTCGCCGCGCGCAAGGGCATGACCGCTGTGACGATCGCCGAGCTGGAGGAAGCTCGTGACAAGGTCCGCTGGGGCCGTGAACGCCGCAGCCTCGCCATGAGCGAGAAGGAGCGCATTGGCACGGCCTGGCATGAAGCCGGTCACGCGTTGTTGAACATGTTGCTACCGCACACCCATCCGCTGCACAAGGTCACCATCATTCCACGTGGCCCGTATCTTGGCGCGACGATGTATCTTCCCGATGGCGACAAGTACTCCACCCAGCGCAAGGAAGCCCTCGCCAACCTCATCGTCACGATGGGCGGACGCATTGCCGAAGCCTTCCACAGCGACGACGTTTCCAACGGTGCCTCCGGCGACATCCGCCAGGCCACTTCGCTGGCCCGTGCGATGGTTTGCGAATGGGGCATGAGCGACAAGCTCGGCATGGTCGAATACGGCGATGGCGACAGCCCGGTCTTCATCGGCCGTGGCGACATGGGTGGCCGTCGCGTCAACTACATCGGCCACACCGCTCAGGTCATCGATGAGGAAATCAAGCGCTTCATCGACGAGGCCTATCAGAAGGCCACCGACATCCTCACCGAGAACCGCCACACCGTGGAACTCATCGCCAAGGCGCTTCTCGAATATGAAACCCTCGATGCCACGCATCTGAAGGACATCATCGAGCACGGAGAAATGAAAAATCCTCCGTCCTCTCCGAAGCCGCCGTCGATCCCGGATGAATACCGGAAGAAGGAAGCACCGAAGACACGCGAGGAAGGCAGCACGGATGATGACGGCCCGATCCCGGGGACCGTGGTTGGAGCTCCTGCCTGAATCCGTTCGTGACCATTCTCCAGCCGGAGTCTGCGCAATCCAGCCGCAGCTCCGGCTTTTTTATGGATCTCACCGAGGCTGCCTTGTCTGCATCTCCATCACCTGCCCGATATTTAGATTGGAGCTCAGATTGGGATCGTTTAATCCAGCGTCATGATGAAGTTGAAATGGGTTTTATTGCTGGGGCTTGGAGTGGTGCTCCATTCGGGCGCCGTTGCCGCTGAATCCCGCATCTGGACCTCACGAAAGGGCAGCACCCTCGATGCCGAGTTGCTCAAGGCGGATGCCACCAGCGCGACCCTTGTCACCAAGGACAGCAAGCAGATCGTTCTGAAGATCGAAGACCTCAGCCTCGGTGACCGCCAGTATCTCGTCGAATATGGCAATGCCGACCCCAAGATCCTGGTGGCGGGTGACCTCGGCGAACCGGAGAAGCAGGTCAAGATCGACTCCGCGACGATCAAGAAGCTCAAGGAGAGCAACTTGAAACTTGGCGATGAAAGCGAATCCCTCTTCGAGCTGACCGAAAGCGAGCACTTCCTCGTCGCCAGTGCGGGCAAGGTTCATGCCGATGCGGTTGCGGAAACCGCCGAGCGGCTCTGGCATGGCATGGCTTTCCAGCACATGAACTTCCGTCGTGATTGGGCGGACAAGCGCATGCTCATTTTTCTCGCCGAGGATCGGCCAGCCTACACCGCCATCGGAGAATGGTATCAGGGAAGACTCCGCACGGCCGGGAATGACGAGGCTGCTGGCCGGGTGAAGGCGACATGGGATCAGCTTGGTTCCACTTCCATCTCACTCAACGAGGAGATGATGAAGGCCCGCAATCTTCATCCCCAGGCAATCCTCTTCAATATCCATGATGCCAGCCAGTTCAAGAAGGCCATGGGGCCCTTCCAGATTCACACCATCGCCGGAGCCCTGCTCACCAAGCAGCTCGGCGGCGTGAGTTCCTTCGGCAGCGAGGGCTATTTCGCCGTCACCACCGGACACTCCTACTACAAGGAAATCGCCCTCGGTGGAAAAAGTGAGACGCAGCTGCTCAGTGTGGAAGGCACTGGCAACGATGAGATCAGCTCCAAGAAGGGCTTCGAGGACGGATCCTCGTGGGTCCGTGGACTGAAGACCGCCGTCCGCAAGGGGACCGTGAAGGTCGATCTCGGGCCGATGCTTGAGTGGAAGCTCGAAGGACTGAAGCCCGAGCAACTCGTACTCATTTACTCCTTCAGCTACTACATGCAGAGCAATCCACAGCGGCTCTGCGCCTTTGCCTCGATGGTCCGTCGTATCGAGTCCTCCAACCAGATTCCACCCGCAGTTGAGATCGCGAAGATCTTCGGCTTCGATTCCGTCCAGGCGTTCAACACCGATTGGGAGCTGTTCATCAAGGAAGGAAATTTCAAGTAAACCACCCATGAAGTCATTTTTCGGACCCCTCGCCGCCGCCTTTTTGGGCCTCTCGGCCATCACCACCGCCCAACAGCCAGGCGAAGTCGAGTATCGGGATTTCAAGGGCACCAATGGCAAGGTCATCCAGGCTGTCCTGATCGACAAGACCGTCGACAGCGCCACGCTTTTGCTCAAGAGCGGCCAAAGGGCCACCGTGACTTTCGACAAGCTCAGCCCCGAGGATCAGACCTACATCACGGCCTGGTCAAAGGATAAGGCGGTCTTCCTCCAGAAATGCCGATCGCTCACCATCGGCCAGCTCCTTGAGCTTCGCGGTTATGAGTCCTTTCAGTTCCGCTTCGAGGGCAACTCGATCTTCATTGACGGGAAACTGAACGGAAAGCCTGGGACCTTCCTGATCGATACCGGAGCCGGCACCAGCCTGCTTCACCTTCCCTTTGCCCAGGAGTCGGGCTGCAAGGTCGGCGAGCTGACGGAGAAGGTGTATGGCGTCGCGGGTGAGGCACCCGCTGCCTGGGTCGAGGTCCCCACCATCTCCTTTGGCGAATCGATCTTCAAGGGGACCAAAATCCTCGCGACCGATCTGATGAATGGCAAGGAGGCCGGCCAGAAACTCCGTGAACAGGCCATTCTCGGGGCCGACCTGATGAGCCAGCTCGACGCCGTCATTTCCTACCCGGAGCGCCGCATCTTCCTGCGTCCCGACAAATCAGACGGCGCGGAGGTCAAGGAGGGTGGCGAGGAGGCACTCGCTTTCAGGCTCTTCAAGACCTCTGAAAACCAGACCTATCGCGGCAAGATCGTCTCGAAGACCCCGACCGTCATCACCCTCGAACTGGTTGGCGGAAAGCAGATGCAGCTTCCGATCTCCCGGCTCACGGCGGACGACGCCAAGTATGCCGCCAACTGGAGCGAGGCCTCCGCGTTTTTCCTTCAGAATTGCCAGAGCCTCACCATCCAGGACCTTCTCGTGCTGCGGAAATACCAGTCGTTCGAATACGAACGCCGTGGCAACCACATCTTCGTCGATGGGACACTGAACGACAACAAGGTCACCTACCTCATCGATACCGGTGCCGACAGCAGCCTGCTGCACCTCAAGGCCGCGACCGACAACGGTTGCACGGTCGGTGACATGGATCAGTTCGTCCAAGGCATCGGTGGCAAGGCCCCTGCTGGCGTCACCATGATCAAGAAACTCACGATGGGCGAGGCGGTGCTCACCAACCGCAGGGTGCTTGCCACTGATCTCAATCGTTTCAGTCCGGACAAGGAGCTCGATTACGTCGGCCTTTTCGGAGCCGACTTCATGCGCGAGCTCGACGCCGTGATCACCTACCGCGAGAAGCGGATCTTCCTGATCCAGAGGTGATTGAGAGTATGGAGATAGGACCCATGTGACTTATGGGTCCCATACTCAATGACACACCGGGCACTGGTTGATTTCGGTGAAGAAATCGTGGCCCTTGTCATCGACGAGGATGAAGGCCGGGAAATTCTCCACGGTGATCTTCCAGACGGCTTCCATGCCGAGTTCTGCATAATCGACGACTTCCTGTGACTTGATGTTTTCCTGTGCCAGCAAGGCAGCGGGACCACCGGCGGATCCGAGATAAAAACCACCGTGCTTCTTGCAGGCATCGGTGACCTGTTGGGAGCGATTTCCCTTCGCCAGCATGACCATCGAGCCGCCGTGCGACTGGAAAAGATCGACGTAGCCATCCATGCGTCCGGCGGTGGTGGGACCGAAGGAGCCGGACGGCAGGCCC
>JANOBS010000380.1:0-3850 GCA_031411755.1 Luteolibacter sp. | reverse complement strand
GACGGAAATCTTCAGTAGGAAACAGCCCCAGGAGCCAATGAGATGACTGACCGCGAAACGAATCCCACCGATCCCTACGCTGCTCCAGTCTCCCAACCGGAGGTAGCACCCGATGAATTGGCGAATCTCGATTTGTCCAGGCTCAACCCCACGGAGCAAAAGGCGCTCGAGGCTCTCCGCAAGAAGAAATCCAGCTTCACCTGGCGCACGGCGAGATTCGTGAGCGCCATCCACGTGGGCTTTGGAATTCTGGCCTACTTCGGCGGCAGGCTCGACTCACACGCCACCATCTCCGTCGCGATCAAAGCGGCGATCTACCTTGCCCTCGGATACTGGGCGAAATCCTGGTCAAAACTGGCCGCCCTGCTGACCTTCGCATGGCACCTATTCGCCTACTATCAAGTGATCCTCGGACCTTTCCGGACCGGAATCTACTTCGTCATTCTTGCGTTTGCTTTCCTCTTTGGGCTTCTCGAGGCCAAAACCAGAGCCGATCTGATCAAGAAGGGAAAGCCCTCGGGACCGAAGGGCCCTCATCCGATCCAGCTTTCTTCCGGAGAGCCATCTCCGATCAATAAACCACGATTCCGGACGCCCGGAAAAATCAATTACGACGACTGATCGTGTCCGGGTTTTTCCAGTTTCGAATTTAGGATTTAGAATTTCAGATTTTCCCCCTATCCCCTTCCCGTGCTCCCGTGGTTCGCCGATGGCAAGTTTCCGCTGTATCTCGCGCCGATGGCGGGAGTGACGGACGTCGTGTTCCGCCAGATCTGCAAGGAACTCGGCGCGGATGTGATGGTCACCGAGTTCGTTTCGGCCGAGGGCATCCTCCAGCGCGATGACCGGACGCGGAAATACACCGAGTTCAACGACAGCCAGCGGCCGGTGGGCGTGCAGCTTTTCGGATCCGATGGCGAACGGATGGGCGAGGCGGCGAAGAAGATCATCGACTGGAAACGCCCGGACTTCATCGACATCAACTTCGGCTGTCCGGTGAACAAGGTGGTGGCAAACAACGGCGGCTCGTCGCTGCTGAAAGACTGCCCGCTGCTGGCTTCCGTCGCGTCCGGAGTCGCGAAAGCCGTGGGCGACCAGGTGCCGGTGACCGCGAAGATCCGGATCGGCTGGGATGATAAAACGGTCAACGCCGTCGATGTCTCAAAGATCCTGGTCGACTGCGGCATGCAGGCCATCGCGGTGCACGGCCGCACCCGCGCCCAGGGCTACACCGGTGAGGCCTGCTGGAACACCATCGACGCCGTGGCCCGCGCGGTGAGCGTGCCGGTGATCGGCAATGGCGACATTTCCAACGGCGCGGATCTCCAGAAACGGAAGCGCGAAACCGCGGTGTCCGGCGTGATGATCGGTCGCGCCGCGATGCAGAATCCGTGGGTGTTCCGCGAGGCGAAGCATTTCATCGAGACCGGCGAAACCCTGCCGCCGGTGCCGGTGGAAGAGCGCTGGGAACTGGTGCTGCGGCACTGCAAGCTGGTGGTCGATGGCGGGAAAAACGGCGACGAGCGGCAGACGCTGATCGGCATGCGTTCGCGGCTGATGGCCTACTGCAAGGGATTTCCCGGTGCCAAGGAGCTTCGCCAGCGGCTGTGCCAGGTCACAGCGTCTCGCAGGTCGAGGAGCTCGCGGAGTTCTCCATTTCCCGCGCGCACTCCGGAGATGAGGACTGAACTCTTCATGCAATCTCCCGCTTTTCATCCGCAGCGGACCTGTTAGCATCCGCGGCATGGAAAGCCATGAGGTCCTGCGCCACGCGTTTCAGAAAACCAGTCCGAAGGCTGTGGCCTCCGAGCTCGGAATCTCACTCTCACTCGTTTACAAGTGGGCGGAAAAGCAGTCCGACGACGGCTCCGGCAGCCGCAATCCGCTGGACCGACTGATGAAGGTCATCGAGCTGAGCGGTGATCCCGGGATCATCGAGTGGCTGTGCCAGCAGAACGGCGGCTACTTCGTGCCGAATCCGGACGGTCGCCATGTCAAGAAGGGCATCCTTCCCGCCACGCATGAAATCATCGGCCAGTTCTCCGATCTCCTGAGCCGGATTTCCGATGCGGCCGTGGACCACTCGATCAGTCCGAAGGAAGCCAAGGATATCCGCGAGGTCTAGGACAAGCTGAAGAGCTACACCGAGAGCTTCGTGCGTTGCTGCGAGGAGGGCGACTTCGATCAGCTGAAAAAGATTCCGGTGCCCTCGCAAGGGCCGGCACGCGTGAAGTGATCAGATCGCGAAGACGGCTCCGGCGGCTTGTTCATTTCCGCCGACGGACGTGACGATGGCTTTCGAGCAATCGCCGCGATTCAGCATGGCGATCGCGATCACACACTGCAAGGCGGCGGAAGCGCCGAGTGATTCACCCACGATCCGGCGCGGAGAAAGCCTGATGCCTTGCCAGCCAGCCCAGGCCTCGTCCTCCGGTTGATCGTGTTTCACCACGCCACAGCGACCATCCACGAGCAAGGTGCGGCCATCGCTTTCCACATCCATCAGATGTCGAATGCGCGTGGCGGCATCGATGCGTTCACGGCTTCCGGAAAAGGTCTGCGGGTCCGGCACATGCAACAACTGCGCCCCTTGATCTCCGGCTTCCAGATAGAGCGCGGCAGCTCCTTCCGAGGGCACATAGTCACGCGAGTAAAAACGCAGTGCCTCGGCGCAGAGCCAGTCGATTTCCTCGTTGCCGACGACCACACAGCCATCGACCTCACCGCGTGCGATCCATTCCGTGGCCAGTTCCAGGCCTGTGAAAAATTCCGCGCCATCGCCGATCAGGGTATCGTTCGGAGACGTGCTGCCGAGCATCGCGGAAAGGTGGCTCGATGGCGCATTGAAGACGGTTTCCGGAAACAGGATCGGGCTTGCGATGGACGGGTCGTTCAGCACCTCACCATAGAAGCGGTTCGAGTAATTCACGCAGCCGTTCATCAGCGTGGTGATGACGCCGATGCGGAACTCCCCCGCCAGCGAAGCCGCCAAGCGATCCGCCGGCACGGCCTCCGCCACGGCGGCGGCGGCGTATTTTGAAATCGGACTGGCCCGGCGCAGGCGGGCGAACTTCGGAATGTTCGCGCCCGCTTCCGGCACGCGCAGCACCGGCGTATTCACAGTCATGCCAAGGGACTCGCGAACCAGCAGCGAGCGTTCGATTTCCCGGCCCTCGCGTACCGCGTCACATAGCGCCTCCACGCCCCAGCCTGCGGCGCTCACTGCGCCGATGCCGACGATCGAAATGCGCGTGCTCATCGTGCGCCCTCCTTCTGGAAAATCAGCGTGGCGTTCGCGCCGCCGAAGCCGAACGAGTTCGTCAGCACGGTGCGGACCGTCGCTTCACGGGGCTCGCGGAGGAGGTCGAAGGTGCAGACCGGATCGAGTTCACGGACATTCAAGCTCGCGGGCAGCCACTGGCCTTCGAGCGCCATCAGGCAGATCACCGACTCCACCGAACCAGCACCGCCCAACAGGTGGCCGATGGCGGACTTCGTCGAGCTGACCTTGATCTTCGAAACGTCGCTGCCCGCCCAGCGCTGGATCGCCTGGCCTTCGGCGATGTCGTTGAGCGGCGTGCCGGTGCCGTGCGAGTTGATGTAGTCGATCTCTCTCGGAGAAATGCCCGCCATTTCACAAGCAGCCGTCATCGTCTTCAACGCGGCATCGCCCGCCGGATGCGGCTGGGTGAGATGATGGATGTCGGTGGCGGCTCCGTAGGCGAGGATTTCCGCGATCACCCGCGCGCCACGTGCTTTCGCGGAGGCGAGGGATTCCACGACGACGAAGCCAGCGCCTTCGCCGAGGGCGAGGCCATCACGTGCCGCATCGAAGGGACGAGGGATGCCG
>JANOBS010000379.1:0-16335 GCA_031411755.1 Luteolibacter sp. | reverse complement strand
CGAACCGACCTCGCCGCGTTCCAGCACGTGGGGATCGGTGTGGAAGGAGCCTGCGGCAATGGCGGCATCGAGACCGAGGATGAGCGGCAAGGGCTCGGTCTCGATGACGATCGCCTCCGCCGCGAGGCGACAGGCTTCCTGCGAGTCGCCGATCACGGCCGCGATCATCTGGCTGCGGAACAGGATCTCGTCGTCCGCGAACAACGGTTCGTCGTGACGCACCGGGCCGACGTTGTTGTGGCCGGGGATGTCCTTGGCGAGGAGCACGGTTTTCACGCCGGGCATGGTGAGGGCAGCGGAGATGTCGATGCGCTTGATCCTGGCGTGAGCCTCTTTTGAAACGACCGGCCAGACGGACAGCATGCCGCGTTTCATCGCCACGTCGTTCACGAAGCGGCCGGCACCGGTCACGTGACCGACCGCGCTTTCGTGCGAGACTCCGTGGCCGCTTTGGAAGTCCGAAGACCAGGGTTCGTCGTCCACGACCGGCGGCTCAAGGTGCTTCGCGAACAAGCCACGGATGACCTGCTTGCGGTAGTCCGAGCCGGACCTCACATCGGACAGGGGCGTGAACTCGCTTTCCAACAGATCGAGAAATGCCTCGTCGATCACCAACTTGCGGCCGATCAGCGCGGCCTCCGCCTTCATCGCGCGCATCGGCGTCGCCGCAACGCCACCAAAGGCAAGCCGTGCGTGGGTCACGATGCCATCCGCATCCACCACGGTGCGGATCGCAGCGGACACGATGCTGATGTCCATTTCGCGACGGCGGGACACCTTGAAGAAATCCGTTCGTCCGGGCACTTCGCGCGGAATGAAGATCGCCTTCATCAGCTCGTTCTCAGCCATCACGGTCTTGCGATAGCCGGTGAAAAACTCGGAAAGCCGGACGATGCGTTCGCCTTCGTGGGAGACGAGCACGACCGAAGCATCCAGCGCCAGCAGCACCGGCGCACTGTCGCCGATTGGCGAAGCGGTGACGAGATTGCCACCCAGGGTCGCGCGATGACGGATCTGTCGCGAGGCGAACCAGCGGAACATCGAGTCGAGCGCCGGATACTTTCCCTTCAAGACGGACTCGACATCGGTCAGGCGCGCGGCAGCTCCGATGTGCCAGGCATCCGGCGTTTCAATGATCTCGTGAAGCGCGGCGATGCGATCGAGTGAGATCAGCGCCGGATAGCGGGCATGGCGCTTGTTGATCAGCACCGCGAGTTCGGTGGCCCCGGCGATGAAGACAGCATCGGGGTGGGAAGATTTGAAAATGAGAGCCTGCTCGAGGGTGTCGGGCCGGAGGAAGACGCCGTCTTTCAGAAGGCTCTCGACCGGAGCAGCTTCGATCTCTCCCGGCGCATGGCTGCCCGACCACGCCGCCAGTTCCTCACATTGATCGAGCGCCTGCTGCATCGCCTCACGGATCGGACGATAGCCGGTGCAGCGACAGAGGTTTCCGCAAAGCTGGTCGGCGATCTCGTCTTCGCTGAGCGGAGCCTTGCGATGACAGCCCTCGACCATCGAGGCGATGAATCCCGGCGTGCAATAGCCGCACTGCGAGCCATTGCAGGAAACCATCGCCGACTGAACCGGGTGGAGCGTATCTCCGGACGCGATGCCCTCGACGCTGCGGATCTCTCGACCGGCCATCGACTGCACCAGCGCGAGGCAACTGTTGATCGAACGTAGTTCCCCATCAGGCTCCACCAGCAGCAGCGAACACGCGCCGCAGTCGCCCTCGTTGCAGCCACATTTCGTGCCGGTCAGGCCGCGCTTGCGGAGGAACTCGAGAAGCGTCTCATGCACCGGAACGGTCGAGACATCCACCGACTCGCCATTGAGAAGGATCTGGGAACGGGGGGAGGTCATGGGAAAGTCAAAGTGCAGGCCTCATGCCACAATGCGCGGAACCCGGTAGGAGATCACCACCTTAGCTTCACCTGATACTTTTTCCACTGGGCATCGTCGGTGACGGCGATGGCTCCGCACTCGATGGTCTGCGCGATCAGCAGACGGTCGAACGGATCACCATGATGATGCGCCAGGGTTTCCAGACGCGAAAGGTGAGGGACCTCGACATTAAGGATGGTGAAACCGTGATCCTCGCGCAGGGTCCGGGAGAATTCGGAAAGGGACAGTTTGAAGTCGAGCTTGCCGATCGAGCGCTTGATCACAATTTCCCAAAGACTGACCACGCTAACGAGAATCTCGTGCTCGCCGCCGTAAAGCACAGGCTCCCAGCGCTTCCGGCTGAGCTTCGGATTTCCTTCCCGCAGCCAAAGCAGCGCGTGGGTATCGAGCAGGTAGCGCATCGGCTTCAGGTGAAATAGGATTCGAACTCCGGAAGAGGATCACGGAAATCCTCGGACATCGTGATCTCGCCTTTCATGTCGCCCCAGAGCCCGGGCTTCGGTTTGGATGATGTAGGTGGATGCAGCTCGGCCACCGGCTTGCCGCGCTGAGTGATGACGAAACGCTTTCCGGCATGGGCCTCACGCAGCAGGCGGGACAGGTTTGTCTTTGCCTCGAATGCACCGACGATCTCGACCGTTCCGGACGACAGCGACTGTTTTTTACCGACCTTCATTCAACCAGTTTAACCAACCAGTTGGATTCGTCAAGTCACCCGATCCCTACTCTGACTTTCGCTTCAACCAAGCCAGCACTTCTGCTGCTTCTGGACTAGATTGGGTGGAGATTCGAGTGGCTGACTTGCTTGAATCAATTCGTCAATGAGTGATGAGGCCTCCCCTCGCGTCATTTTTGGCATTGGTTCAATCTCGAAGCGTTGGATGAGTTCCCGCTGAGCAGCGGTCATTTCTAAATTTCTCCATTCGTGTCCCACATTGATCATGTGATGAATCTCAGCCTTCCGCATCCCGGGCCAAACGAAGAAGCCTTTGCTTCGCAGATACTCAGCTTGGTTAGTAGTCCGGCCAAGCTGCTTCGGAAGACTTCTTAATAGTTCGCTCAAAGGATGCAATTCTCCGCCTGCATCCACCCGCCGCGAAGCATCCAAAGGGCTCAATCGTCCTTCCGATAGGTGCCACTTCGCTTCCGACGCAAAGTAGGTGCCCGCAAGCACTCCTTCGCGATGTATCTCAATCCAAATTGGAAATTCATCCATTAGACTTTTCTCCCAAAAATTCTCTCAGAACCAAACTCAAAAAACATGATCGCCAACGCCTTCCGCCCAATCCTCTACCTTTGGCGACAAACTCATTTGCACCCTTGATCACTCTAAAACTTTTGGGGCTTCTGCGGGACAAGAGGTGACAACCATCATTTCGGGTCCGAACTATCCCGCCAACGACCGCAGCGTCCCGGCCAGAACTTCGACGCCTTTCCGGATCGCGTCGGGCGAGCTGTATTCATCGGGGCGGTGGCTGTAGCCCTTGAAGCAGGGAATGAAGATCATCGTGACGGGCGCGAGGCGGGCCATGAAGAGCGAGTCGTGGTAGGCGCGGCTGATCATGCGCTTGGTGGAGAAGCCGGCCTCGGTCGCGGTTTTCAAGGCAAGTTCGACGAGATCCGGATCACAGATCGCGGGCGGATCCTCGTTGATGAAGGTCCACTCGAAGCCGATGTCACGTAGCGAGCAAATGGCCTCGGACTCGCGGCGAATCCGCTGCAAGGCGCGTCCGCGCGCATCGAGGTTGGTGTCGCGGAAATCGATTTCCATTAGAACATCGCAGGGGATGCTGTTGATGGCTCCGGGCTTCACGATCATGACACCCGTGGTGCCGACGGTGTCCGGACTGCCGCTTTCGAGCGCGGCCTTCTCAACGACCAAAGCGATCTCGGCAGCGGCCAGCAAGGCATCGCGACGTCCGGGCATGAGCACGGCACCAGCATGACCGCCTTGGCCTGTTAGACGGATGCGGAAGGCGGCGGGTGCGGCGATTTTTTCCACGATTCCGATGTCGGTGCCTTCCGCTTCGAGGATCGGGCCTTGTTCGATGTGGAGTTCGACGAAGGCGGAATAGATGCCCTTTTTAAGCTGCACGCTTTCTAGTTCTCCGCTGCATCCGGCGAATTCGCGCAGATCCTCCAGCCCGGTGCCTTCAGGATCACGGAGGGCACGCGCGGCCCAAGCGGACGTCGTCCCGGCCATCATCCGGCTGCCGAGACAGCCGATGCCGAAACGGGTTGGCTCCTCGGCGGTGAACATGATCAGTTCGATCGAGCTCAGCGGTTCGAAACCACTTTCCTTCAGCGAACGCATCGCCTCCAGACCGCCGAGCACGCCGACGACTCCGTCGTATTTCCCGGCGTTGGGAATGGCATCGGTGTGGGAGCCGGTGGCGACGGGAGGAAGCGTGGAATCGGAGCCTTCCCAGCGGATGAAGAGGTTCCCCACGGCATCGGTCCGCGTCGAGAAGCCAGCCTTTTCCGCGAGCCCTGTCAGCCAGGCGCGGGCCTTCAGATCCTCGTCCGAAAACAGCACGCGCGTCACCGCAGGCAAAGGGTGAGCGGAGATCAGGGACAGCTCGTCGATCTCGCGATCTAGCCGACTGTTAGACTCATGGGAGGCGGTTGACATCCTTGTAGTAAAGGTAGCTGGCGGGAGCGTCACCCATCGCGACGAACCACTGCGGACAATAGGGAGCCATCCAGATCACATCTCCGGCCTTCACCGGGTAGTAGGATTCCTCCAAACGATAGACCCCTTGTCCGGAGAGCATCAGCAGCCCGTGTTCCATGATGTGGGTTTCCACGAAGGGCAGGGTCGCGCCGGACTGGTAGGTGAAAATGTTCATCGCCAGATCGAAGCGCGAATTGGTCGGAAGCAGCACCTGGAGGCGGGCATTCTCATTTCCGAGAAAGGGCTCGGCCGGAATGTCGGAGGCATTGCCGTGCACGACCGGTGGCAGCTCGACGCCTTCGATCTCCTCGAAGAATTTCCGGAACACGGTGATGCGCGTGCCTTGCGTTCCTTGGAGGCGGAGTGAGTGATCGGCGGGCACGAAGAGAAAGCCACCGGCCGCCAGTTCGAGCACGCCGTCGTCCCAGGTCGCGACGCAGGAACCGCTTTCGACATAGAGAACGTGCTCATTCTCATCCGCCGGAAACGCCGCCACTCCCCCATCCGCATCGAAGCGGATCAGGATCTGCGAGAGGCTCGCGCCCATCGCAGGAGAGATCATCACGAACGCGGTGGCATTCTCCCAACCGGGAAAGCTGCTCGGCACATGGCCGTCCTCGGCGATAAGGGCGTGACGAAGTTTGACGCTGGTGCGGGTGGTTCCGAAGAGGTTCATGTGGGTTCAGTCTTTGGCGGGAGAAACGAATTGCCCGCGGGTTTCGGCGGTAACGATGTGGCCGCGCAACCAGGTGGATTCGACCTGCCAGCGGAGGTTCATGCCGACGTAGGGCGAAAGCTTGTGTCGATCGAGCAAGTCAGCTTGTTCGATCAAGCGGGGCTTTGGGCGCAGGATCGAAAAGTCGGCATCCATGCCGACGGCGAGACAGCCTTTGCTTCCTGCGAGTCCAAAGCGTGCGGCGACGTTGGCGGATGCCAGGGTCGCGAGCATGAAGGGATCAAGAGCGCCGAATTTTCCGTCAAACAACAGCGGCAGTCCATGCTGGCATCCGGCGATGCCGCCCCACATCGCGAAGACGTCCTCGCCCTGCTTCATGTCGAGCGGCGACGGTGAATGATCGGAGCCGAGCGTGTCGATGGCTCCGGTCTCCATCCGGTCCCACAGGGCCTCCACACGAGCCACCTCGCGGATCGGTGGCGCGCATTTCGCCCGTGGTCCAACGGCGATGGCCGCCGCGCGATCGAGCAGAAGGTAATGTGGACAGGTTTCCACGGTGACATCGACGCCGGAGCGCTTCGCCTGGGTCACGAGGTCGATGCCTTCGGCGCAGGTCACGTGGACGATGTGCAGCTTGCAGCCGGTTTCCGCCGCGAGTTCGATCGCGATGCGGATCGCGGAGAGCTCAGCGGAGATGGGCCGAGAATCCAGCCAGTCGGCCATCGAACCAGGGCTCGGACAAGGATTGGCCGCCTGATGTTTCGCGATGACATCGGGGTCTTCGGCGTGCACCGCCACGGGCAGACCGACCTTCGCTGCAATCCGCATTCCGCGCTTGAGAACGGAGGCATCCGCCGCGCCGAACTCGTCAAGACCACTGGGACACATGAATGCCTTGAAGCCGATCGCACCGGCCTCGGCCATCGCTTCGAGATGATCGAGCGAGTCGGGAGTCAGGCCGCCCCAGAGCGCGAAATCAACCCGCGATTTCTCCTCTCCGATCCGGCGCTTTTCGTCGAACGACGCGCGATCCAACACCGGCGGGCTGGAGTTCAGCGGCATGTCGAAGAACGTCGTCGCGCCCCCGGCAGCCAGGGCAGTCGAGCCTGTTTCAAAGCCTTCCCAATCCGTTCGACCGGGCTCGTTGAAATGAACGTGGGCGTCAATGAAACCCGGCAGGATGAGACCATCCTTCAGGTGAAGGGTCTTCTTCGCCTTGCCCTTCACCTTCGATCCGATTGCCGCGATCTGGCCTTCCAAAATGCCGATCGAAACCTCCGTCTGCCCGTATGGGGTGACGGCCAGGCCATGGATCAAGGTGTCGAAATCACTCATGAACGGATGGCGAAGGATTTCAGAAAACGCACCAGCACCTCAATCGCAATCCCAATGTCCTCTGCGGAGCTGAACTCGTCCGGATGGTGGCTGAGTCCGTCGCGCGATCTCACAAACAGCATCGCGATCGGGGCGACCCTCGACATCGCCACGCCATCGTGCCCGGCCCCGCTGGCGAGTCGCGTGGAAGTATCGGTGATGGCGAGCAACGCACCAGCCATGCGGGCGGTCAGGGCTTCGTCACACAGCACTGCGTCCTGGTCCTGCACAACCTGCCAGTCGATCGTGAGGCCACGCCTTTCAGCGATCGCCATGCAGCGTTCACAGAGTTCGGCGTGGAAGCTTGACCGCTGGGAGTCGTCGGGATGGCGCAGGTCGATGGTGAACCTCGCCTCTCCCGGTACTGAGTTGCTGGCTCCGGGCTCGATCGAAATCTTTCCCACGGTGACGACCAGCGGAACATTCGCGGCGGCCGTGCGTTCGAGTTCGACCATGCACTCCGCTGCTCCCGCGAGAGCATCGCGACGCAGCGGCATCGGCGTGGTGCCCGCATGATCGGTGCGGCCGGTTAGGGTGATGGCGAGTCGTGTCTGGCCGCAGATACCGGTGACCACGCTGGCGGGCAGGCCCATGCTTTCCAGCACGCGGCCCTGTTCGATGTGGACTTCCACGTAGCCGAGCGTGCTGTCGGAATCGTAGTGGATCCGGCTAGCGCCTTCCGCCCAGCCTTCGTGTTCGAGGCACTTCGCCAACGAGATCCCGGACTTGTCGGTCGCAGCGAGGGTCTTGATGTCGAACTCCCCGCAGACGCCCTGGCTGCCGAGGTAAGTGGTGTGAAAGCGGATGCCTTCCTCATCGGAGAAGCCGAGCAAATGGATCGGCATCGGCAGCACAAGGTTTTCGGCGTTGAGACGTTCGATCGCCGCCAGCGCCACGATGATTCCCAGCGCGCCATCGTATTTTCCGGCATCGATCACCGTGTCGAAATGCGAACCGAGCAGCAGCGGCAGACCGTTCTCCGAACCGGAAAGCACACCCCGGATCGTGCCCGTTCGATCGTGGCACACCGTCATCCCCGCCTCCACCATCCAGCCCATCAGGGTGGCGGCGGCCTCGCGGTTGGCGGGCGAGAGAAAGGTGCGGGTCAGGCGGCCGGGTTCGTCGCTGATCGCACCGAGCGCCTCGATGCGTCCGAGCGCCGTATTCAGAATGGATTCAGCCGGCGTGATCATGGTCAACTTCCGCGATAGGTACTGTAGGACCAGGGCGAGCAGACCAGCGGCACGTGATAAGTTTCACCCGCAATGGCCGAAAATCTCACCGGCACTTGGTCGAGAAAGGGACTGGCGACACCCTTCGCCTTGAAATAATCGCCGACGGAAAAGACCAGTTCGTAGGCTCCGGAAACGAGCTCCGTGCCCTCCAAAAGCGGCGAATCGCAACGTCCATCTGCGTTCGTCGTGCGTTCGCAAACCAGCGTTCCCGCGCGAAAAAGTTGGATACCCACTCCAACGGCGGGCTTGCCTGCCGAAATGTCGAGCACGTGGGTTGTAAGGCGGCCATTCATGGATTTCGAGCGCTGCCATCCTCACCCAGCGCAACCGTCCATCAAGCAATTCCGGGTCCATCGACACGAAATTCTCCCCAATGGGACATTTTCTGCTAATGGGTTGCGAATGATCGAGCACCGATACCCCGAATCCTTTCCCGTCGCGCCGCTGCCGACCGGACAGGCTCTGGTCGGCGCGCTCGACTTCCGGCGGATCCCGAAAGTCCTGCTCCACGAGCATCTCGACGGCGGACTGCGCCCGGAAACCATCCTCGAACTGGCCACTGAGCATCGCTACGACGGCCTGCCGACCAGCGATGCGGCGGAACTGGCCAAGTGGTTCCATCGCGGGGCCCAACGCGGAAATTTACCGGAATACCTCGAAGGATTCGCCCACACCATCGGCGTCATGCAGACCCGCGAGGCCCTGGAGCGCATCGCATTCGAGTTCATCGAGGACATGCATCACGACGGAGTGGTCTATGCCGAGGTCCGCTTTGCCCCCGTGTTCCACACCCAGCGTGGCCTGACGCAGGATGAAGTCGTCGCCGCCGTGATCGATGGCATGGAACGCGGGCACCGAACATTTGGTGTCGAGTGGGGCGTCATCATCTGCGCGATGCGTGACAGGACCGATTCCCTTGAGGCGGCTGAACTCGCGATCCGCTGGCGCGAAAAAGGTGTCGTCGGTTTCGACCTCGCGGGCGGTGAGGCCGGTCATCCACCGAAAAAGCATCTGGAGGCATTCCAGGCGATCCAGCGCGCGAATTTCTACATCACCATCCACGCCGGTGAGGCGTTCGGACCGGAATCGATCTGGCAGGCCCTCCAATGGTGCGGCGCCCACCGACTCGGCCACGGCACGCGCCTTCGCAATGACATCGAGCTGCTCCCCGATGGCACGGTGAAGATCGGCCAACTCGCCCAATATGTCCTCGACCGGCGGATCCCGATTGAAATGTGCCTGCTGAGCAACATCCACACCGGCGCCTGCCCAAGCATCGAGGAACACCCGTTCGCCCTGTTCCACCGGGTTGGATTCCGCGTCTGCCTGAACACCGACGACCGGCTGATGAGCGACACCTCGATGACCAACGAACTCGAGACCGCCACCCGCGCCTTCAACCTCGGGCTCGTCGATCTGGAAAAGATGACGATGAACGCGATGAAGAGCGCCTTCATCCACCACCACAAGCGCGTGGAAATCATCCACAAGCGCCTGTTGCCGTCCTACGCTACCCTCTTTGCCGAGATCACCGAGCGCGCCTTCGCCGATTCCCTGCTGCGTCGCGCATCGGCCTGAACCCATTTCCAATATGAACATCCCAGAACGCATCCTCATGGGCCCCGGTCCCAGCACCGTGCCCACCCGCATCCTCCGCGCCCTCGGCTCGCCCACGCTTGGCCATCTCGATCCGAAATACATCGAGATCATGGACGACACTTGCGTGAAGCTGCGCAAGGTCTATCAGACCACCAACGCCCTCACCTTCCCCGTTTCCGCCACCGGCATGGCCGGGATGGAGTGCATCATCACCAACCTGATGGAGCCCGGCGACGAGGCCATCGTCTGCGTCAACGGTGTCTTCGGCATGCGCATGGTCGATGTGATGCAGCGCGCGGGCGTGACGGTCCACGAACTCTCGATTCCCTGGGGTGAAATCTTCAGCGACGAAGCCATCGCCGAGGCCGTGCAGAAGTATCCGAAAGCGAAGGCCCTCGGCATCGTCCATGCCGAAACCTCCACTGGCGCGTTGCAACCGATCGAGGCCATTTCGAAAATCGTCCACGACGCCGGCATGCTCTTCCTCGTCGATGCCGTGACCTCGCTTTCCGGTCATCAGCTGAAGGTCGATGAGTGGAAGATCGACGGCATCTACTCCGGCACCCAGAAGTGCCTTTCCTGCCCGCCCGGCCTTTCGCCCGTATCCTTTTCGCCCGCCGCCCTGGAGGTCATGGACAAGCGAAAGACCAAGGTCCAGAGCTGGTATTTCGACGTATCGATGCTCAAGGCCTACTACAGCGGCAGTGGCAAGCGGGCCTACCACCACACCGCGCCGGTCAACATGATCTACGCGCTCAACGAGGCCCTCGCGATCGTGTTGGAGGAAGGTCTCGAAACCCGCTTCGAACGCCACAAGCAGATGCACCTCCGCCTGCGCGCCGGACTTGAGGCGATGGGCATTTCCTACGTGCCAAAGCACTCGCTCCACACCCTCAACTGCATCCACATCCCCGAAGGCGTCGACGACATGGCGGTGCGCACCAAGCTGCTTGAGGAGTACAACCTCGAAATAGGTTCCGGCCTCGGACCCTTCGCCGGAAAAGCCTGGCGCATCGGCCTGATGGGCTATTCCGCGACGAAGATGAACGTCGACCTCGTGCTTGCCGCGTTGAAGGACGCGATGGGGTGAAGAAGGTGCCGGGTGATAGGTGATCAGTGATCGGATAAGAACTCTGATCACTGACCGCCGAATCCGGCGGCCACTTCTTTCTCGCATTTTCCGAACTTGGCCGAGTCCGGAAATATCGTAACCGATCACCGATCACCGATCACCGATCACCGATCACCGATCACCGATCACCGATCACCGATCACCGATCACTCTTCCCTCAAACCGCCTGCGGCAGCTTCTTCACCAACGCGGGCAGGATATCATCCAGCGTGGTGGCGACGACGAAGTCGCCCGGCTGGCACATGCCGCTGAGGAGGTCAATGAGCGGATCCCAGAAGCCGATACCGGCAATGTTCTGACGATTGAAAAGCACCACCGGCTTTCCGGTCATCAGCGGATTTCCCTGACGCTTGAAAATCATCAGCGCGAGCAGTTCCTGCACCGTCCCCGCACCACCGGGAAAAATGACGAAGCCGTCCGAGTTCTCGATCATCACCTCCATGCGGGTGTAGATGTCCGGCCGCAGCCAGAAGCTCGAAAGTCCATCGGGCAGGCCTTCCAGCTCGATGATATGCGGCACGTTCGAGCCACCGGTCCAGCCTCCCGCTTCCACCGAACCCTTCACCACCGCGCCCATGATGCCGGAGCGGCCAGCACCCGACACACAGCCAAGGTTGCTCTGAGCGAGCCTGCGACCGAGTTCTTCACCATCTTCCAGATAGGATGCCTCCTCCAGCGTGGCCGAGCAGAACACGCAGATGTTCCCAGCATGATTGTCCGGCAGCGGCGTTTCGAAGGAGGTCTTGTTGCTTTCACCGATCTTCTCGCGACCGACATCCGGCACACCCTGAAGTCGGGCGTTTTCCAGAATCTCGATGACCTGATCGGACGACTCCGCCGAGAGCAGGTAATCGCGGTAGTTCTGCTTGATCGTCCCCATCTTGTTGAGGTGATCGAGCACGGAAAACAGCGGGTCCCAGGTGAAGTCGGAGTTCAGCACCACCGTCGGCTTTCCAGCCAGGTGCTTGTCGAGCGTCTGGTAACCAACGAAGATCGAGATCGCCTTGAACATGTCCTCAAGGGTCGCGCCCGGAGTGAACACGAAGGCGTCCGACTCCACGATCTTGCGCTCGATGTTGGAAAGCGTGATCCGCTGGTCGCCGTTGGAATTGTAGATGTCCCATCCACCACTGAAGAGCAGGTAGAGAAGGCGGGCACGGGTGGAGCGGCTTGGGTCGTTTTCACCAAGGACGGTTCCGGAAAGTCTGACTTTAGGCATGGTTTTCGCTGAGGTATTGGGCGAGTCTAGCAATCGGCGTGCCGTGATGCCACTGCTCGTTTTCTCCAATCCTGTCACACTCATCCACTCATGGACCCTTTCATGCAAGCCGCGATCGACGAAGCCCGGGCCGGATTCGACGAAGGAGGCATCCCCATCGGCAGCGTCATCGTGCGCGACGGACTCATCCTCGGCCGCGGCCACAACCGCCGCATGCAGGAGGGAAATCCCGTCCTCCACGGCGAAATGGACGCCCTCCAGAACGCCGGTCGCCTGCCCGCGCACATTTATCGGGAGTGCACCCTCTACACCACCCTTTCCCCCTGCCCGATGTGTTCCGGCGCTATCCTTCTTTACGGGATACCCCGCGTGGTCATCGGTGAAAACAAGACCTTCATGGGCGAGGAGGAACTCCTCAAAAGTCGTGGCGTCGAGCTCACCGTCCTCGATGATCCCACCTGCGTGAAACTCATGGCCGACTTCATCAAGGCCTTCCCCGAGGCCTGGAACGAGGACATTGGAGAATAGCAGAACCCATTTCAGCTCAGAGGGATAGCTAGAGGGATGAGGATCCTTGAGGCGCGTTCGCGTTTCGTCGCCGCAGCTTGGCACGGCAACAAAACCGCGCCTTCTCTGCCGGTCATCATGCCTCCGTCTGAATGACGGAATGGCCTTCATTCCTCCATTTTGAACTGCCCCTCAGAGGCTGAGGAAGTCGACTAAAAAGAACTGGCAGGCCCTTCATCGGTCTGCTAACGCCACAGAATATAAAAATCGATCGATGCATTTCGGTTGTTCCTCGTTTACCCTGTTTTTTGATCGGCTTCCTCCTCCTCCCATTCCATGAAACCTAAACTCAGTTCCCGCCTCTTCCTCGGATTGACCTCTCTCAACTTCTGCCTCACCTCTTTCCTTGCGAGCGGTGAGACGCTAACGTTCAACACTTCTGGAACCTGGGTTTGTCCAGCCGGAGTCACCTCGATCCAAGTGGAATGCTGGGGCGGCGGCGGTGCGGGCGGCGCGGGAACTGGAGCGGGATCGGCATCCAGCAACACTACTCGAAATGGCGGTGGCGGTGGCGGCGGGGCGTATGCCAGACGAGTCTCAGTGCCTGTGACTCCGGGAGCGTCTTACACCATTACGATTCCACCTGCTGCTGTCAGTGGATCCAACGGCACCACCACCAACAACTCTGGGGCAGTGCCCGGCGGGACAGTTACGTTTACGAACAATGCGGGCGTCACGGTCACCGCTGCTGGCGGTGGGGGTGGGCTCAATGCCTATAACAATGTCAATGGCACCGTTGCCGGTGGTGCTGGAGCAGGGGGCACGACTGCGGCAAGTTCGGGTGATGTCACGTTTGCCGGAGGTGTCGGCTCAGCGGGTATCCCACAAGGCACTGGCGGCGCCACCAACTATAGCGGTTCGGGCGGCGGCGGTGCTGGCAATGCCGGTGCAGGGGGAGGTGCCTCGACCTACGTCACAGCCGCCGCTCCAACCCAATCCGCTGCGTTTTCCGGTACTGCCGGCCTTGTAAGCGGCGGCGCGGGTGGCCTTGGGCGTGGTGTTGGGCATGCCAACTCGGGTCCTGGTAGTCCGGGCGCGACCCCGGGCGGTGGTGGTAGCGGTGCTCACACCCAAAGCGTTACATCCCAATTGGGCGGTACCGGCGGCCTCGGCCAGATCGTCATTACCACACCTTCCTTGGTGAAGGCCGACAATCCCGACAATCTCAATCTCACCACTAGCTGGGTGGGTGGAGTAGTTCCCATATCAACCGATATCGCTGAATGGAATGCGAATGCTACAACTGCCAACACAACTTCGCTGGGTGGCGATTTGACCCTTTCAGGAATTCTTGTCACAAATCCCGGTGGTTTGGTTACCATCAACTCTGGCAACACTCTCACCTTGGGTACCGCGCAAGTTGACCTCGACCTGAGTACAGCCACTCAGGATCTGACCTTGAACTGCGATCTCGCAATGGGAGCTGCCAACGTTTGGAATGTGGCAAGTGGGCGGACTTTGACCTTGGGTGGTGTGGTTTCCGGATCAGCCTCTGTAACCAAGCATGGTCTCGGCACAGCGACCCTCTCGGGCGCGAGTTCATTTACCGGATCGACCAACGTCAATCGCGGCACGCTGAACATCACTGGCAGCATCACCGGGAATCCTGCCTCGTCAAAAATTAACATCAATCCCACCACCGGCAGTGCGGTAGTCAACTACAACGGTGGCACCAGCACCTTGCAGGCGGTGACCGGAGCCACAGTGCTTGGCACTTCCTCTGTTCTCAATATGAGCGGCGGAATTCTGAACATCACGCCGGGTGTCGGTACGGGCACGCAGAGCGTCTCAGGGGCTGGCAACTCGCTCGGGGTTGGTGCCTATGGATATTACAACATCACCGGCGGCACGTTCCGCGACACAACCGGCACCCCTGGTGGTGCGCGCTTTACCATGACTGGCAAGGGAACCGCCCCTGTGGTCGGCGGCCCCTCATTGGGACTTCAAACAGCCGTAGTCTTTGTCGGAGGATCCAACGGCTTCATCGATCAAACCAATGGTGAATGGTGGCTGAATTACAGTCTGGGTCAAATCACCGTCGCGGATTCTGGAAAAATTGACCGCACCGGTAGCAATAACCCCTTCGGTCTCTTCATGGATCATACGTCGGGCGTCACAGGCGGTGGCTATGGTGTGCTGAATCTCGCGGGAACAAACGCCCAGGTGATCTTGGGAGCGCAACCAATCCGCTTTGGCAATAGCACCACCGCTGGTCTTGGTGAAGGTCAGAACGGTTTTGTCAATGTGGCCGCTGGCACCTTGAGTGTCGGCGCCAATGCGAATACGTCATTGCCAGCCGCACCCACGACCATCAACAACGCCTTCTTTAACTTTGCGGGCGGCACGGTGAAGGCCACAGGGAACCTCACAGGCTGGATTCCTGTTTCGAATGCTTCGATCAACTTTAATTCCACGATTTATGGAGCGATCGATAACGTAGGCACAGCCACGGATTTCACGGGTGGACTTACAGTGGACACTAATGGATTTGCTGTCAATATGTCGAACCCTCTGAAGCTCGCCGCCGGAGCTGGCGTCACCCAAGCCAATCTCGCGCTGTCAGGTGGCAGCGGTTATGTGGGTGCCCCTGCAGTGATTTTCAGCAGCACAGGCGTCATCGCAGGAGGTTC
This sequence comes from Luteolibacter sp., assembly GCA_031411755.1. Taxonomy (GTDB): domain Bacteria; phylum Verrucomicrobiota; class Verrucomicrobiia; order Verrucomicrobiales; family Akkermansiaceae; genus Luteolibacter. The sequence continues at coordinate 1,324 of JANOBS010000379.1, read as the reverse complement.
GCCCGCGGCGGGTTACGCTGTCATCAGCGGTGGAGCGGTCACGGGAATTGTGATTACCTCTCCTGGTACTTACGCCACTGGAACGATTCCCACCATTACTCTCATTGGCGGCGGCGGCGCTGGCGCAACAGTTACTTCAAGCGCCTTGAACACCGCGAACACCACCGGTGGCCTGACCAAGACCGGCAGCGGCACACTCACTCTTTCTGGCGCGAACACCTATACCGGCGCCACGAACGTCAATTCCGGAACACTCAAGTCCTCGACCGCCGGTTCGGCCACGACGAATATCACGGTGGCCACCGGTGCCGCGAACAGCGTGCTCCTCGCCACAAACGGCGGGCAGTGGATCAACACCGGTGATCTAACGCTCGGCAACAGCAGCTCCGTCGTGATCGATTACGTCGGCACGACGCCGAGCACCACCATCGCACCGATCAAGGTCAATAACCTGGTGGTTGGATCGAACCTTGGCGTGAGAATTGAGGGGGCCTCGCTTACTAGCCTCGCACCCAGCACAAGCTATCCGTTGCTCACCTGGACCAACGGACCGGCAGATGCATCCGCGTTCACCACCATTCTCACCCGCGGCCTTGCCGGCACCTTCACCGTCACGGGTAGCACCCTGTTCCTGAACGTGACCTCCAACACGGCGGGGCAGCCGATCTCCTGGAATACCAGTGACGGCACCTGGGACACCGTCTCTACCAATTGGGTCGATACCAACTTGCTCGCTACGACCTACATCGACGGAAGCGATGGGGTCCTCTTCGGCGACGCTGCCGGCGCGACCGGAAATCCTGTCATCACGCTCAACGGTGCATTGACGCCGTCCGGCGTGACCATGAACAGCACCAGCCACGATTACACGATCACCGGCACCGGAAGCATCGGCGGATCGGGTGGGCTGACGCTTAACGTGGCCAACACGAAAACGCTCACCCTCACGACCGCCAACACCTACACGGGGGCCACCACGATCAGCGGTGGCACCCTGCAACTTGGCGACGGCACTACGGGCAAGGACGGCACGATCTCCAGCAGTTCCAGCATCATCAACAACGCTTCACTAATTTATAATCGCTTTGGGACCCTCTCGTCCAGCGTGGCCATCAGCGGCACGGGCACGGTGACCAAGCTGGGGGCCGGCACGCAGACTTTGGCTAGCGCAAATACCTACTCGGGCGCGACCTCAATCAGCGAAGGCATCCTCAAGATAGGAAATGCCACCGCGCTCGGGGCTCAAACGGGCACCACCGATGGCACGGCGATCAGTGCGGGAGCAACGCTCGATCTCGCCGGGATTGCCACGGGAGTTTCCGCA
>JANOBS010000378.1:0-18282 GCA_031411755.1 Luteolibacter sp. | reverse complement strand
AAGCCTGCGGCCACGCCTCAGCACACCGAAACCGCCTGCGCCGTCTGAACCGGAAGCCATCAAAGGGAACATACACATGTGTGTATGCTACCTATGCTACGGGAGCCAGCAGCCCGAGACGCCCATCCATTGACCGCTTACCCGCGAGCGGATGGTTGGCAGGCAGCAGTAGCTCCCATCCATAGTCGCGCAGGGGCATCCAGCGGATGGCATCGCCCGGGCAGGGCACGGCGAGGATGAGATCGAATTTTCCGGCCGCGAGACCGGCGTGCATTTCGGCAGAGGAGCGGTCGGAAAGGCTGACGCGCACGCGGCTGTGGATCTGGCTGAAGCGCTCGATGGCGATGGCGATGAACTCGCCGGCGAGTGAGGGCGCGTAGGCGACCCGCAGCGGTTCGCCGGAGGCTTCGGCACGGACTTTCTCAATCATGGCTTCGCTGAACCGCAGCAGCTTGACGGACTCGCTTCTGAGGATTTCGCCGGCCGGGGTGAGGCTAACGGAATGCGCGCCGCGTTCGAGCAGGATGACATCGAGCTCCTCCTCCAGCGCCTTGATCTGACGGCTGAGCGCGGGCTGGGTCAGGCGCAGCAGTTTCGCGGCGGCGGTGATGCTCCCCGCTTCCGCGATTTCGACGAAGGCCCTCAACTGCCGCAACTCCATGCGCACGGTCTAGCACCGCTGGCGGATTCGCACAGCCCGATTCCATTTCAGGTCAGGTGCATTCCCGGAATTCCTCTGATGGAATGGTTTTTCTCGCAAGCGACCCACGATTCATGTTGGGGTTCCGGATGAATTCCCAAGCCCGGAATTCAGCGACCCGTTTCCCCATGAAATACAGCTCCTCTCTGTTGGTCCTGGCCTCATCCGTGGCTTTTGCCGACCCGGCATTTTCGCCTTGGTCCTATACGGAAAAGGATCTTTTCACCAGTGCGATCGTTTCCACGGCCACCGTTGACTGGAATGGCGAGGAGCAGATGGCGGAGGACAAAAAGGAGGACGGAGAAAAGGTTCCGGAGGGCGATGATGTGCCGATCTACGGGGATGAAAACGGCTGGATCGGAGTGGATCTCACCGAACTACCAGATGATGCCGAGGTCGAGGTGGAACTGTCGGTGGACGGATTCATGAAGCCCTCGAAATGGAAGGGCAGGATCGACAAGCACGACAAGGAAGGTGCCGCACGGGTGTTTCCGAAGGCGGCCTGGGATTTCGCTGCCCTGCTGAAAGTCCGCCAGCAGCGACCGGTGACAGTGAATTTCAAGGTCAGCGTCGGTGGAAAGGCCTTGCCCGATCAGACCGAGACCTGCGTGCTCAAAGCCATCAACGACTGTCCCTTTTATGTCCTGCTGGACGAGGAGGGCGAGGAGGTGGAGGACCTTTCATGGTTGTTCGCCGCTTACGTGAACGAGAACCATCCTGTGGTGGACGAGATCCTGAAAGATTCCTTGAAAAGCGGGCTTGTGACCTCGTTCACGGGCTATCAGTCGGAGGATCCGGAAGAGGTGCTGCTCCAGGTCTTCGCCGTTTGGAACACGCTCCAGCGCCGGGGCATCAAGTATAGCGACGTTTCGCTCACCACGCCCAGCAAGATGGTCGTCAGCCAGAGTGTCCGATTTCTTGATGACTCAATCAAGGCGACACAGGCCAACTGCGTGGACGGTTCAGTGATGATGGCCTCAATCCTGCGGAAGATCGGCATCAACACCTACTTGGTCATGGTTCCCGGCCATTGTTTTCTCGCCTTCGATGCCGGTGAGGATGAGGAGGCGGATCGTTACGGACTGGAAACGACCATGCTGGGGAATGACAATCTCAAGCCGCTGAAGGAGTTGACGAAACTTTCCGAGAAGGCGCGCAAGGATGAATTCAAGGCTTCTTACAAAACCTTTGCCAGCGCCCTGGAAGAGGGCACCGCGAATCTCGAGAAGCATGCGGAGGAGTTTGAAAGCGGCGAGGATCCGGACATCCAGCTGATCTCGATTTCCGATGCGCGCGAGCTGGGCATCATGCCAATCCCTTCAGGCGAGGGAAAATGAATCTGAGGCGATCCCATGGAGTGATGCCAGCTTTGCCGATTCCTGGTCGTTCCTGAGAAAGCAGGGTGTGCGCTCCGGGCGGTTTGATCTGGGTGGGAAGCAGGATCTGCCCGCCCTGTCAGTCGCCGTTGCCGGGAACCATGGGCAAAATCTGCCGCTGCGCGCACTGCTTGGTGATGGTCAACAGCGGTGAGTTCGATTGGATGCTTGCGGAGATCACGCAGGCGGAGAATTCAGTAGATCCGGTGAAATCAGCGATCTGGTGTCGCCGGATCAAGACGAAGGACGTCTCACTTGATCACGTTGATCGAGGAAACCCGCTCCATCTTGTCGCGCTCCGAGACGATGACCGTCAGCACCCCGTTCGGGGAATCCGCCGCGACTTCGGTTTTCTGGGAGTCATGCGCGACGACGCGCCAGTTCGTGAAGCCCTCCACCTTTCCTCCCGTTTCACGGAACGAGGTGGCGAACTGAGTGATGAAGCTGGTGACCATCTTCTGTTTCTCCACTCCTGACGAAAGCGCCACATACGAAGCCCCGAAATCCACGCCCATCGACGTGAAAACGGCCCAGTCGATCTTTTCGGCGACAGCCGAGTCGCCGCGAGCCAGCGATTCGAAGGTGTTCCGGGCAAAGCTCACACCCCCGATGGTGGCGACGTCCTGCTTGACCTCGGCAACCCTCGTCTTGGTCTCCTTGCAGCTGGAGAGGAAAAGGGAAAGCGAGACCAAGCTGATGAAGTGGATGCATTTCATGATGGATGACTCTTTGCAGAAGCCATGCCGCCCGGGATGCTTGTAAAATCAACGATCTGGCATTCGGGCATACTGCAACATGCGCTTTCATGATGCAGAAAGCGCTAATCATCCATAAGAGGCGGGCGGAAAATTGGGGTCTTCACCCCATGGCGGCTCCATGCCGATGATGGATAGTGATGGAGTGGGAACGGGCCATCCGGCATCCGGCTTCTGCTAGAACACACGACCATGAAAACGAAATATCTGACACAAGCCGCGCTGCTGCTTTCACTCGCGGCATTCTCCCCGATCGCACTTTCCCAAGTCGCAGCGGAACCCACCAAGGCTGTTGAAAAGCCGATGGTTCAGCCCGGCTCACTGACCGCGATGATCGGGGACAGTGTCACTTTCTCGACCTTGAAGAAGGCGCTCAAGGCCGCCGAACTCGATGTGACGCTTGGCACCAAGGGCGAATACACAGTTTTCGCGCCGACCGATGACGCTTTCGGCAAGCTCCCTGCCGAAGTGCTGACCAAGCTGATGCTTCCGGAAAACAAGGAGAAGCTCCGCTCGTTGCTGCTTTACCATGTGCTTCCTGGAAAAGTGGTCGCTGCCGATCTGAAGGATGGCGACGTCAAGACCATGAACGGCGAAAGCGTTAAGGTGGACGTCGACGGTGCCAAGATTGAAGTCGGAAAATCGAAGGTCTTCAGCGCCGATGTCATGGCCAACAACGGTGTCATGCACAGCATCGGAACCGTCATGATCCCGAAGTCGCTTGATGGCTTCGCCGGACTCGACAAGTGAGATAACCCGCGATTTGAAAAAGCCTCCGCGATCGAGATCGCGGAGGCTTTTTCGTGATCAGGAGTTGGCCATTTCCGAGAGGGCCGCGTTCAGTTTGTCCCTTTTCAACAAGGCCTTCGCTTGAAGTGATTTGTCTGTGCCTTTGACGTACGGTGTCAGGCTGAACGTCATCCAGCCGAAACGACGCGGCGGCGGCGAGCGCGAACAAATGAGGCGACAGGGAAACTGCCAAGCACAGCGAACAGAAGATTGAAGGCCCAGAAGGCTGGATTGATGGGCGGGTTGTTTCGCTCGCACAGGCACCAGTCGCAATACCAGGGAAAGGGAAAGCCGAAGGCCTGGGTCGTGCAGAATTCGAAGACTCCATTGCGAACCAAGACGGTGCAAAGAGACAGAGCAAGCAACCCAAGCGCATAAATCGCGTTCAGCTTCAGTGATGAAATCAACCGGTTCATGTACTCATTTCGATAAAGCCTAACGCTTAATGTGATGCCACCGCGCTATCGGGTGGTGTTGCCGGGCCGTTGAGTGGCGAAAGGAAGGTTGGCATCAGATTTGTTCTGGCCTCATTCGTTCTCTAGAGAGCGTTCAAGTAGCTCCAGTGTCTCAATCGGAGGCCGCAGAAACACCCAACGTTCATTGACGAATGCATACGTGGCGTACATTTCAGGTTTGAGATTGAGTTCTGCTTGCACGTCGGCTCGGAAGACCAACCTATCCCGCACAAGGGCGGCGATTCGGCCATGATACCAGCTTGCGTCTCTCTCCAATGGACGAACCACAATTTCTGCTGATTTCCCGCCTTCTCCGTATAGTTCGACCAGTTCGGCAACACCCGGATCGCGCTTCCAAGCAATCCATGCATCTCCGGTTGTTCCGAAGAGCATCTTGAACTCCTTCTCCGTTGGCAGTAACGCGCGGAAGTACTTTGTTTTCTCCTCCTTCGAACCCGTCGCAAGAAAAGTTCGCTGCTTGAGAATATGTTCTTCTAGTCCCTTCGAGAGCCATTCTACGGAAACATACTCACTTTTTACTAGATGAGGGCGGTTCGTTGCAGGAGCAACTGGTGCTGACGGTTGCGATCTTGATAAGCCAGGACCGCAGCCGACAATGGAGAAGCAACAAGCGGCTCCGACAAATACTATCACGCTGAGTGTGCCTCTTATTCTTGGCAGAGCAATCCACTTCATTCTCCAACACGTTGACCTGCCATCAGCTTTCTGGCGAGGAGTTTCCTGTATTTGAGAATGGCTGATCCTGGAACGGAGGCACTTGGAGAGAAAGCAGCCGATACCCCCGGAGTCACCACACTTTTGTGGTGTCTTCAGCGCAGGACGACAGAATTGGGGACAGGAGTGTCCCCTCTCCCCTCACTTCTTCCTCGATCCCTTCCACTCCCAGAGTTCGTTCAGCAGCAGTCGTTCGATCTGGTTCATGGCTTGTGACACGGCGCTGGCGCATTGGGCCGCGGCGACTCTTGGGCGGAGGCGTTTCAACTCGTCGACGAGCTGGTGGTAAAGATTGGCGCGGCGCTTGAACTCGAAGACCGAGATCATCGCCAGCAACCATGCGGCAAGGCCCGGCATGACGGCGGCGGAGAATGCCAGCCAGCTGGGCAGCGGAGCTTTGACAAAGGCCATGACGACGGCCACTCCGCCGAGGAGCATCGCGCTCCAGGAGGCGACCCAGAACAGCTTGCCAAAGACAGCCATCCGGCTCGCCGCGAGATCGCCTTTTCCCTGAAGGTAGGAGATCTGACCGTCGATGCGTTCGGTGAGATAGGCATCGCGCGCGGCCTGCCAGCCCTTGCGGCTTTTCACAAGATGCATGGCGGAGGTGCGTAGAAAGGCCTCCTCGCTGCCGAAGAGTTCCAGGGCCGGTGGACGCAGCGGGCTGCCGGGATCGTGTGAGGCGATGAGGGATCGAAGCAGCTCCGCGCGCACGCGGTCGCGGACCCACTGCTCCTGCCAGCGCAGTCGGCCGCCGACCCAGGGCAGCCAGGCGGCGACGGCAACGAGGATGAACTTGATCAGGGCCGCGGCCTCTGCGGCGACGGAGGCGAAGGTGATGACGAGGGCCTGCACCAGTCCGGCGAGGTGGTTGAGCGACATCGAGCCGGCGGCGAAACGTCGCGACTTTGGCGCGTTCTCAGTAGCGCGGGCGTCGAGCTTCTCAAACAGTTCCGCCACGCTGGCAGCGGCAGGCATTTCCTCGAAGGTGAGATCGGTCATCGCAGGCTCAGGCACCGGGCCATCCCAGACCGCCTGCAAGGTCGTGGCATCGATCACGCGCGAGGCGATGCCACGGTCGCGGGCCTCGTTCACGCTTTCCGCCGTGCCGCCGAGACCGCGCGCGGGCTGGCCATTCCACAGGAAGAGCATGCGGTCTGAAATCTCCAGCACCTCGCGCGCGGTGACGTGATAAGCCGCCGGGGCGTCCTCACCTCCGGGCGAGACCTCTAGCCACCAAGCGGCGTCCATGCAGCGACATGCGTGCTGCCATTCCTCCGGATCGTCGAAGTCGGCGGCGAAGCGTTCCTTGGAAAACGGCAGCACCACCACGGTCCGCAGGCCCGCCTCCTGACAGGCATCGAGAAACAGCAGATCCGCACCTGCCGCCGCACTGGCGATGCCGATGGGCTCGCCATGAACGGTGGTGGTGATGAGGTCGAGCTCGCGACGGATTGCCGCCTTCGCCGCGACCGGATCGGGCACCGCGCGATGCCCGGCGAAGCCGATGAACCAGAGCCGCTGCAATCTGGCGGGAGTCTCAGACATCGTCGAAGTGTTCGAGTTTTACCACCTGCTCGGCGTAGCGATGGCCACAATCTGTTAGAAATTCCATCAGCTCCAGATTGTCGAGCGTGAAGCCCTTCTCGGTACATAGCGCAGCGGCAGACAAATCCTCTTCGGAGAACATCTTGTCGTAACGGGCGTAGAGGAACTTCGCGTGCGGATTTTCCCGGACCATGTCGCCGACCTCGCCATCAATGCGCGGGCCGTGCCGGCATTCTCCGGAGACGCGGCAGAGGAAATCCTGATACTGTTGGAACGAGCTGATGAGCGAGGACGGGAGGTTTTTCGCCTGGGCGAGGACATCGACGAAGAGCTTATCGCCGCGACCGGTCTTCAGGCCGCCGGTGCCGACGGAGACGACGCTCATCCGATCGCGACCCATTTCCCAACCGAGCCGATACTCCGGCAGGGTGGCCATGACGTGCATGAGATGCGCGGGATTGTTGAAGGGAGTGACGCCACCGTCCTCGAAGGCGAAGGTCAGCGGCTCACCGTGCTCGCCCTTCACATGCAGGACCTCCGGTGGGAAAAACGTCGGCGCGGCGGTGCTGGCGCGGACGAGCTGCCAGAGCGGGATCTGGAGATTGCAGCCGGGAGCGTCGCGGTTGTTGTACTTGGCGAAAGGGTTGTTTGAGAGCGGCCAAGGCGAGCCTGTCGAGGCATTGCGCGTGACGGCAAGGAAGAGCGTTTTCAACTTCTCCGTCCCTAACAGCGCAGTGCTGCCATCGTCCTCGACGAAGAATTTCTGAAGGAAGGCCGAGAGCCCCTCCGCGACGAAACGATGGCTGGTGAAGCGCTGCGTCCAACCCGACTTTTGGAACATCGCGACCGCGTTCTCGCGATAGAGTTCGACGATGCGGTCCACCGGCAGTCCCCAGGAAAGGAAGGCAGCGATGATCGCGCCGGTGCTGGTGCCGCCGATATAGTGGAAGTGGTCCGACAGCACGAGGTCAGCCCTGCCATGTTTTTCACGCAGCAGGGTCTCGATGCGCTTGGCCACCTGGAGCGCGAACAGCCCGCGGATGCCGCCGCCATCGAAGGAAAGGAGCCGGGCACGTCCGGACGGTTGGTGGGTGCGGAGGTCGTTCATGATCTAACGAATTTCGTTTTCGACGAACAGGGAGGCGTCAATCCACGGGCCGGTGAGCTGTTTGACTGAGCCGCTGCCATCATCGTAGTCGAGGCGGAGACGGAAGCGATGTGTGGAGGTGAGCGGCGCGGCGACCTGGATCTGGAAGCTGTCGCTTTCCCCAGCCTGGATGGATCGGGAAATCGGACACTCGAGTTCATACGGGCCGCCTTGATCGCGAAGGGTGAACTTGTAATCGGTGGTTGGCAGCTCGGGGAAGGTCGGGGGCACTACGGGCTTTCCGCCGAGCGGGATCTCGAAGCGGTGGAGCTTCTTCTCGGCTCCTTCGCCGATGATGAACTGCCCGAAGGCGGTGCTTTCTCCGGAGGCGGGAGCATTGGTCAACGGAAACAGCGCGCGACCTTTCGTGAGCTCGAGTGTGATCGGAGCCGGCAGTTTCGCATCGTCCAGAGCCATCTGAGGGCCTGCGATGGCGACCTGGAAATTCACCGGCCCCGGATCACTGGCTCCCACCGACACCAGCGCGAGTTCGTTGGGCTTCGTTGCCTCCAGGACCAGCAGGGCTTCTGCCAGCGAATCGCTGCGCTCCACTTCGGCGACCACTCGAGTGATGAGAACGCTTTTCGCCCCGGGGTTCTGGACCTTCAACTCCAGCAGCAGGGGCGTGTCGTGGAAAAGGCCATGAGCGCCCAGGGTGATCGGCGTTAGAGGTGCGCCGTTGTTCCAAGCGTCCAGATAGGCGCAGGCATCGGTGATTTTCAGTGAGCTATCGGAGCGTGTCTCGACGACGTGCCTGACTTCGGAAAGATCCGTGGCCGCGGCTGTTGCGGCATTGATGACTGAAAGCACCATCGTCACCTCGCCGGCATCTACGGGAGCCACCGTAGATGCGACCGCGGGCGGCGGAGTCCCGAGTTTTGCCACGCCGAGGCTGATCCCGGCGATGATGACCGCCCCGAGAACCAAGTGCTTTGGCTTGAGGCGGCGGAGAAGGGAACCACCAGCATCGCGACCGGGCAAGACCTTCGAGGCCGAGACCGGTCTCTTCAGGTGCCTGTTTTTTCGCGATCGATTCCGCTGACTCATCCGGAATTGAAATAAACGAGATGTTCGCAAGGGACAAGGGAAAGGGCGTTTCATTCCCTTCAAGCGCTTGGCAGTCCGGTGTTTTCGAATTGCCAGATCAAGTCCATATCCCCTAAGTTGATTCATCATGGCGGAAGATCGTTCATCCAATCATTCAGCGGAATCCATCGCCCTCGTCTTCGCCTGTCTGGGCTGGGTGACGTTCGGGTTGTTGGCGATTCCCGGCGTGATCATCGCCCATTGCCTGAAGGCATCCGGCACTGTCACCACAAGCACTTCACGGGCGACCTTCGTGGTGGGCTACTCGATCATTGGAATCGTTTCCGCGCTGATCCTCACGCCATTCCTTCTCACCGTCGTCATCCGCCAACAGGTTGCGAATGCGGCCTCGCGGGAGTCCTGGTTTGCGAGCGAACTGGGTGCCCCGGCGTATTCATCCGGCCTCGAAATTCCGAACCCCGGACTCTGGCTCGCCGCAGGGGCCGGCCTGGCGGTCCTCGTTGCCATGCCGTTTCTCATGACCCGGATCCGCAGCCTGCAGATGAAGGCCCAGTCCGCGCGAATCATGCGGATGAACCGCAACCGCTGAAAAGCTGACGGAAAGCCGCGCAGATCTCAGGTCACGCTTGATTCCGGCGATGGAAGGGATTGAGTCGCTCCATGGTCAAATCCGGTCTCGCCGCGCTCTGCCTTTGCCTCTTGCCCGCCTTCGTGTTCGCCCAGGAGGTGGCCGGACAATCGCCGGTCATTCCGGTGCCCCAGCGCGGCATGGAAAAGCGCCACGCGGAGAAGGTCGCCGCGGCCAAGGCCGGTGACCACGACCTGCTGATGATCGGCGACTCGATCACCCACAACTTCGACAAGCCTGAATACCAGGCGGTCTGGAAGCAGTTCTTCTCCCCAAGAAATGCCCTCAACCTCGGCTACAGCGGCGGACGGACGGAAAACATTCTCTGGAATCTCCAGAACGGCGAACTCGAAGGCCAGCACCCGAAGGTCGTCACCCTGCTCATCGGCACCAACAACTCGGACGATGCGAACTACCCGGTCGTCCACAAGGCCTATCAAATCGAGCAAGGAACCTCCGCCATCGTGAAACTGCTGCGGGAAAAACTGCCAGACACCAAGATCCTGCTGCTAAAGATTTTCCCGCGGACCAACGCCTACAAAAAGCCGGACGGGAGCGAACGTGGGGATGCCAGGAAGCGCTTCGAAACCAATCAGGAGGCAGGCGAGCGTGTCGCGGAGCTAGCCGACAACAAGTCGGTGTTTTTTCTCGATGTGAACCACGTCTTCCTCAAGCTTGATGGCAGCATCGACACCTCCTTGATGCCGGACCAACTCCATCCCTCACCAGCCGGAGCACAGGCATGGGCCGAAGCGATGGAGCCGCTACTCTCGAAACTTTTCGGCGACGAACCGAAGTGCAAGCCATCGGACAACAGCGCGATCGTCCCGGTGTCGAAGCTGGAGAAGGACTTCTACGACTGGTGGCAGCGGCACGAGGATGTGCTGGCGATCAAACTCCCTTATGATGTCGTGCTCATTGGCGATTCCATCACCCATTTCTGGGGTGGCCCGCCGAACACTCCGAATTTCAAGCCGCGCGGCGAAAAGGCCTTCGCGGAAACTTTCGAGGGCAAACAAGTCCTCAACCTCGGCTTTGGCTGGGACCGCACGCAGAACGTTCTCTGGCGGCTCGATCACGGCGAACTCGACCGCCGTCATCCGAAGTGGGTCATCGTCAACATCGGCACCAACAACTTCACGAAAACCGAGAACGCCCGCGACAACACTCCGGAGGAAATCACCGAGGGGGTTCGACAAGTTCTGCTCCGCATCCGCGCCAAAACACCGGAGACGAAAATCATCCTCATGGGCGTCTTCCCGCATGGCGAGAAGGCGGACAATCCGCTGCGCGCGAAAGGAGCCGAGCTGAACAGACTGCTGGCTAAATTTGGCGATACCAAAGGCATCACCTTTCTCGACATTTCCTCGAAGCTGGTTCAACCCGACGGCAGCATCACCCGCGAGATCATGAGCGACTTCCTCCACCCGTCGGAACCCGGCTACAGGATCTGGGGCGATGCCGTGATGGAAGTGATCCGCACGAAGTGATCGGCTGAACCGTTAGAAACTCCTTGTCAGCAGACAGGGCAAAATGCATGGTCGTAGTCGTCTAACTCTCTACAACCATGTTCAAAGAATTCCGCGACTTCATTCTCAAGGGCAACATGCTCGACCTCGCCATCGGTGTCATCATCGGTGCCGCATTCGGTAAAGTGGTGACCGAGTTCACCGGCGTCATCCTGGCCATCATCGCCAAGGCCACCGGCAACACCGAAGTCAAAGGGATCGCGGTCGGAGGCATCGCCTTGGATCCACTTCTCAACTCCCTTATCAGCCTCGTAATCGTCGGCTTCGCACTGTTCCTGGTCGTGAAGGCCTACAACACCGCGAAGCGCCTGACCGAAAAGCCAGCCCCGAAAGCTGAAGTCGCCGCCACGGTGCCCGCCGACGTCCAGCTTCTTTCCGAGATCCGTGATCTGCTGAAGAACAAGGGCTGATCAACTTCCACTCTCTTCCAAACGCGGCCCCGGCTTGTTTCCGGCGGCCGCGTTTTTTTGTTCGATTGGCAGGAGGGGAAGGCCCGTGCGAGGATCACGCATGATCGTCGTCAAACGCTGCGCCTCGCTGGAGGACGCCTACATGGTAAAGAACCTCCTGGAGGCGAGTGGCGTGGGGGCGGACATCCTCGACGAGGCCACCGCCTCCACCGCGCCCTATCTCTTGGTTTCCTCCGGCATCCGCGTCACTGTGGCGGATGAGGACGCCCTCGCCGCTCGGGAAATCCTCGGTCTGCCCGCCGAGCCGGAGCCTCCTGTTGGAAAGTCCGGCGGCATCCCCTGGCTGGCCGTGCTGATGGCGGGGATCGCGCTGGTGACCCTGATTTCCTACGCCAGACAAGGCCGCCATCCCTCGGAACCGCAGAAGGTCGATGAGGACCGGAACGGCGATGGCAAGGCGGACATCCGGACGACCTTCGATGACTCCAACCGGCCGTTGCTCACACTGGAGGACGGGAATTTCGACGGGCGTTGGGACACACGCATCGAATATGAAAACGGGATCGAGTCAAAGGCGACGAGCGATCTCGATCACGATGGGAACTTCGACTCGGTCATGAGCTACCAGCAGGGCATGCTGGTCTCGGAGCTGGTGACACCCGGTGGCGTGGGAAATCCGCTGTTCCGCAAGGTCTTCAAAAACGGCGTCTTGGAATCGCGCTGGGAGGACACTGACCGCGATGGGGCCTGGGACCAGCGGATCGACTTCGATGCGATGGGCCGCGAGTCCGGAAGGACGCCGCTGAAATGAAAAACGGCGGCCGGGATTGAATCCGGGCCGCCGTTCAGGAAAGTGCGTCGACTTACTTCTTGCTGACCTCCTCGATCTTCGCGCGAGTGACTGGGGCGTTGATGTCCTTCCACTTTTCGCGGTAACCCTTGGCCTCTGCCTCGGTCACGGCGGCGGACTTGTTGCCAAAGCTGGCACGGACATAGGTCATCACGGCGGCGAGCTTGGCATCATCGAGCGCGGCACCGAGCGGAGCCATCATGCCGGCGATGGCGGTGTTCGTCGGGTCCTTCTGGATGCCCTTGAGGAGGACGAGGGCGAAAACAGCAGGATCGCCGTTGACGATCTTCGAGTTGGTGAGCGCGGGGGCCATTTTCATGGTCGGTCCAAGCGCAAGCCCCTGGCCGTCCGGTGCGTGACAGGCGGAGCAGGTGGCGTAAGTGGTTTTTCCGAGCTCGTCCTGAGCGAGCGCCAGGGGAGCGGCGACGAGGCCGGCGAGGAGAAGGAGGGTGTGCTTCATGATTCCAAGAGGTTGCTTCAACGGCCGAAACTTGGGCGAACTTTCAGGAAGGCGCAACCCGGTTTATGGGTGATTTTTCCATCACTCCACTCGGTTCGGTGATCGAAATCCTCCGTTTTCCACTCGTCAACGAGGGCACCAAAGGTTATCACCAAGACAGGCCTCATAGAATTCGCGCTGCAACTTGGCACGACCATTGCTATCAGCCATTTACCAATCCGCCGGAACCATGAAAAAAATCGAAGCGATCATCAAACCATTCAAGCTGGAAGAAGTGAAGGAGGCGCTCGCCGAAGTGGGTGTCCAAGGCATGACAGTGACTGAAGTCAAAGGCTTCGGCCGTCAGAAGGGGCACACCGAAATCTATCGCGGCTCCGAATACACCGTCGATTTCCTCCCCAAGGTGAAAATCGAAATCGTGGTCGATGACGCGCAGGCCGGCGGAGTCGCCGAAGCCATCGTGAAAAGCGCCAACACCGGCAAGATCGGTGACGGCAAGGTCTTCATCTCCACCGTCGAGGAAGCCATCCGTATTCGTACGGGCGAGACCGGTTCGTCCGCTGTCGCGGTGAACTGAATTTCCCTTAATCTACACTTTCAGCCGGCGGTTCCTTCACGGGTTCCGCCGGTTTTGTTTTGTCGGCGACTGGGAAGGCGCGAGGTGACTGAGGGCCGCACGCACCCCGGCGGCATGGGCGGCGACGCGTGTTGCGAGCTCGGCGCTGCTGGGAGTTTCGAACGTGAAAGACACCGGGCAGCCAAGCTTGGCGAGGAAGATCGCCTCCGGCCAGGACTCCGGCATGTCGGCCTCAGGCTCATGGTAGATCCAGCCTGGGTCGCGGACTTCGTGACCGTCGATCAATGAATTCGGCTCCGGCGGAAACCAGGGACCAACGGCCTCCAGGATGGACCGCGCCCGCTCGGGGCAATCCTGGCAGCAGTTGATCTCATAAAAATAGAAGCCGGTGGTTTCCCAATCCTCATGGAGGGAGATGAACAGATCAGGGACGCGGCGGCTCCGGAGCCAAGCCACATGGCTCGCAATCTCCGGATTTTTCCTGATCCAGTAATCGCGGTTCAGGTCCTCGCCTTCGGCATTTTCACGGGTTCCGACGGCGAGTCCGGTCGGGTTCAGGGCCGGGCAAAGCACCCAATTCAGGTTGGGGCCGAGGGCTCCGTCGCGGATCAGCTCCAACAAGGCCAGCGGTCCCGCCGGCTCGTCGCCGTGGATTCCGGCAGATAGGTAGATCGTCGGGCCGGGGCCGGCCTTTTCCCATGAGACGAGGTCCCCGGCCGTCGTCGTGGCGAGGACGGTTGGTTCAAAGCCAGCCGCGCGAGCGACTTCCGGGAAGTCGGTCGAAAACTGCTGCCAATCGAATCGTTCGCTCACCCAAGCAAGGATAGGGAAAGCCCCGCGACGTGCAACCGCGCATGCTCAGCTTTTATGACGTGGCCAGCCAATCAGGCGGTGCGTCGCGACCGGTACGATGAAGATCATCAGCATGAAGACCGACCACCAGATCTTGAACGTCTGGCTTTCGATCAGGTGGGCGATCGGCGATTCAGGTTGGAAATGCTCAAGCAGACCCGCCACCAACTTCAACCCGAGCAGACCCACAACGACAAACGCGCAGGTTTCAAGAAACGGATAGACATGCATCAATTTCACGAATCCCTGAGCCGCGAAACGCATGGCCAGAATCCCGACGAAGACGCCCATGCAGATCAATGGGATCTTGTCTGTTAGAGCGTTCGCCACCAGCACGTTGTCGATCGAGAACATCAGGTCCATCAGCTCGACCGAGAGCACCGTGGCCCAGAACACGCCGATCATCCTCGCGGTGTGGCGGAACAACCAGTTTCCCTCATGCTCCACGGCCTCCTCGGCGATTTCCTCCACGTGCTGATGCTTCGTGAAATGTTGGAACGCAAGCCACAGCAGGTAGAGCCCGCCGATTGGGCCGACCCACCAGACGCGGGTCAGGAAATTCACCGCCAGCAGGCATCCACCGCGCAAGATCAATCCGAAGATCAGGCCCATCCTCAAGGCCCGGCCTCGCAGGTGCGGGGGCAGCTTTCTCACCATCGTCGCCAGCACCGCGGCGTTGTCCACCGACAGCACGCCTTCGAACACGATGATGCCAAGAATGATAGGCAGGGCGGATTTCAGGTCCTGACCGATAAGCTGTTCGAACCAATTCATGAGCGGCGACAACCTGCCGCGCTGGCTTCCGGGTGACAAGCGGCATGTTCCCCTCTCAGGAACTGGACGCGCGATTCATGGCGGTTTAGTCTGGCCCGCCATGAAACGAATTCTTCTCCTTTGCATGACCGCCGCAATGGCTGTCCTCACCAGTTGTGTCGACCCCTACTACGGCCAAGGCCAAGGTTACCCCCACGGCAATGGCGGTGGCTACCCGGGTGGCGGCGGCGGTTATGGCGGCAGCTCCAGCCAAGCCTATCGTTCCGGCCAGACCGATGGTGCGCGCGACAAATCCTACAACCGCGACTACAACCCCTATCGCGGCCAAAGCTCCGTCGCACCGCCCTTTCAGGACAGCTACCGCAGCGGCTATGCCTCCGGGTATCGCAATGCCAGTGGCGGCGGCAGCAACCACGGGGGTGGTTGGGGTGGCGGCGGAAATTCCGGCAGTCAGAGCTATTACAACCAAGGATACACTCTCGGCAGCCGCGACAAGCGTACGGGTCAAACTTACAACGCGAACCGCCACTGGAACAACGTTCCCCAGGGAGAGCACCTGAACTTCAACCAAGGCTACGCTGCAGGCTGGTCTCGCACCAATCGCTGAAGCACCTCAATAGACGGGAGCGCCGGACTGTTGTTGATCGGCGCTTCCGCCACCCGTGCGGGCCTTGTTTTCCATGCCCTCGCCAAGCAGACGCAGGTCACGACCAAAACCAATCGCGGTATTGCAGGAGGAAAGAGCCAAGCCAGTGAGTGCTGCTGCCAGCAAAAGGAGTGTTTTCATGGAAAAATTCCATAGCGCGTTCCCGCTCCGGCGCAATCATTAAGTTTACTTAACAGGTCGCCGCGTCAATTTGTGATGCTCAAGTAATCCCCATTCGGAGGTCGCGGAGGGCCCAGAGGGTGTTGGCGGCGGGGGCGGCGTTACCTTTCATTCTACGCGCTCCGTCCTGGCGCCTGGCGCTGAAGCGTTCGCGTGAGGCGTTGAAGGCTTCGTTGACGAAGGCTTTGCTGCCGATGACGGCGCCGTCGCTGAAGTAGCGGATGCGGCAGCGCAGCATGGCGGTGAAGTTGAGCTCGGGCAGGACGGTGCCGTTGTCCTGAGCGGTGGATTTCACCTCGCCTTTAACTTTGGTTTTGAGGGTGTGGCGGGCGGCTGTTAGATCGACTTGTCCGCTCTTTCTCTGAAGGGCGAGGCCGAGGAGTTGCCTATAAATTTTAGCGGCGTCCTGCCATTTTTCGGCCTCGAATCCTGCGCCGCGATGGCTGAGGCAAGCGCGGACGAGGCCTTCGCGGGCCTTCTTGCCATTGCCCTTTTTCCCACCGCCGAGGGCTTCACCGTAGCTACTCCAGAGGTAGTCGGCGGGGTCTTTGACCATGCCTGCGCGAACGGGATTGAGGTCGATGTAGGCAGCCATGGTGCGGGCGGCGATGCCGCTTTCGACGATGACGCTTTTGTAGCGCTGCTCCCAGAGGGTGCCGCTGCGTTCGTGGGTGCGATTGAACCAGCGGGTGAAGCGCTGGAGGAGGGTTTTCATGAACTCGCTGAGGGAGTGCATCCGATACGCATGATGGGCGTGAATTTCAGCGGCCCACGCGTCATTCCCAGCCTCCCGAGCCTGCTGGAGTTCCTGCGTCACACCGGCCACAAAAGCTGCGGACTGAATCGCCCCGAGGCGTTTCAGGAGCACCTCATCGGAGATGCCCCCCTCGGGCATCGGTGGAACCTCGAGGAGGATGTGAAAGTGGTTGGACATGAGGCAGTAGGAGAGCACGCGGCAACCGGAGAAATTTTCCTGCATGCGCATGAACTTGCGGAACTGCTCGCGCTCGTCACCCCCCAGCACAAAGCGTCGGTCGACAACGCGGGATAGGCAGTGGTAGATGGCGGGTTTGTCGGGTGAATCCTTCCAAGGAGCAATCCAGCGTGAGCGCCTCATACTGCCACTCTAGGAAGAGAAACCAAACCCGCAAGGGGATTTCCTATATTTTGTCTGTCCCTTTGAGAGTCTCTCTTTGAAATTTGTGAATTTTGCCAAACCCTATTTTTTCATAGGCTCGGGGATCTTCAATTCCGGTGATTCCTGCTTTGGCTCGGAGCAGATGGAATCGGTGAATTCGAAAGAACTCGGAGGGTCGATGGTGAAATCGGGCCGCCTGGTGGCAGATCTCGGGGCTCGTCGTGCCTGACTGATTTCAAGAAATCAGAAATCATGACCCCTGCTTCAACTCGCGGCGCAGGGCGATGATGCCGTCACGAATTTCGAAAATGGATTGCCGTAGATGGGTGAGGGCCAGCTTCTGATCGGCGTCATTTTCCTGATCAAGCAGGGTTTGGCAGGCGGCCATGGCTTCGTTGAGCCAGCTCAGGCAGCGCTTAAGAACCGCGAGCACAAATCCGGCCTCGGGTTCGTAACCGCTGCCATGACCGCTGAGGCCTCCGGCGAGCTTGGCGCTGACCTGCAGGAGATTTGAGACGAGGCAATGCTCCGCCGTGTCCGAACCACCGTCGCGGGAGACCAGGTCCACGGCACGCAGCGCCACTTCATAGGAAAGTGCCTGGAGCGGATGGCGCTCCTCGTCCTCATCACTGTCGTCATCTCCGGACTGCCAGGAGCTGGAGGAGGCTTGCAATTCCTCGTCATCAAAAGGATCGACCATTTCGGTCTCATCGCGCTCGGCCAAGGCATCGAGCAATCCATCCCAGCCCATGACGAAGGCCTCTTTCCGCTCGGCATCGCCATCGTCCATGTATTTTTCGAGAACCTCCTGATACGCATCGGCGAGTCGGTCAGACTCCTTGAGACGCTCCTCCCACTCGTATTCGTCAAGTTCGTCACTCTCGCTGCTTGTTTCCGGTTCAGAGGTTTTCTTTCGACGGATGAGGGTTGCCATGAAATCTCGCATGGCGTGGAGGTTCGCGAGCTGCTGGGCCTGCTCGGAATCGGAATCCATCTGCCAGAGATGCTCGGTGACGGTGAGGCGGTAGTCGGAGGTTTCGATCAGGACGCGGCCATTCGCCTCGCTGAACCATTCGAGATAGAGCAGGTTCTTCCACTCGTAGGGAATTTCCCGACCCGCCGCATGCAGGGCCTGAATCTCATCCTCGCTGACGGTGGCGACGCGCGCCTTTCGCGAGGCGGTGACATCACCGACGACGCCTGATTGTAAAAGCGCCAGCGTTTCGGCATCCGGATCGGCACTGGGCTCGGGATTTTCAAACGACAGCCTGGCTCCCGCGAGGTCACGCCAGCAATCTCCATCGAGATCAAGAGTCAGCGGCTCATCGCGGCCAAGGAGCCAGATGCGCCCGGTGGTTCTCCCCTCGACAGTGTTGTCGATCTCGCCGCGGATGACCGCGTCATCGATCCTGCATGCCATGGGGTGGAGTTTCGTCATCATCACCCGGTCGCGTCAATCCACTTGATGCACGGGCTTCCCTCGCTAGGGTGACGTCACAAACCGCTGTCCATGCCTGACTTCCCCAAGATTCTCCATGTCGTGCTGTTGATCCTCGTGGTCATCCTCTCGTTCAACCTCATCATTTTCGTCCACGAGCTGGGACACTTCCTGGCGGCGAAATGGCGCGGCTTGCAGGTGGATCGTTTCCAGATCTGGTTCGGAAAGCCGATCTGGAAAAAGGAAAT
>JANOBS010000377.1:0-1261 GCA_031411755.1 Luteolibacter sp. | reverse complement strand
TGGCTTATGAATTGATCACGGCCACCGGCAGCACCACTCCCGGAAAGCCCGATTTCAACGGCGCGACGAACTACCTCGTGATGAAGCTGGAAGAAAACGGCGCGCAAGCCACGGCGAGTCTCGATGCCGCGTTGGCCGATCCCGCGAACGAGATTTTCTTCGATGCCTCGGGCACGCCGTATCGCGTCGGGTTCCTTGAGAAGGCCATCGCCGCCGGAAAGCACGTCTATTGTGAGAAGCCGATCGCCGTTTCCACTGAAGACTCCATCCGGATCGCCCGCGTCGCCGAGGAGGCCGGGGTGAAAAACGGAGCGGTGCAGGACAAGCTCTGGCTGCCCGGCCTGCGGAAATTCCAGCTTCTCAAGGAGCAGGGCTTTTTCGGCAAGATCCTCAGCGTGCGCGGCGAGTTCGGCTACTGGGTCTTCACTGGCGAGCATGAAGGCCAGCCGATCCAGCGCCCGAGCTGGAACTATCGCGAAGAGGACGGCGGCGGGATGATCACCGACATGCACTGCCACTGGCGTTACGTCATCGACAATCTCTTCGGAAACGTCACCCGAGTGTTCTGCCACGCTGCGACCCACATCCCGCAGCGCTTCGATGAGTCGGGCCAGCCCTTCAAGTGCACGGCCGACGACTCCGCCTACGCGATGTTTGAGACCGATACCGGCATCATTTGCCAGTTCAACTCATCCTGGAACGTCCGCGTCCGCCGCGATGACCTTCTGACCATGCAGGTCGACGGCACCGAAGGCTCCGCCATCGTCGGCCTCCGCAAGTGCTGGGCCCAGCATCAGAGCACCACGCCGCGCCCAGTGTGGAATCCGGACATTGACAGTCCGATCAACTACTACGACCGCTGGGTCGAGGTGCCGGACCAGGTTCCCTTCGACAACGCCTTCAAGATCCAATGGGAGCTCTTCCTCAAGCACGTCGTCGCCGACGAGCCCTTCCCATGGACCCTCCGTGAAGGCGCAAAGGGCGTTCAACTCGCCGAACTCAGCTGGGAATCCCACCGCAAGGGCACCTGGGTGGACGTGCCGAAGCTGGCTTGAAGATTGGTGTGTGCAGCCAATTATTCATCGCAGATGCAGGCGTATTCGGCGTTGTGACACTTGCCGCATTCGCTGAGGTCGAGAGGGATTCGGAAATTTTTCGGCCTGGCCTCCGCGTCGGCCTTCACCTGGACGACGACCGTGTAATGCTCACCCGCTGGAAGTGGCGTTTTGGAAACGAGAAGGTCGCCCTTCTTTTCAAACTC
>JANOBS010000376.1:0-4674 GCA_031411755.1 Luteolibacter sp. | reverse complement strand
GCCAGCCGCTGAACTTGCTCAGCCATGCCAATCCCTCCCAAGCGGACCCGGATCCCCAGCGCACGAGGAATTTCCTCTCCAGCGGTGGAGTCTTCCGTTTGGGAACCTCTGGAATCGACGCTCAAACCCGTGGCCCCGGAGCCGAAAAAGCCCGTGCCGGAACCTCCCGCCCAGGAGCCGCTCACGACGGAGGAAATCGTCCGCCATCTCCGCGAAAAACTCGGCCCGGGAAAGGTCGACATCAGCTCACCCGTCCTGGCCGTCCATGCCGCCGACAAGTGGTATGCCCGCCATGAGCCGGATGTGGTCGTGTTCGCGGAATCGACCGCCGATGTCTCAGCCGTGATGGCCTTCGCCCACCGCCACCGCATCCCGCTGACCACGCGTGGCGCGGGCGTCGGCTACGTCGGTGGCTGCGTGCCGATGAAGGGCGGTATCGTGCTTTCCACGGCGCGGATGAACCGCATCCTGGCGATCGACACCGCGGATGGAGTCGCAGTCGTCCAGCCGGGCGTGATCACTGCCGCCCTGCAGCGCGCGGCCCACGAGGTCGGTTGGGAATACCCGCCGGACCCGGCCTCACTCAAGGAATGTTCGATCGGCGGAAACATCGCCACCAACGCCGGTGGCCCACGCTGCCTGAAGTACGGCGTGACCCGTAGTTACGTGCTGGGCCTGGAGGTGGTGCTGGTCAATGGCCGCGTCATGCGTGTCGGCGGACGGCTTCACAAGAACAAGACTGGCTTCGATCTCTGCGGGCTTTTCACCGGCTCCGAGGGCATGCTCGGCATCGTGACCGAGGCGACGCTGCGGCTGATCCCGAAGCCGCAGGCGCGCGCGATGCTGGCCGCGATCTTCCCGGACTTCCCAACCGCCGCTGCCGCCGTGCAGCTAGTACTGAACTCCGGCCACCTGCCCTCCGCGCTGGAAATCGCCGATGCCTTCACGCTCGCCGCCGCCCGCAAGCGCCTTGGTGCCGATGTTTTCCCGGAAGGAAACGCCCACCTCATCGTCGTGATCGACGGTCGCCACGCCGCCTTCATTTCCGATCTGGAGGAACTGCACGCGCTTCTCACAAAAGCGGGCGCGACCTTCATCGACATCGCGCCCGACGAGGAGGCCTGCAACCGCATCTGGCAGCTACGCCGCGAGTTTTCCTACTCCCTGCGTGACACCGGCCTGACCAAGCTCAACGAGGACATCGTCGTGCCCCGTTCGAAGCTGGTCGATCTGGTCAACTTCGCCCGCAAGCTGGAGCAGGAAACCGGCATCCCGGTCGCGTGTTTCGGCCACGCCGGCGATGGCAACATCCACACCAACCTGATGGTGAAGGACTACGAGGATCCGGACATCCGCCAGCAGGCGGACGCGGCGCTGGACATCCTGTTCCATTGGGTCCTTGCCAACGGCGGCGCGATCACCGGCGAGCACGGCGTCGGCCTCGCCAAGAAACCGTGGATTCGCGAGGCCCTCGGCGACACCTCGCTGGCGGTCCATCGCTCCCTGAAGCGCACCCTCGATCCCCACGGCATCCTCAATCCCGGGAAATTCCTCGATCCCTGATTCCGTCGGGCCGGTTGACAGGTCCGCCGCGCTCCACCAGTTTACTGAACCATGGAAAGTAGAACCGCTCACGCCGAACTGGCACCACGAACTTCCGTGTTCCAGCTTTCCTGCTGGGTGCTGGGCTTGTTGGCGTTCGTCGAGCTGCTCAGCGCCGGACTGGCGCTGGCCGCCCGCATCGAGTCGAACCGCGAGGTGAGGGTGGTCGAGCGCGAGGTGACGAAATACGTGTCCCTGCCTTCCTTGCCGGGGCAGAAGGAATCCGCTTCGATCGTTGCCCGGCCGCCGCCGGAACTTGGCCTGCTGCCCGATCCGGCCCCGGCGCTGGTCCAGCCTCGGCCGATCACCACTCCGGCGATCGCGGATCCGGTCATCGAGAAACTCGTCACCGAAGCCCGCAAGGCCCGCGTCGCCGAGGACATGATCCAGGCGATCACGAAGCTGGAGGAGGCGAAATCCAGGGAACCCAACGAGCCGAACATCGAATACGAACTCGGCCTGGTGCATGAGGCCATGGGAGTCTTCGACACCGCTTCCGAGCATTACCAGAACGTCATGGCCATGGGCGCTACTAAGGCCGGCACGCTTTACTCCCTGGCGGCGTCGAAACTGCGCGACGGCATCGAGGACGCCGTGGACATGCGCGGCCAGCTTTCACTGGGACGCACCCGCATTTTCAAGGATGTAAACTATGAGGACGGAGAGCGCATCGTGCTCACCATCCCCGTTCAGGCGGCTCCGGGGACCAACATCGGAGCCGATGATTTTTTCGTGACCGTGAAGTTCTTCGACATCATCCGTGGGAAGGAAATCGTCCCGACCACCGAGGAGACCAGCGTCCGCGAGTTCAAGTGGGTCAGCGGCGCGATCGACTGGGCCGGCGGCGAGGAGCTGCTGCGCGTCACCTACATCGTGCCGCGCCGGAATGTGCAGGACGAGCACCTCTTCGGCCAGCGCATCTACTACGGCCAGTCCGTCGAGCTGAACTACAAGAACGAGCTGATCGACCTCCAGGCTTGGCCCCGCGACCTCGCCGCACGCTCCCAGCAGCCGGCCAAAGCCAATCCCGGCCCCTTCGATGCCGATGCGCCGCCTGAATTTCTCGACAAGGACTCGTTGCCTCCCGGCTTCAATCCTGACAACCCCCTGCTGCCCCTGCCGCTGCCCTCGCGGTGATCCTTTCCCTTTTCAATGGACCCCTCTCCCGACGACACCCGCCTCGGCGACTACCGACTCAAGGAACTTCTCGAAGAAGGCCCGGTCACGCGCACCTGGCTGGCGGAGCAGACCGCCGTCCGGCGCGATGTGCTGATCGATGAGCTGCGTCCGGAAATGGCCCAGCATCAGGACTCGTTTCTCGCCGACATCCGCGCCAAGGCCGCCGTCGATCACCCGCTGATCGGCTCGGTCTATGAGGCCGTCTCGGATGCCACGACCTGCTTCTTCGCCCGCGAGCGCCTTCCGGGTGCCACCACCGGCGACCGCCTCCGCGCCGGAGTGATGATGAAGCCGGTCATGGTCGCCCAGATCCTGCGCCGCGTCTCGGAGGCCCAGCTTCATCTGGAGGCAAAAGGCCAGGACTGCGCCGCCCTCGATCCTGACGACATCCATGTCGAGGAAAACGGTGTCGTCCGCCTGGTCAATCTCGCCATGGCCGGCACCCGTGCCCCGGATCGTTCCTTGGATGACATCACCGCGTTGGGAAAAAGCCTCGTCCCTCTCGTGGGCGACAGCCTTCCCGGGGCCAGCCGCACGCTGACCCTTCTCGCCTGGATGCGCGGGGAAGGCGTCGAGGAGCCGCTTTCCTGGGAACAGGTCCACGCCTACGCCGGACAGATCGGTCAGCAACTGGCCGAACCCGCCCCCGCCCCTGCCCCGGCCACCACCCATCTGACGGCGGTTAAAAAACCACCCTACGTGCTGTATGGCGGCGTCGCGGCGGCCTTCATCCTGGTGATCGGCATCGCCATTGCCACGATGAAGCCCGGCCTGCCACCCCCACCGCCGCCGAAAGCCCTTCCCGAAGCCATCCTCATCCCGGCGGGAAACCATCCCACCCCGGACGGGACCGAGGGCCAGCTCCGCTCCTTCAGAATCTCCGCCCATGAGGTGACCATCGGCCAGTATGCCGAGTTCCTCGAAACCCTCGGCATGCTCTCCAAGGACCAGCGCGAGAAGACCTTCGACGACGACTCCCAGCCCCCCACCAAGGCCGGGCACGAGCCCACGGACTGGACCAGTCTTTACGCCGCCGCCAAGGCCAATGGCACCTGGCAGGGCCAGCCCGTCACGCTCGACAGCCCGGTCATCGGGGTCGACTGGTGGGACGCCATGGCCTTCTGCGGCTGGAAGCAGGGCCGCCTGCCGACCCAGGAGGAATGGTTCGCCGCGCTCCGCCAGCAGGTCGAGCAGCCCTCCAGCATCAAGCCCTCCAAGTGGCTGCCCGTCACGGCGGAAACGCCCGACCGCACCCCGGTCGGCATGCTCGGCATGGCCGGCTCCGTCGCCGAGTGGACCCGCCGCCCGAGCATCAATCCCGCCAACCCGCTCGGCCAGAAACTCTGGGTCATCATCGGCGCCTCCTACCTCAAGCCCGCCAATGGCGCCCTCGCCCGTGAATGGACCGACGACCGCGCCCTCCGCCGCCCCGACCTCGGCTTCCGACTTGCGACCGACGCCCGCTGATCCCGATCAACGGGTCCCGACTGTCCCAGACTGGGTGATCCACTTGCTCGAATCCGGAACCGACATCCGTACGGTTCAAAACCTTCCCGGTCATTCCGATGTCTACACCACCATGATCTATCTGCAAGACATGACACGTCCTGGGCAGCAGCTCCAGTCCCCTGAATGACCTCCGAGCGCTTCAAACCTTCCCAACTTCATCTTCCAGCTTGGCTTGTCAGCATGACGGATCTAAAAATCCTGTCATGAACAAAGTCGCGGAAATCCGTACTTCCGGGTCGCTTTTGCCCCTGATCACCGACCGGTCGGTGATTACCCCCCAAACCCGACCGGTCGTTCAATAACACTGTTGTGCGCCGAGCCAAGCAAGGCGCTTCTTGTCAGGTGAAAGACCTGATGTTTCAAAACCTAGCCAGTAGAAACTAC
>JANOBS010000375.1:0-21242 GCA_031411755.1 Luteolibacter sp. | reverse complement strand
GTGGCGAGCAGGCCATCGCGGGTGGCGCGATCCAATTTGAAGTCGAAGAAATCGCGGGCGTCCTTGAGCAGTTCCCGAAACGCCTCGGCACCGTGGGCCTTGAGAAAGGTGTCCGGGTCATCTCCGCCGGGAAGCTCCACGACACGCACCGAGAGCCCTTCGATCGCCAACTCGCGGAAGGCCTTCTGCGTTGCCTCGAAGCCCGCGCTGTCCCCGTCATAGCAGAGAATCACAGCCTTTGTATAACGACGCAGCAATCGCGCATGCTGGTTTGTAAACGCCGTTCCCTGGCCGGCGATGGCGTGGTCGATCCCGGCTTCGTGGCACGCGATGACATCGATCTGTCCCTCGCAAACCAACGCACACTTTTCCTTGAGGATCGGCTTCTTCGCGCGATCAAGGGCGAAGAGGATGTTGCTCTTCCGGAACAGAGCCGTCTCCGGGGAGTTGACGTATTTGCCCGAGCGCTTGTCCTCGCGGAGCTGTCTGCCGCTGAAGCCGACCACGTCACCGATCTCGTTGCGGATGGAAAACATCAGCCGGTCACGGAAGCGCACATAAAGCCCGGAACGCGGATCGTTCTCATCGCGCTGCGCGGCGAGTCCGGCGTTCACCAGTTCACGACCGCTGTATTTCTTCGAACGCGCCCAGCTCAGAAACACGTCCTGCGAATCCGGCATCCAGCCGATGGTCCAGCGCTTCGCCATCTCCGCGCCGAAGCCGCGTGATTTCAGATAGTCCCGCGCGTGCTGTGCATCGGGCGACTTCATCAGCAGCGTGTGCATGAACTCTGCGGCCTCGCGATTGACGTCCAACAACCGGCCACGTGAGCGACGGGCCTGGTCGGCCTCGGGGTTGGATTGCTCCTCGACGACCATCACTCCGGCACGCCCGGCGAGTTTCCTCACCGCATCGGAAAAGGGCAGGTTTTCATACTCGCGGACGAAGGCGATCGCGTCACCACCCTTTCCGCAGCCGAAGCAGTGGAAGGTCTGCCGGGCCGGCGTGATGTTGAACGAGGGCGATTTCTCATTGTGGAACGGACACAGCGCCTTGAACGCGGATCCGGCCCGCTTCACCTCGATGTAGGAACTGATCAGCTCCACGATGTCGGTCGCGGCCAGGACCTGCTTGATGGTGTCATGAGGGATCTGGGCCACGGGAGGGGGATTACGTAGCAGCCATCCGGCCGGGAAAAGAGGAAACTTTCGACAAAATTTGGCCCGCGATTTGCAAACACTCGTTTGCTGTGACATTGCTACTTGTTGGAGGTCACAAAGCCTCCGTTTGTTGGATCAACTCAATCCCATCATGAAAATCGTTCGCAAGAATTCCAGCGGTGAAAGCCGTGAAGTACTGCTCAGGGAATATTTCGTCACCGCCTCGCTGATCGCGCTCCTGAAACGCGTCGGCGAAGAAGCGGCCCGCGTCGCCAAAGGAAAAGCCGTCGCCCGACTTAAACCGGCCCTGGTCCGCGTCCGACACTGATTTCTGCTTGTTGTTTACCTCTGGTCCCGCCCGGTTCATGGCCTCGGGCGGGGCCATTTTTGTTTTGAAGGACCATGGTTCAAGGGGGTTGCGCTCCCTTGGCAAATCTGTCTGACTCAGTCCAATGGAGCATCGGATGAGGGTGCGAGCCGCCGTCGGTTGGCTTGAGTTGGGATTGCCGGATGAGGCTCTGGTCGAGCTGGAGCCGCTGCCATGGCGCATTCAGGTCCGCAAGTCGCTCCTGGAGCTCCGCCTCGTCGCGGAAATGGCGGATCGCTCGTGGAATGCCGCGTCCGAAACCGCCCGGTTGCTTTGCCTGAAGGATCCGGCAGAACCGCAGTTCTTCCTGCACGCCGCGTATTGCCTGCATGAAACCGGCGACACCCTGGCCGCCTGTCATTGGCTCTTGAGAGGACCGAAGGCCTTGTTCAGTGAGGCGACCTTTCACTACAATCTCGCCTGCTACCTCGCTGTTCTGGGTGAGTCCGCGCGGGCGAAGTCCCATTTAAAGACGGCCTTTGGCTTGGATGAATCGCTGCGCGACTCCGCCCATCTCGATCAGGATCTCGCCTGCCTGGGAGCCTTGCCCTGATCGGATGATGGTAACCCTTTCAGCGCTGGAACGCGTCGTTCAGGAATTCGAGCGGAATTTCCGCGACCACGCCGAACTCGGAGCCTCCGTCAGCA
This sequence comes from Luteolibacter sp., assembly GCA_031411755.1. Taxonomy (GTDB): domain Bacteria; phylum Verrucomicrobiota; class Verrucomicrobiia; order Verrucomicrobiales; family Akkermansiaceae; genus Luteolibacter. Next base: position 19,067 of record JANOBS010000375.1, on the reverse strand, counting down.
TCTGGTGGAATGGGGTCGAGGTCCTTTCCCGAGGCCAAGGCTGGTGCGAGCGGGAAAAGGTCCGGCCGTGGACGGAAAAAACCCTCGTTCCGGTTTATTCCGCCACGAAAGGGCCCGCTGCGGCGGCCTTGCTGCTGGCGCTGCATCAGCGCGGACTGGGGCCGTCTACTCCGGTGCGGGAAGTCTGGCCGAAGTTTCCCATTCAGGAGGCTACCTTCGCCCAGCTACTTTCCCACCAATGCGGACTGGCCGCCCTCGATCAGCGGGCGAGCATTTGGAACCACGACGAGGTCGTCGCCGCGATCGAAGCCCAATCGCCTGCCTGGCCGCTGGGTGACGGGCATGGCTATCATCCGAAGATGTTCGGCGCGCTGGTCGATGAACCGGTGCGACGTCTAACAGGCCAGACACTCGGAGAATTCTTCCACCGTCAGATCGCCGGGCCGATGGACCTGGAATTCTGGATCGGTCTTCCGGAGTCGCAGCATCCACGCGTCGCGACTCTCTATCCTGGAAAAGCCGACAAGAGCGATCTGGAGCAGGGCTTTTACAAGGAATTCCATCGCGAAGGATCGCTCACGCGGCGGGCCTTCTTTTCTCCACGCGGCGTGCATGCGGTGCAGGAAATGAACACACCCTCGGCTTGGTCGGCGGGCTTTCCGGCGATGGGTGGGATCGGCACCGCCTCCGCGCTGGCGAGGTTCTATCAGGCGTCCATCGGCTTGATCGAAAGTCCTCTGCCGCCCGAAGTGCGGGCCTCCCTGGCAACGCGGCAAAGCCAGTCCGAAGATCGCGTTCTGCTCCGTGAAACCGCCTTCACCTGCGGATGTCAGATGGACCCGCTGGATGATGCTGGCTTGAAAAAGCGGAGACTTTACGGGCCATCGATTGCCGCCTTTGGTCATCCCGGCGCGGGTGGCAGCCATGGCTTCGGAGACCCGGAAACCGGACTGTCTTTCGCCTACGTGATGAACCAGATGGAGCTCAGTGTGTTCCCCACCGCCAAGTGCACGGCGATGATCGATGCCTTGTTCGCGGAGTGACTCACCTCGGTCGGGAAACGATCGCCAGATGTCGGTCCACGGATTTTCCCGGAGCATCATCGAGCGCCCGTGAGCCCGTGTGGCGAATGTTCGCTAACAGTTTGGCTCCGCAGGTTTTCAGCGACGCCAGCGCGACAGCATGCTCGCGGTCGAAATAAGAAGTGAAGATCAGTATCCCCTGCGGCTTCAGGGAATTCAGCGCATTTTCCAACAATTGGTCCCATTGCGGACCATCGTGCCAGAAGTTCTGATGGCGGATGAACACGAGGTCGAATGGCGGCAACTGTTTCATCCGGTCCGTCCGCGAGGCATCGCCCGCCTTGAAGTCCACCTGGGTCGCCGGATCAGTGGAACGCCAGCGCGATTTCGCCTCCGCGATGTCACCCGGCAGCAGGTCGATGCCGAGATAAAAGCCAACGCGAACCGGAGCCAGCGCCTTGAAAAGAGCCCCGGTTTCATCCGCACGACCGCAGGCGAGGTTCAGCACCATCGCGGGATCGTCCGGAGAAAACCCAATCAATCCGAACGCCTCGCGGATCAGCAGGCCAAGCCGGGCCACATCGCCATCGGTCCCGTAGTGGCGGAATGGAATGGCGGGCTGCATGGCTCCGGTTAGCGACAACTTTGCCGCGTTTCAAGTTTGTCAGAACCTGAACGGCCGTTAGGCTTCTGGGAATCATGGTTTTCAACCCTCCTTCGGGCGCATCACCCGATCCTCAAATCCAGTCCACTGTCTCAGAAATCGGCAACCGCTTTGCCATCGGAGGCGTCTTTGTGGAAGGGGAGGAGGTTCACAGCGGCCACATCAATTCCACCTACCGGGCCACCTACGAACTGCCGGACGGATCCCGGCAGCGTTACATCCTCCAGCGGATCAACAGCAGCGTCTTCAAGGATCCGCACGCCGTGATGCGGAACGTCGAAAGGGTCACCCGGCACATCAACTCCAAGGTGCTGAGAGTGAAAAAGGACCTCGGTGGACAGACCCTGAACCTCTACCCCGCGCGCGGCGGGCACTTCTGGACCGAGGGCAACAACGGCGGAATCTGGCGCTGCTACAATTTCATCGAAGGCTGCCTCACCTACGACGTCGTCGAAAACACCCGCCAGGCCTACCAGGCGGCGCGGGCCTTCGGCTCGTTCCAGGATCTTGTCAGTGATCTGCCTGCTGCTGACATCGTGGAGACGATTCCGGATTTCCACGACACCCGGAAACGCTTTGAGCGGCTCGTCGCCGTCGCCGATCTTGATCCCTGTGGCCGTCTCGCCTCGGCTCGCGAGGAATACGATTTCATCGTCGCCCGGGCTGGTGCCGCCAGCCGCTTGCTGGAGCTGCGCGACGAGGGAGTGCTGCCGGTCCGGGTCACTCACAATGACACCAAGATCAACAATGTCATGATTGACGCTGAAACCGATGAGGCGGTCTGTGTCATCGACCTCGACACCGTCATGCCCGGTCTTTCCCTCTATGACTTCGGTGATCTCGTCCGCTCGGCCACCAGTCCGGCGGAGGAGGATGAGACCGATCTTTCAAAGGTCTGCATGCGGATGCCGATGTTCGAAGCGCTCGTCGAGGGATTCCTCGACTCCGCTGGTTCGTTTCTCAACGAGGCGGAGTTGTCCCATCTCGCGTTTTCCGGAAAGCTGATCACGCTGGAGACCGGCATCCGCTTCCTGACCGACTTCCTGGAGGGGGATGTCTACTTCAAGATCCACCGGCCCGGACACAATCTCGATCGCTGCCGCACCCAGTTGAAGCTCGTCGAGCGGATCGAGGATCAGGAAACCGTGATGGAATCCTTCGTCCGCAAGGTCGTGCGCGGCAAACGCTGACAGATCTGCCGGCGTTTGCAGGCGATTACACGCTCGCGCTCACTTGGCGTGCTTGAGGACGAAATCAACCAGCTCCTGGCACTGGAAGAATCCGGGATCGACTTGATGGCCTTTGCCGGGGACGACCTTGACCTCAATCGAGCCACCGCCGGCCTCGTAGCGTTCCTTGAGAAGCTTGGTGTTCAGGTCATAGGGAACGAGGGTATCCTTGTCGCCATGGACCGCGAACATCGGCACCTTGTTCGCCAGCAGGCCCTGCAGATTGTCGATTGGATTGAACTCGGCGAGCTTCGCGACGAGTTCCGGTTCGGTCATCGCGAAATCGGCGAGCGTTTGCGGCTTCGAGCTCTTAAGTGACCAGCTCGCGAGATTGCAAACCGGGTAGATGCCCACCCAGGCCCGCACTTTGTCTGGATTCCGAAACGCCCATGCGAGTGTCATCATGCCGCCGCGGCTCTGGCCGAGCAGGATGGGCTTGGGCGAGTAGCCGCGTTTCACCATCGCGTCGTAAAACAGCGTGAATTTTGCGGTGCTGGCAGGTGAGCCGCGCACCTCGCCGAGGTCGAAGCCCGCGATGCTGATGCCGGCTTTCACGAAGGTTTCATAGTAGGGTTTCCGCTCGCCGGGAGACAAGCTCCCCAGTGTCGGCGCATACCAAAGCCATGGTTTCCCATCTGCGGGCTTCGGCGCGGGATAGACGAAGGCTTTCCTCCCATCGACCTCAAAGATCTCGGCGATTTTTGGCAGTGCGTCCTGAGCCACGAGCGGCAGCGTCAGGCAGGAAAGAAGGATCAGCAGGATGCGGTGGTTCATGGGTGTGGATTCCTATAGGCGCTGGATCAGGCAGAGGGGCAATGGTCCCGTTGGCGGGTCAGGGTCATGATGCACTCCAGATGCCTTGTGTGTGGGAAGAGATCGAAGGGCTGGATGTCCTCCAGCATGAAGCCCAGTTCCTGAAGGATCGCCAGATCGCGGACCTGGGTGGCGGGATCGCAGGAGACATAGACGACCCGCGCGGGGCCAAAGGCGGCGAGCTGGTCGAGGAACTCACGGGTGCAGCCCTTTCGCGGCGGGTCGATGACGACGGCGGTTTCATTCGCCGGAAAATCAATCTCGCTGAAGATGGCCTCGGCGCTGGCGGCGAGGAAGCGGGCGTTGGTGATGCCGTTGGTTTCGGCATTGCGTCTCGCCCAGTCGGCAGCGGTTTCCGAGACCTCGACTCCGGCGACCTGTTCGAAATTCTTCGCCAAGGTCAGGGCGAACAATCCCGAGCCGCAATAGGCATCGACGAGGTAGCGGGTGTTTCCGGCAGATGCCTTTTCGGCGACATGGCCGGTGAACTCGGGGAGAATGAAGGGATTGTTCTGGAAAAAGTCTCCAGCGAGGAAGTCGAAGTGGATATCGCCAACCCGCTCGGTGGCGACGGCTTTCGGGTTCGTCTCGATGCGGTCCTTCGTCGCACGCATCAGGATCGTGGCCCCGCGCTTGAAGGTATGGGCTCGTGCACGGATGGCGTCGCGCTGGGCGGGGAGTTCGGCATTGATCTCGTCCATCGCGATCGGGCACTGCGGCACGTCGGTGATCTGGGAGCGACGCCCCACGGCGAGAAATCCGATCGGGCCGATCTGTCCCTCACGCGGCTGTTCGAAATGCGGCGTGATCTTTGAGCGGTAGTTCCAGAGCTGCGGTGAAGGATGGCAGTCGTTTACGGGAAACTCGATCCCGGCCATGTGCTTCAGGAGCTCGCGAACCTGGCGGGTCTTCCACGCGAGCTGGCTTTCGTAGGAAAAGTGCTGGTACTGGCAGCCGCCGCAGGTGCCGAAGAGCGGGCATTTCGGCTCGACGCGGTCAGGAGAGGTTTCCAGCACCTCGACGAGATCGGCGTGCGAGCAGTTCTTGTCGTTCCGATAAACGCGGGCCCTAACCGTTTCGCCGGGCAGGCAGAAGGGGACGAAGACCACCCAGCCATCGACGCGGGCCACGCCGGAGCCGAGGTTCGTCAGGGCATCGATTTTCACCTCGATCTCCTGATGGTATTCGAAGGGGGTGGGGACGAATTTTTTCGGCGGCCTGGGCATCGGTGCCGGGAGACTGGTCCCGGCCGATGCTGCTCGGCAAGTCAGGACCGGAAAATCGAACAGGCAGCCTGCTCAGCGCGGAGTTTCAGCTGGAGGCTTGGCGATCACGGCCGCGCCGTCGTTCGCTTTGGTCGTCGGCAGGTTCGGATTGGTCGCCTGAAACTGGTTGGTGTCCGGCAGTTTTCCCAACATGTCTGAAGGCAGACGCAGTTGCTCGGCCTCGTCGTCCTTCGGCATGGCTGGTTCCTGCACGAGGGCGGGGGGGCTTACCTTGTTCTTCTTCGGCTCCTCCACGACCGTGGCTTTCGGCGCAGCGCAGGCGGCGAGAATCAGGAACGGGGTTAGACGGAAGCTTTTCAAAGGAGGCGGCGTTGGAAGAGGCGGCAAACTAGAGGGCGGGCAGGCGGTTGACAACGACGAAACTCATCAACGCTCCCGGTCACGGAATCGGGTCAGCCAGTGCTCGATGTCGCGAATGACCTCGTCCTTCCGGGTATCATACATCAGCAGATGGTAGGCGTCGGGATAGTAAAGAAGCGATTTCGGGGTCCGCTTCGGAATGTGGCTCATGAACTCCCGAACGGCGCTGTCTTCGGTGAAGAAATCCTTGCCGCCGTGAAGGACCAACACCGGCACGCGGAAGGTCTCCGCGCAGGAATTCATGCTCTCGATGTGGTCGCCGAGTGAGGCCAGCAGCCGGAAGGTGTGCTCGTCGATGTTCCAGGCATTCGTTTCCGCCTGATCAATGTGGTTTGAGCTGTGGGTCATCTGCACCGCTTGTCCGCCGGAGAGGGCCTCGACGGAAATACGTCCCGTCGGTACGGCGGCGGCAGCGAGTTTGAGGATTTCCTTTTTCCAGGCAGGCACGTCTGAGCGGATCTTGACGACCGGGGAGGAAAGGATCAGAGCGTCACACGGCGGGGGGTTCAGTGATTCCTGCTGCCAGGTGTGAGCGGCGATGAGGGCGCCCATGCTTTCGCCCATCCAGATGATCTTCGCGTCGGGATGGCGTTTGCGGACGAGCTTGGTAAAGGTGAGCAGATCGCGATACCAAAGCGACGGTTCGTCGATATCACCTCGGCGCTCCTTGAAGGGATCGCTGCCCTGGCCGCGCACTTCGTAGGCGTAAAGGGCAGTCCGGGGTTGGTTTTTGAGGAGGTCCTTGCCGAGGTTCTCGTAATCGATCGAGGCCCCGCAGAAGCCGTGGATGCCGATGATCACGATGTCCGGCTTGGTCCTGGCGGAAACCCATTTGCGAAAGCCGAAGGTCTCGTGCATCCGGTCGAGCGTGGCCTGATCCTTTGGCTGACTGACGAGGGTGTAGTGCGGAGCGCATTGGCAGAGCCCAAGCACGCCGATCACCGCCAGCCATGGGAATGGCCGGAACATGCGGGTGGCAAACAGGGCCAGCCTCGGTAAAATCATGGGTTTAAGGTCGCTTGTTTTTTCAAGAAGAGCAACTGCTGAGGCATTAACTTTTTGACACAAAGTTAAATTCTGCAACCATGGTCGCCGTCATGAAACGAAATTTCCTGCTCTCACTCCCGTTCTTGCTGGCCATTTCCAGCGCCCTCGCCGGGATCGAACCCGGCAATGCCATGAAGCTCACCCTGCGCGGTGTGCCTGCGGAGGAGCAGGCGAAGATCGACGGCGAATACCGTGTCGGCGAGAGCGGAGGGGTCCGACTGCCTCTGCTGGAAACCTTGGTTCCGGCGAAGGGGCTGACCGGCGAGCAGTTCGCCCGCTCGGCGGAGAAAGCTTATCGGGACGCGGGCATCTATGCTCGGCCGGCGATCGAGGTGGAGGTGCTTGGGTCCGCGAAGGAACCTGATCAGCAGGAAGCCCAGGTCAGTGTTGGCGGAAGGGTCCGCCGGGCCGGGCCGATCCCTTTCCGGAAGACGATGACGCTTCTGGAGGCCATTCAGGCCGCTGGCGACCGTGATGAGTTCGGCGGGCGGAACATCCGATTGATCCGGAAAGGGAAGACCACCCTGCTCGATTTCCGGAATCAGGAGGTCAAGAATCTGCAGTTGGAGCCATTCGACTCGATCATCGTCGATCAGGCCGGCGTGGTGGAGGGGGATCGCGGCTGACTCTAGCGGCGCATTTCCCCAGAAAATCGCGGATCGAAGTGTTCTTCAAAGCAACGCATCTTCGCATTCACGGTGTAATGACTCTGAAAAATCAATTCCGCCGATACGACTTGAATCATTCAGTCCAGAGCACCTTCAGGTCAGTCTTGCTTAAAAGGGACTCTCTTTCCCATCGTGCTTTTCCTTTCTAAAACGGGTTGCCGACTCCCCATCCTTTCGCTTCATTCATTGCCGTGCGTTACGAACCGATCGATTCCCAGCTTTTTGTCCGAAATAGAAACCGCCTGCGTTCGCTGATGAAGCCGAACAGCATCGCGATCATTCATTCCAACGATATCTATCCGACCAACGCGGATGGATCCATGTACTTCAAACAGAACGCGGATCTCTTTTATCTCAGTGGAATCGATCAGGAGGAAACCGTTCTCGTCCTGATGCCGGACGCCAAGGACCCGAAGCAGCGGGAAATGCTCTTCGTCAAGGAGACCAGCGAGCTGATGTCGATCTGGGAAGGTGACAAGCTCACCAAGGAACAGGCCCGAGCGGTCTCCGGGATCGAGCGCGTCGAGTGGTCCAACACCTTCGAATCGATGCTCCACAGCCTCGTTCCGCAGGCGGATCAGGTTTACCTGCACACCAACGAGCATCTGCGCGCCGCCGTGGTGGTCGAGACTCGTAATGACCGCTTCATCAAGCAGTGCCAGTCCCGCTATCCTCTCCACCGCTACGAGCGACTCGCGCCGCTGATGCATCAGCTTCGCATGATCAAGGATCCCGTCGAGATCGACCTGATCCAGAAGGCCTGCGACATTACCGAGGCCGGATTCCGCCGTCTGCTAGGATTCGTGAAACCCGGAGTCGGCGAGTGGGAGATCGAGGCCGAGCTGCTTCATGAGTTCGTCCGTCGTGGTTCGCGCGGCTTTGCCTACGGCCCGATCATCGGGGGTGGAAAAGGAGCCTGCGTGCTGCACTACGTCGAGAACGACAAGATCTGCCAGGCAGGCGACTGCGTGCTGCTCGATGTGGCCGCCGAATACGCCGGCTGGGCATCGGACCTCACCCGCACCATCCCGATCAGTGGTCGCTACACGAAACGCCAGCGCGATGTCTATGACGCTGTGCTGCGCGTGGTCCGCGGTGCCAACGGTCTGCTCCGTCCCGGCAACACCCCGATGGAGTACCAGAAGCAGGTCATCGAACTGATGGAAGGCGAGCTCATCGGCCTGGGACTCATCGACGCGAAGGCAGCGAAGGAGCAGGGGCCGGACAAGCCGCTGGTGAAAAAGTATTTCATGCACGGCACCTCCCATCACATGGGACTCGACGTCCACGATGTCGCGCCGCCGAACGAACCGTTTGCCGAGGGCATGGTCTTCACGATCGAGCCCGGCATCTACATCCGTGAGGAAGGACTCGGAGTGCGCTTGGAGAACGACTACCTCATCGGCAAGCACGAGAACTTCGACCTCATGGGCAAGATCCCGATCGAGGCCGAAGAGATCGAATCCCTGATGAACTCCTGACTGCCATGACTGGCATCGTGCTCGGCTCCGGACTCGGCCCGCTGGCGGATGCCGTCGTGATTGAAAAAACCGTCGGATTCGCGGAGGCGGGTCTGCCGGTGTCCTCAGTCCCGGGTCACGCCGGACGCTTCCTGATCGGAAAACTCAAGGGTGCGCCGGTGATCGTGATGCAGGGTCGCGTCCACCTTTACGAAGGCCACGATGCCGCCACCATCACCGCCGGGGTCCGCTGGATGGCACAGGCCGGGATTGAACGGATCATCCTCACCAACGCCGCCGGCACCCTCCATCCGGACTTCGCGCCGGGCACGTGGATGATGCTTTCCGATCACCTCAACCTCACCGGCACCACGCCGCTGTCGGGCGCGACGTTCATCGACATGACCACCACCTACGATCCCGAGTGGCGGTCCATTTTTCGCGCTGCGGCTCAGGAAAGCGGCACCACTCTTCACGAAGGCGTTTATGCCGGACTACGCGGCCCGCAGTATGAAACCCCGGCGGAAGTCCGTATGCTCCGCACCATCGGAGCGGACGCCGTCGGCATGAGCACCGTGCTCGAAGCGATCCAGGCCCGCCAACTCGGCCTCAAGATCGCCGCCTTTTCCTGCCTCACCAACTGGGCCGCCGGCATCACGCCGAATGCCCTCGACCACCATGAGGTGCTCGAAACCGGCAAGGCAGCCGCCGAGCAGATGATCGGCCTGTTGGGGCGGGTGCTCGGAAATTGATCCGTGAAAGCTGCCGGATCCAATCAAGGGGCCAAGCCCCAGTCCGATCACCTGCCTCTGCGTGAAGCGCCATGGATGGCCGGGCTGCGGGCGGCGAGAGCCAATGTGGTGCCCGGGCTGATCGTGCAGGCACTGATGCTGACGGTGCTGTTGGCCTACTACTTTTACCCACCGACCCGGACCTGGCTGGATCAGCTCGCTGGGGTCAAATCGCGCTGGGGCTATGGTTACACCGCCGTTTCCGCGATGGTGGCGGGTGCGCTGATTCCGGAACTGCTTCGCATCCTCGTCTTCCAGCACGCGACAGTGAAACGGGAGAACTTTTCCAACCTGCTGTTCGCCCTGCCATTTTGGTGCTTCATGGGCGTGGTGGTGGATTTCTTCTACCGCTGTCAGGGCGGATGGTTCGGCGAGGAGGCCACTCTTGCCGTGGTGGTGAAGAAGGTGCTGGTCGATCAATTTCTCTACACTCCGCTCTTCTCCGCGCCGTTCACGACCTGCTTGTACGATTGGAAAAATCGAGGATACCGCCTTCAGGGACAGGGTGTGTTTTTCACAACGAGCTACTACCGGGAGGCGGTGTTGCCGACGCTCTTCGCGACCTGGGGCGTGTGGATTCCCGTTGTTTCCATCCTCTACTCCTTGCCGTCGCAGTTGCAGGTTCCGCTCTTCGGGCTGGCGCTTTCCCTGTGGGTGATCCTCTACACATGGATGAGCGAGCAGCGGGGAAACGAGGATGGGAAAAACGAATGAAAAAGAGCGGAGCACTTTGGATCGCGCGATGGTCGGCCTCCCTTTTCATGAAGCGTCCCGGACACTGCGGTCTGACTGATTGGTTACCTTTTCATTCTTACGCGCCCGCCTCGGGCCCGATAGAGGTTTCCCCTAGTGGAATCCCATTTCCATGATCCCTTCTCCCTCCCATGAAACACGATGAAAACCACCGTACCCACCGCATTGGCTGGCTCCGCGCGGCTGTGCTGGGGGCCAATGATGGGATTGTTTCCACGGCCAGTCTGATCGTCGGGGTCGCCGCCGCCAACACCGGTCAATCGAGTGTGCTCGTCGCGGGGATCGCCGGATTGGTGGCGGGTGCGATGTCCATGGCGGCTGGCGAATACGTTTCCGTCAGTTCGCAGTCCGATACCGAACGCGCCGACATCGACCGCGAGCGCCTCGAACTGGCAGCTGATCCGGAGCATGAGCACGCTGAACTGGCCGGCATCTACGTCGCCCGCGGGCTCGATCCCGAATTGGCGAGCCAGGTCGCCACGCAACTGATGGCCAAGGATGCCCTCGGTGCCCATGCACGCGATGAGTTGGGGATTTCCGATACACTCAGTGCAAGGCCGGTGCAGGCCGCGATGGCCTCCGCAGCCACGTTCGCGGTTGGTGCGGCGATGCCCTTGCTGCTGGTGGTTGTGGCGCCCGCTTCGTCGCTGGTCTGGATGGTTTCAGGGAGTTCCTTGTTTTTCCTCGCACTGCTGGGATCGCTGGCGGCTCATGCCGGTGGATCCTCGATCATGAAAGCAGCCTTTCGGGTCACGTTCTGGGGCGCGCTGGCGATGGCCCTGACAGCAGGAGTCGGAGCCTTGTTCGGGGCGACGGTTTGACGGGCGTTGCAGCCCGCACGTTTGCCCGGAAATGACTGATTTTGCGCTCACGCGTCTGAAATAGAAATCATCGGGCTGGCGTAACGAGTGGGTTGTGGGATTTTTCCGGACCTTCCGGATGGTCTCCTTGGTGTTTTCCACTTACCCTGCACCCTTGCCATCATGAAACCCTGCTGCCCCGGAAATCCGCTCGATCGCTATGCGTCCCGTCGCGAGTTCATGTATGTCGGCCTCCTCGGTGGGCTTGGCATGACGCTTCCCGGCTTCCTCCGGCAACAAGCCTTCGCCGATCAGAAGGACTATGCGACCCGTGTGGGCGTGGCGACGGGGATCATCCACATTTTCCTGCCGGGCGGCATGGCGCATCAGGAGTCCTTCGACCCGAAGCCCTTCGCCCCGGCCGAGTATCGCGGGCCATTCGGTGCCATCGACACGAAACTGAAAGGCGTGCAGTTCGGACAGCACCTGAAGGACCTCGCCACGCTGGCCGACAAGTTCACCGTCATCCGCTCGATGTCCCACGGCGAGGCGGCCCACGAGCGAGGAACTCACAACATGTTCACCGGCTACCGGCCATCGCCTGCGGTCGAATATCCCTCGATGGGCTCGGTGATTTCCCATGAACTCGGACCGAAGAACAACCTGCCTCCCTACGTCTGCGTGCCGGCGGTGCCGAACGAGTTCGCAAACTCCGGTTTCCTGTCATCCGCCTTCGGGCCGTTCGCGCTGGGTTCCGATCCGGCTCAGGGAAATTTCCAGGTGCGTGATCTGGCGCTTCCGACCGGTGTGAGCGACGAACGCTTCGCAAAACGCCGCTCACTTCTCGAAACCGTGGACAACCATTTCAAGACGCTGGAGAAATCCGACGCGCTGGACTCGATGGACGCCTTTTATCAGCACGCCTACAAGCTGATCTCCTCGCAGCAGGCGCGCGAGGCCTTCAACCTGAAGGATGAGCCGGACGCGCTGAAGGATGAATACGGTCGCACTGCTGCCGGCCAGCGCATGCTCCTCGCCCGCCGCTTGATCGAGGCCGGAGTGCGCTTTGTTTCCCTCACCGCCGGTGGCTGGGATCACCACGACAATCTCAAGGGCCAGATCGAAAAGGAACTGCCACCCGTCGACAAGGCCATCGCTGCCCTGATCCGCGACCTCGAACGCCGTGGCACACTGGACACCACGCTGGTAATGGTGACGTCCGAGTTCGGTCGCACGCCGAAGATCAACCCGACCGGCGGTCGCGACCACTGGCCGCGTGTATTCTCGGTGATGATGGCCGGTGGCGGCGTGAAGAAGGGCCTCGTCCATGGCTCGTCCGACGCCCTCGGCGGCGAACCGGAAGAAGACATGGTCACCGTGGCGGATCTCGCGACCACCGCCTACAACCAGATCGGAATCACCGCCGATAAGGAGCTGATGGCTCCGGGAAATCGTCCGATCGAAATCTGCCAGGGCGGTCAGGTGCTCGATGCCATACTCGACAAAAAAGCATGATCCACCGCGCCTCCATCGCGATCCTGATGCTCGTGGCCGCCACCCCGGGCCATGCATTCACTCCTGTTCTGGACCTCATCTACCCACGCGGTGGTCAGCGCGGAACGGAGGTGCTGGTGGAGTTCAGCGGCGATCGTCTGGAAGGGATGCAAGAGGCGCTGTTTTATGAGCCCGGCCTCACACTTAGTTCAATCGAGGTGAAGGATCCGAAGCGTGTCAGCGCGAAGCTGCTGATCGCGCCTGATGCGGCATTGGGAGAACACAAGCTGCGTCTCAGAGGCCCTGGCGGCCTGAGCGAACTCCGCACGTTCTGGGTCGGTCCGTTTCCCACAGTCGAGGAGGCCGAGCCGAACAACACCTTCGACAAGCCCCAGAAAGTCGATCTTAACGTCACCGTCGCCGGGGTCACCAAGACCGAGGATGAAGACTACTACGTGTGTAGTTTGAAAAAGGGTCAGAGGCTTTCCGTCGAGGTCGAGGCGATGCGCCTGGGCCGGCTGATGTTCGATGCCTACGTGGCGATCCTTGACCCGAAGCGCTTCGAGCTCGCGGCCTGTGATGATGCGCCGCTGCTGCGCAATGATGCCTTCGTCTCGATCATCGCTCCGGAGGATGGCGACTATCGCGTGGTGGTCCGCGAGGCGGCCTACGAGGGCAGTGACCCATGCGATTACCGGCTCCACATCGGCACGTTTCCGCGACCGTCCGTGGTCTTTCCTCCTGGGGGCAAGCCCGGAGAAACGCTCACATTCCAATTCATCGGCGATCCCTCCGGCCCGATCAGCCAGTCAGCGACCTTGACTGCGCAGCCGAGCCGCCAGCCCTTGTTCGCCGTGGTCGATGGTGTCTTCTCGCCCTCGCCCAACCGGGTGGTCGTTTCCCCGCTGGAACACGCTGAAGAAACCGAGCCGAACAACGAGGACAAGGAGGCCAATACCCTGCCGCCCATCCCTTGTGCCGGTCAGGGAATCCTTTCGCAAAAGGACGACACCGACCGCTTCAAATTCCATGCCGCGAAGGGCGAGAACCTCACTCTGAAAGTGCTGGGCCGTGCCCTGCGCTCGCCGATTGATGCCGTGCTGCGGCTCAAGAATCAGGCCGGAAATCAGCTCGCCGAGAACGACGATCTAGGCGGCCCCGATCCGGTCATCCAGTGGACCTGCCCTGCGGATGGAGACTACGTGGCAAGCATCCGTGACAAGCTCGGCAGCGGCGGGCCGGACTTCGTCTATCGCCTTGAAATTCTCCGCCGCGAACCTGCCATCGCGGCCACGCTTCCGGTCGTGGAGCGGAATTTTTCCCAGAAGTGGAAGACCTTCCCCGTCCCGCGCGGCAACCGCTATGCCGCAGTGGTCAATGTGACGCGTGAAAACATCGGCTGCGACATCGCGCTCGATGCCGCTTCGTTGCCTGCCGGTGTCAAGATGACGGCCTCGAACGCGGTCCGTTCGGTGAATGCGTTTCCTGTGGTCTTCGAAGCTGCCGCTGATGCCCCCATCGCTGGGGCGCTCTATGATTTCTCCATTCGCTCTCTCGGCGACGGCCCGCCATTGAAAGGCGCGCTGACCGACATCATCCACCACGTCGAGGTCAACAACCAGGGCCCCTACCATTCCACGCCGCTGGACAGGATCGCGATGGCTGTGACCGAGGAGGCGCCTCTGCAACTGGAGCTGGATGTTCCCACGGTGCCGATCGTGAAGAACGGCATCATGCAGTTGAAGGTCAGGGCCGCGCGGAAGGAAGGCTACAACGACGCGATCACGGTTCGTTTCCTTTGGTCACCTCCGGGTATCGGCGCGCCGGTCACGATGCAGATCCCGGCGGGTCAATCTGAAGTGAATTACGAGATCAATGCCAACGGTGAGGCCGCCATCGCCGAGTGGAAGGTCTGCATGCTTGCGGAAGCCAGCACTCCGAAAGGTCCGGTGCTGGTATCCTCGCAGCTCGTGCCGCTGAAAGTCGCCGAACCGTATCTGACCATGGCACTCTCCCTCGCCGCGACCGAGCAGGGCAAGCCGACCGTCATGTCTGGAAAGGTCGAGGTGCAGCACGAGTTCTCGGGCAACGCCACCGCCGAACTCATCGGACTGCCCGCCGGTGTCACCACGCCACCGCTGCAGTTCATCAAGGACCAGACCGAACTCAATTTCCCGCTGACCGTCGCGGCTGACTCGCCAGTCGGAAAACACAACAACGTGTTCTGTCGCGTCACGATTCCGGAAAACAATTCCTCCATCCTGCACCAGGTGGGGCAGGGGGGCACGCTCCGCATCGACAAGCCGACGAGCCCAGCGCCTGCGGTGGCGAAGGCCGCGCCGGAACCTCCGAAGCCCGCCGATCCAGCAGCACCGGTGGCAAAGCCACTTTCCCGACTTGAGCAACTCCGCCAGACCGCCAAGCCATGAACACCCTTGCTTCCCGGTTCGCTCTCGTCTTCAGCAGCCTGCTTCTCAGCGCGGCGGCCACTCCATTTGAGGACGCACAGGCGATTCTCGAAACCCGCTGCCTGGAGTGCCATCAGGCGGAGAAGATGAAGGGCAACCTCCGCCTCGACACTCGCGCCGCGATGATCGTCGGCGGCGACGATGGCGCGGCGATCGAACCCGGCAATCCGGCCAAATCCAATCTCATCAAACGCGTCCATCTTGATGAGGACGACGACGACGTGATGCCGCCCAACAAAAGCGGCAAGCCTCTCAGCAAGGAGGAAATCGCGACTCTGGAATCCTGGATTCAAGGTGGTGCCGAATGGCCTGAGGGCAGCACGCTTTCCGCCCGATCCAAGAAGGCCTTGCCGCGCTGGGATGCCGCTCCTGATCCGGAAATCACCTCCATCGAGGCCTTCCCGAAAAATGTCACGCTGGAGACCGCTGCGGATTTCCACCGGGTCATCGTGATCGCCCATTTCAAGGACTCCGCCACCTGCGACATCACCCGCCAATCCAAGTACACGCTCGCCGATCCCTCGCTGGCCTCGTTGCTGGAAACGACCCTGATTCCCAAGAAGGACGGCTCCACCAGTCTCCGCATCGACTATCGCGGCCTTTCCACCGAGGTGCCGGTGGTCGTGAAGGACGCCACCAAGCCGCGTCCGGTTTCCTTCCAGCTCGACGTGATGCCGGTTCTAACAGCCTCCGGTTGCAATACCGGATCCTGCCACGGATCGGCCCGAGGCCAGGACGGGTTCCACCTCTCGCTTTTCGGCTTCGATCCAAAGGGTGACTACTTCCGCCTGACCGGGGAAATGCCCGGTCGCCGGATCAACCTCGCGCTGCCCGAGGACTCCCTGATCATCACCAAGTCCACCGGCGGCGTGCCCCACACCGGTGGCAAGCTGTTCGCGAAGGACAGCGCGTTCTACAACACCCTCATCGAGTGGATCCGCAACGGCGCCGAGTATGACGCCGACAACATCGCCCACTCCACCGGCATCACCATCGAGCCCTCGCAGGTGCTGATGAAGGGCGAGGATATCCGTATCCCCTTCACTGTGCGCGCCACGTATTCGGATGGCACGGATCGCGATGTCTCCACACTTTCGAACTTCTCCACCTCGAATGACAACTCGGTGACCATCGACAAGCGCAAGGGGCTTGCCGTCTCCAAGCATCCCGGCGAGGCCTTCCTGCTTTCGCGCTTCCACACCTTCACCGAGGGCACGCAGGCCATTGTGATCCCGGCGAATGTCGCCTACGCGAAGCCCCAGCTCGTCGAAAACAACTACATCGACCACCACGTTTACACCAAGCTCGACAAGCTCCGTATCCTGCCGTCCGAACTTTGCAGTGACGAGGAGTTCATCCGCCGCGCCTGCATCGACATCATCGGCAAGCTGCCCTCACCGGAGCATCGCGCGGCCTTCCTCGCGAATGCCGACCCGAAGAAGCGAGAGGCCCTCGTTGACGAACTACTCACGCGCAAGGAATTCACCGAGATGTGGGTCATGAAATGGGCCGAGCTGATGCAGATCCGAACCTTCCAGGACGGCGACAAGCAGGTCAGCTACAAGGCGGCACTTGGCTACTACAACTGGCTGCGCGACCGCATCGCCGCGAACGTGCCGTTCAACGAACTTGTCCGCCAGCTCCTCTCAGCGGAGGGCGGCACCTTTGCCAGTCCGGCGACGAACTATTTCCAGCTTGAACAGGAGGTGCTGAAGCTCACTGAAAACGTCGCGCAGGTCTTCATGGGCACCCGGATCCAGTGCGCGCAGTGCCACAATCATCCTTTCGATCGCTGGACGATGGACGACTACTATGGCTTCGCCGCGTTCTTCGCGCAGGTGAAACGCAAGCCTGCCGAGGACCCGCGCGAACGGATCGTCTTCGATGGCGATGGCGAGGTGCAGCACCTCGTCACCAAGCAGAATGTCCCGCCGAAATTTCTCGGAGGTCCCAAGCCGGAGATCGCCAAAGGCAGCTCACGCCGCGATGTCCTCGGCACCTGGCTGACCTCCACTGACAATCCCTGGTTCGCCCGGAATGTGGCCAACATCGTGTGGGCGCATTTCCTCGGCAGCGGCATCGTCAATCCCGTCGATGACGTCCGCGTTTCCAATCCACCCTCGAACCCCGAGTTGCTCGATGAACTGAGTGCGAAGTTCGTGGCCTACAACTACGACTTCCGGAAACTCGTCCGCGACATCTGCACCTCCCGCACCTACCAGCTTTCCAGCCGGACGAACGAAACCAACGCCAGCGACGAAACGAACTTCTCGCACGGCATGGTCCGTCGCATCCGCGCCGAGGTCCTGCTCGACTGCATTTCGCAGGTCACCTCCACGCCGAACAAGTTCAAGGGCCTGCCGCTCGGTGCACGCGCCGTGCAGATCGCCGATGGCAACACCTCGAACTATTTCCTCACCACCTTCGGCCGCGCCAGCCGCGGCACCGTCTGCTCCTGCGAGGTGAAGATGGAGCCGAACCTTTCCCAGGCCCTCCACCTCCTCAACGGCGACACCACCCAGGCGCGCATCCGGCAGGGCAAGATCGTGGAGAGCCTGCTCGTGGAAAATAAGACGCCGACCGAGATCATCGACCGCCTCTACCTCGCTACCCTCGGACGTTCCCCCACCGACGCGGAAAAGAAGAACCTGCTCGAAGCCGTCGGCGACGAAAAGAAGGCCAAGGAAGTGAAGGAAACACTCGAAGACATCTTCTGGGCCCTGCTGAACTCGAAGGAGTTCATCTTCAACCACTGAAGAGAACGTGTCCCGGCTGTCTCAGCCGGATCAGTGTGGCATCCGACAGAATTGCGTCTAGAAAAGTCGTGGCAGCGTCAACGGGATTGAGCTTCACTGCTTGACGAATGTATCAAATTTGATACATTCCCCCTGCGTGCCTGAGCCCGCGTCGCGTCCTCTCAAAACCTATTTCTTCAAAACGGAGACAGGAAACGAGCCCGTGCGGGATTGGCTTCGCGAACTTCCAAAGGAGGACATGAAAGCCATCGGCACCGACATCCTTGCGGTTCAGTGGGCATGGCCAGTCGGGAAACCGTTGGTCGATTCCATGGGCCAAGGCCTCTGGGAAATCCGTTCGTCGCTGGGTGATCGAATTGCCCGTGTCTTCTTCATCGTCCATCGCGAGGAAATCATCCTTCTCCATGGCATCATCAAAAAAGGCCGTACCGCACCGGCACACGAAATCCTCCTGGCTCGCAAGCGACAGGGCATCTACCTGCAATCCCATGAAAACAAAACCGAAGGCAAAGGCACCAAAAGGCGACAACCTCCATCGCGGGGGTAGTTTCAGTGATTTTCTCGAAGAGGAAGGTGTTCTGCCTGAAGTGACGGCACTTGCCCTCAAACGCGTACTGGCCCTCCAGCTTCAGGAGATCATCGAAAAGGAAAAGGTCACCAAGGGACAGCTTGCCACCCGCATGCACACCAGTCGCGCGGCCGTCGACCGCCTGCTCGATCCCGGAAACGCATCCCTGACGGTGGCAAGTCTGGGGAAAGCGGCAGCGGCATTGGGGCGCAAGCTGGAGGTGAGATTCGTGCCCGCATGAGTAAGCCCCTCACGAAGCAACCCATGAAAATCAAGAGGATTTCACTTCACCGGGGAGAACGTGCTGCCTCACGCGTTTTCAAGTTGGAGAAGCTCCCGGACGGAACCATTCGGCGGATTGAACTCGATCCGGAGGCTCATCGTCGCCAGATCAAGAAGGGGTGGGACGCTCGGACAGAGGTGTCTGAAGAATCATGAAGACGCGAATCAAGGCAATAGAACGAGCCAAGGAACTCGCGCTCCAGTATGGCAATGCAAACAAGGTCGCTCAGTGCCTTGAAAAGGAGGGACTCGCCGGCTTTCTCGAACGATCTGAACTCGAGTCAATTATTACGGAGACCGAGTTCATCCGGCATCTTTTGCCTGCAAAGCCCAAGAAGCTGTTTCCGCGTATCCTTGGAGTGATTGCCGTGATTATGGGAATCGCAGCCATGTCGTTGGGAGGAGGAATCCCAGCGGTTAGAGGCTATTCGCCGGGCGTATACGGGATTGCCGCGATCGTTCTCGGACTCATTCTAATCATCAAACCAGCCGCAGCGAAAACAGACCTCTAACCTGAAAAAATTGTCCCAATCTGATCAGCGAAGCCATCCGACCGCGAGAGTCGGAACACGTTCTTCAAATGGTGCGCGCTGCAGGGTTCGAACC
>JANOBS010000374.1:0-2819 GCA_031411755.1 Luteolibacter sp. | reverse complement strand
CGACCCGCGCCACTACCTCGTTCAGACCAAACGCTTCCTCAAGGACGAGGCCGGCAATCTCATCGGACTTGAAATCGTCGAGATCGAATGGGCCAAGGACGATCAGGGACGCTTCGTTCCGAAAGACATCGAAGGCACCCTGCGCACCCTGCCCTGCCAGCTCTCGCTCCTCGCCATGGGCTTCACCGGTCCGGAAAGCGAAGTCGTGAACCAGTTCGCGCTGGAGACCGATGCCCGCTCGAACATCAAGGCCGAGCACGGCACCTTCACCACCAACATCCCCGGCGTCTTCGCCGCAGGCGATGTTCGCCGTGGCCAATCGCTCGTCGTCTGGGCCATCAATGAAGGCCGCGGAGCCGCACGCGAGTGCGACCGCTTCCTCATGGGCGTGACGAACCTGCCGTAAGCATCAGGAAACTGCTGACCCCTTTCAAAAGCGCCCGGTCCTAACGGCCCGGGCGTTTCCCTTTTGCAGGCAGCTCCGCCATTGCCATCGACACCGCTGTCGGGAGATTGACCCCGCCGTTTCCACCCATCCGGTGATCGATCGCTTCCAGACGCTGGATCAGATCGCGCACCTCGCCGCGGGCAAGAGGACCACCAGCGCCCTCGCAGAAATGCGTGCGGCAGCCAAACGGACGCCCTTCATAGATCTGGCACCGAGCATTTCTCCCGAGAAACGGACAAGAGCCATCCGCTCGGATGACCACCTCTTTCCTCCCCGCCGCCCGCCAGGCCTGAGCTGCCACGAGAGCCTCGCCCTTTGTGAGAAAAGGCGTCCGGCCATTCAAGCGGAAGGCACAGCATCGCGCGATGCCGGTGCAGTTCCGCTCAATTGGCCGCGCCGCGAGATCTGCATAAACCGCCTTTACGGCATCGGTCTCGTCAACGGCAGCTGGCATGCAATAGTCTTCCGTTGATGCCCACAGATCGTCAATCCAAGGCAATGGCAGGCAGCAAAAGTTCAGTCGCCTTCCGCAGCACCTGGCTTCTGAAATCATGCATTGGAACGCCTGATCCTCCAGCCTTGGGAAGGGGCAGCCATCAGTCGCAGGAAATCCACCCATGCCTGAAGCGACCTCAGACAAATCAGGTTTCCTCCACAGCCTCTTCCATCCCCTCCGGCCATCGCGTTTGGGGTCTCCGGTCCCGCGCAACACACGCCGAAGGCATTAAACACCATCAGTAGGAAAGTGATGCGGAAAATAGATTCTACCCGACCACAAAAATGTCGTGCCCTGTCCGGCCTGACGTGATGCATTGTAGATGCGATGCAAGCTTGTTTACTGCCACCCCGTCACCCCGCTCTTTGCCATCCGCTCACGGCCAATAGGCAGCTTGGCGATTGCCCGATCGCCAACGTGGCACTGAGCCAGTTGATCTGCACGGAGCTGATCCGATCCGGCTTCCAGCTCGTCACTCAGGCCGAGTGTTGCGACCGCACCCTGCGCGTCCCGATCGACAATTGGATCGAAATCGGAGCCTTGCTCCTGCTCGGCCGCACGGCAAAGCCCGCCACGCTTTTCGACAGTGACAACAACGTGCTTGCCTGGAAGGGAGACTCCGACCCCGCGAAGTGCACCGAGCGACTGGTCACTGACGCGAACTGCTTCACCGTCCGCTACCCTTGGGACCTCCTGCGGATGAATGAGGAAGTCCTCGCCATGATGGACGAGTCCACCCAGAACGGCGAGGTAAGCCCACTCGCCACCATCGTTGGCAACGTCCGGATCGGGGCAGGTTCGAAAATCCTACCCGGCACGGTCCTCGAGGGACCGGTCGTCATCGGACCAAACTGCCACATCGGTCCGAACGCCTACATCCGAGGTGCCACTTCGATCGGAGCGAACTGCTATGTCGGCAATGGCGCCGAGGTGAAGAACTCGATCCTCTACAACAACACCTACATTTCCCGGCAGTGCTACGTTGGCGACTCGATCATCGGCACACACGTCACCCTCGGAGCCGGCACCTGCACCGAAAACCATCGCCACGATGGCCGCCACCACGTGTCCATGATCCAGGGTAAACCGGTCAATACCGGTCGTGTAAAGTTCGGATCCATCATCGGCGACGGCGTGAAAACCGGGGTCAACACCTCGATCGAAGCCGGGGTCAAGATCGGCATCGCCCGCACCACGAAGGCCGGCTCGTACGTCGGCAAGGACCTACTGTGACGCATTTGTCACGATCCTCGCCCTCGCAGCCTGAACGAATCGGCACTACACCAAGCGTCCGATGCACAAAATCCTGATCGTCGAAGACGAGCGAGACATCGCCGATCTCATCGGCTTCAACCTGGAGCGCCAGGGCTATGATGTCCTCAAGGCTTATGACGGCATCACCGGCACAGAGGTGGCCATGCGCGAGCGACCGGATCTCATCGTGCTCGATCTGATGCTTCCCGGTCGCGATGGCTACGGAGTCTTCAAGGAACTCCGCCGCGATTCCCGCACCACTCAGATCCCGGTCATCATGCTCACCGCCCGCGCCCAGACCGAGGACCGGATCGCAGGACTGGAAGCCGGGGCCGATGACTATTTGACAAAACCTTTCAGCCCGAAGGAGCTCATGCTCCGGATCAGCGCGGTACTGAAACGCTCAGACGCACCTCCGGGAGCCGTCGATTTCTCCTTCGGTCCCTTCCGCTTCGACAAGAACGCGCTGAAATTCTACCTCGAATCCGATCCGGTCGACCTCACCAGCACCGAATTCAAGCTTCTCCTCTATCTTTGCGAACGCGCCGGCAAACCCCAGGACCGCAACGAACTGCTGCGCACCGTCTGGGGACCGGCCCATGCCCATGACGTGCAGTACCT
>JANOBS010000373.1:0-1712 GCA_031411755.1 Luteolibacter sp. | reverse complement strand
CTTCGGTGCCATCGACCTGCATGGTGAGAAGGTCATCGCGACGGACGCGGACGTTCCAGGATGAATTGAACTGGCAGATGATGCCGGACTCGGTTTCGAACATCGCGTAAGCGGAGTCATCGGCGGTGCACTTGAAGGGCTGGCCCTGCTCATCGAAGCGTTGCGGAATGTGGGTCGCGGCGTGGCAGAAGACGCGGGTGACGTTGCCGAAAAGATTGTCGATGACGTAGCGCCAGTGGCAGTGCATGTCGGTGATCATGCCGCCGCCGTCCTCCTCGCGGTAGTTCCAGCTGGGGCGCTGGATTGGCTGGCCCTGGTGCTCGCCGGTGAAGACCCAGTAGCCGAACTCGCCGCGCACGCTGAGGATCTTGCCGAAGAAGCCCTGTTCCTTCAGGAGCTGGAACTTCCGCAGCCCTGGCAGCCAAAGCTTGTCTTGCACCGCTCCGTTTTTCACTCCGGCCTCTTCTGCGATCCGAGCGATTCGGATGGAGTCTTCCGTGGAAACCGCGATCGGCTTTTCACAATAAACGTGCTTTCCGGCGGCAATGGCCTTCTCGAGGAAGCCGACGCGATATGGAGTGCCCGAGGCGTCGAAGAAGATCTCGTTCGCCGGATCGGCAAGCGCGGCATCAAGGTCGGTGGTGAAACGGGAAACGCCGTACTTCGCAGCGAGGGTCGCGAGCTTGTCCGCATTGCGACCGGTAAGGATCGGATCCGGAATGACGCGTGTGTCACCGCAGACGATGCCACCCTGGTCACGGATCGCGAGGATCGAGCGGACGAGGTGCTGGTTGGTGCCCATGCGTCCGGTGACGCCGTTGAGGATGATGCCGAGGTTCTTGGTTTTCATTGGTTCTGAAGGGTTGTGATCGGTGAGCAGTGATCGGTGAGCGGTGGTAGATAACACCGATGGGAGTCTTCTCCGATCACTGCTCACCGATCACCCGGCACTTTCGGTTAGAGATCCGCGCAACTGGCGGCGATTTTTTCGAGGAAGGTGTGCTGGTTTTCGGACCAGTACTTGCGGGAAAAGATTTCGACCTCGGTCGGCCCGGTGAAGCCGGAGGCGCGGACGAGATCGGAGATGCGCTTCGAGGCATTGACTCCTTCGCCCGGCAGGCCGCGATCGAGCAGGACGTGGTCGAAATCCGGCTTGAACTCGCAGACATGGAAGGCGAACAAGCGCTGCTTCGCGGCGCACTGGCGGATCTGCGCTTCGAGATCGCTTTCCCACCAGACGTGGAAGACATCGACCGCGACACCGACCAGCGGATGGGAAATGCGGTCGCAGAGCTGATTGGCATCGCGCATCGAAGCCACCGCGCAGCGATCTCCGGCATACATCGGGTGAAGCGGCTCGATTGCCAGCTTGATACCGGCAGCTTCCGCTGCGGGAAGGATGGCGCGGATCCCCTCTTCGATCTGGTCGAGGTTCCCGGTCGGCGATTGGCCGATCGTGGCTCCGCAGACGAGGACGATCATGGGAAGGCCGAGCGCCTCGCACTCGCGGAGGACGGTGAGGTTGTCATCGACGCCGGCCTTTCGCGACTCCACCGTTTTCCCGGTGAAGAATCCACCGCGCACGTAGGAGACGCCTTTCAAGCCGCTGTCGGCAATGTGCTGCCTGACTTTGGAAAGGTCCTCGCCCACCACGGTTTCCCGCCACACGGAAAGGCCGCCGAAGCCATGGGAGGCATAGTTTTCAATGCACT
>JANOBS010000372.1:0-3601 GCA_031411755.1 Luteolibacter sp. | reverse complement strand
TGGGTGTTAAAAATTTATTCATTTTGAAGCATTTCTGGATCGAATAAATAGATGTGCTATGAAAACAAACAACGCCAGAGCAAGGCCACCGATCCACCCAATCCACGTAGAAAATAAAGAGCTTGGTGCCGCAGTTCGTTGCCCAGGAACTGTTGTGTGGCCTGGCGGCAGTATTCCGGAACGAATCTTCTCCTTGGGGAGCGTCGAATAATCCGGCATCACTCCAGCTTTCCTGACACGTTCTATCTCTGGATCCTCGGGAGGATTGTCCGGCCCAAAATCCCTTGGTGCCGTCATATCCACGTTTTCATAACCTGGAGGAGGAGGAATAGGTGTAGCATATAGACTGCGCTCTTGCCTTTCAGGTCTATCCCAGCCAATTTGCATTTGGAGTAATAGAGGGGTTTCAGGCAGTAGTGCTTGCTGGAACCAAACAGCGAATCTCAAACCATTTGAATCTTTCCAAACCAATCGGAAATCATGGCTAATAGCTTTAGGTCCGTAATTATATCCACGATAATCTTTTTTGACGTGACTCAGGAAATCATCGAGTTCATTCGCGGTTCGAGCAGGATTCGTCCCAAAAGGAAGCCAGTGCAGCATTTCTGCCCGACAAGCAGCTAGGGACATCGGAGACTGCTTCAGTACAATAGAACTCAAAAGCCCTTCATTCAAAACAGACACATCTGCCCACTCTGTTTGAAAAGTCGGTAGACGCAATCCGTCTGATTGTATTAATGAGATTCGTTTGTGCTTAAATTCAAGTTGAGAATTTTCCATTCTTGGAAACCGGTAGGGCCGCAGCCCAGCCACAAATAATTCGCGTAGTTCTCCAGATGCGGATAGATTAATTGTTTGCTCTGGCCATTTTGCTGATTCGCCCGTCCTGGTATCACCTAATGAAGCCAGACAGAGCGCCAAAAATGACGTTACTAAAAAAGATGGATAAAATTTATTCATTTGGAAGCATGTCTGGATCGAAGGAATAGATGTGAGCACTCGAACGCATGGATTTGCCAGCATGGAGCTGCCGCTTAGCTGCGTTGAAATTTGGACCGGCTGTGCTTGAACCCGTCCAAAGCTCCAACATGCCGCTCGTTGGATTTGATGTCCAAGCCCAACGGTCAAGGAAATCATCAAGATGACCTCCAGGAACAGATGCTAAAAATGTAGGTGCGTGAGGAGGATCGGGATTTAACGGGTTCTTTTTTGAATTTGCTGTCAACCACTCAGCGGCATTCGCTAGGCCAGATGAATTTACTGGCACGGTGGTAGCGCCCAGCCATCCTGCTATCGTCGCTGGGGGCTGCCTTAGCCAGATGCTCCGTGCAAAAACATAGCTTGGCTGCACCACGATTTCTTGCTCGCGATGGAGTAGTTTTTCATTGCCTGAATTGATGCTGCTCTGAGTAGAACTGAGAATTCCTGAGTCAATCTCTAGCCATGCTTCTTTGATCCTAAGTTCTAGGCCCTCAGTTTCCACAGCATGCCGAACAGCTCCAGTTCCACTAGCTAGGTAAGCTCGATGGCTCCACGCCATATCCTGGAAAATATGACGCTGGCCATCTAGTAGTAGTCCATTGATAAAAAGGGCTGTCCCGGGATCACGTGTTCCGAATCCTGTGCCGGGAGTTAGTTCTGAGCCATTGTGCCACTCCGTTAGGTCGCTCATGCCTGCGTAAATCGGAGCTGCAGCAGTCTTTGCCATGCCTGCCCACATGAATTTTTCTGGCATCTGCTGGAAAAGTTGGCGGTAGTAGTAATAAATTGATTGCACATTGTCTGTGTTACCGTAAAAGCCGACTGTAGGATTGTAGGTTGAAACATTTACCGCTGTTCCAGTTTTCACTTTGGTTTGAAGTCGGATTTGATAATACACTTCATTTAGCCATTCTTGACGGGTTTTCCTCGTCTCAACCTTGAATGTCTGCTCGTATTTCACGTCAGCGTTGCCTTTTTGATAGCGCCATTCGAGGGTGATTTTGCCAGGGCGAACGCCTTCTATGTAGTATTGAGCGTTGCCAGGAATGGTCGAATTCGCACCGTAAACTCCCTCGCCTGAACGTCCATTCACGCCCGCTGAAACAAGATTGACGGGTTGCAGGTTCTGGAAATTGTAGGGAGAGATCCCGTAATAACTGCCTCCCCATTTAGCATAGAAACGAACTTGCCCACTCTCCTTGTAACCGGTGTCATCATCGACTTTGTCAATTTTGCGGATGGTAACGTTGGCCCCAGCCCAGAAGTCGTTACCAAGGCTATTTGGCTTCACACCGAACCAACCTTTGTGGAGGTCTTTCACCACGTCATCGCCTTGGGCGTAATTGCCATCAAGGTGGTTGCGCTCAGCGTCAAGTTCTAGCTTGGTATTTCCGGTGCCGGTCTTCTGATCGACGCCGGGCATGTCATCGCAATCGGGAATTGCATACCCTGTGGCGGGATCAATGCGTCCCTCGTCGAAATCGGAGTTTACAGTCAACACCTCGGGCGCTACTTCCACCGCTACCATAATCGCGGTAGAAGTGGTGGCTGTGGGGGACTGGACTTGTACGAGGTAGGTGCCGTCTTTGTTGGAGCGAAGGGGAGAAATGGTGTTCTCGGCCTCCAGGAGTTCCCTGTAGTGGGGGCAGAGGTCGGCCATGGGGACTAGGTTGCCGTTGCGCCAGAGTTTGCCATCGCTGGTGAGGGCGCTGCCGTCTCCGGCGAAGAGTTCGATGTTCTTGTCGGCGAGTTTGGTGGCGTATTCGTATTGGCCGCTGGGATTGGGCAGGAAGACGCGTCCGGTGGTGGTGGTGCCGTTATCGGCTCCGGCGGTGAGGACGACTTTGCCGTTGGGGAGGTCTTTGGCGCGGACGGGGTAGCCCCAGCCTTCGGCTTCTGCGGGGAGGGCAACGGGGTAGTTGGAGGTGTCCCAAAGGCCGACTTTGTGAGCGGCGGATTGTCCGGTGCTGGCGGGACGGGTGAGGTTTGAGGCGACCCAGCCGGTGCCGGTGACATCGGCGTGGTGCCACTGGGCGTTGGGGTGGAAGCCAGCGCTGCCGGTCATTTGGCCGACGAGGGAGCCTGTGGGGCTGTAGCGTCCAAGGTAGGAGGTAGTTCCGGGTTGGGGGGAGATGAGGTGGACCATGCTGCCGTCGGTGGTGACGCCGATGGGCCAGAAGTGATTGGGGACGTTTTCCCAAAGTTCTGCGGAGTCGAGAAGCAGGCTGGGAGAGGATTGGCCTTGTACCCAAAAGGCCGGGGAGCCGATGCCGTCTCCTCCGGCGGCTGGGCCATCGGTGAAGGTGAGATGAGCTGTGCCAATGAGTTTGCGGTCATGGTTGAAGCGCGACCAGCCTTCGTAATGTGCCGTGTAAGGTGCGCCATCCTCACCCGGTGCGGCACCCGTTCCATCCTCGGCTGTGCGCGGAAGCCAGTTGCCTCCAGACCAGATACCGTCGGAAAAGAGGACTTCGCCTTTGTCGTTGAGGTCTTGGGGGGATGGATTGGCGTAAGGCGTCTCGATTTCAATGAGGGCGTAGCTGCTTTCGGCCGTGCGTTTCCAACTGACGAGGTTGTCGCCGGGAACTGCGTCTTCGAAGTCGAGGGTGCCGTCGCCATC
>JANOBS010000371.1:0-9302 GCA_031411755.1 Luteolibacter sp. | reverse complement strand
CCTTTTCCGCCGCCGCTGCCGCTGCCGAAGCCGCTGCCGCTGCCTGCGCCGCCGAGTCCGCCGGAGGCTCCGCCGCCGGTGATGGAACTGAGGGAGGACATTTCTCCGAAGTTGTCGCCGGGATCCGGGATCGAGAAGTTGGAGACCGCGCCCTCGGCGAAGACCCGCTTGACGTTGCTCGTCGGGGTGATCTGGGCCTTTTTCTTCTGCTTGATTTCGTACTCCATGCCGCGCTCACCGCCGCCGCCGCCGCCACCGCCGGAGGGCATGAAGTCGACGGTTTTTTCAGGTGGGTGGATGTACTTGAAAATGATGAAGGCACCCGCAACGAGCAGGATGACATGGACGAGGATGGCGATGGTCAGCGAGCCGCCACCGATCTTTGCCCAGAAGCCGACCTTCTTGCGTTGGATCGGTTGGACATGGCCTTCGTAGTATTCCTGATACTCCTGTGGTTCGTAGTTGGGTTCCATGGTGGTGTTGGATTTCACAGCAAAGACGTCCAGACTTCGGATTTATTAGGTGGCTCGATGATTTTTCTCGGATTGTTCTCGATCGCCTTTCAGCGGCCCCGTGGTGGGACGACAATTGCCGCCTGGAGAAAGACCGAGAATTTCGATTTTTTTATTCTGCTGACAGATTTGGCCCGCCTGCTGCTTATTTGATCCTGTCGCGACGCACAGGCGGTCCGACTGAGATGCCTCCTGGTTAATGGGTTTTCCATGGGGTGGATCGGTCTGGCCGCCATTTTTTTGGCCGGATTGCTGGTGGGTTTTGAAATTTGACCGATCCTGATGATTGGGATAGGTTTCAGATCGTGTCGGGTCGCAAGTCGTTCACAAACCACAACCATCTGCCGGACCAGCGCCTGGGCCAGATGCTGGAGGACCGTGACCGTCAGTTTGAGACCCATCGTGGCAAGCTGAGCAAAATCGGCTCCATTGCGCTGGTGGTGATCCTGGGAGGGGGAGCGGCCCTGTTTTTCAGTTCGTCGGAAAATCGCGATGGGGTGGTGAGTTTGATCAAGGCAATCAAGGAAGTCGATGCGGCGTCGCCTCCACCCGCCGCTGCTCCAGTTCCCGCACCCGGAGCGACGCCCGCTGCTTCGGAATTGAAGCCAAACGGCCTGATCGCCCCCGAAGATGCGCATTTCGCGAAGGAGATTTTCCAGTTCATCGAGGCACCGAATCACAAGAAGTGACCGGAAAGACCTCGGCTTGCTTCCGCGTTGACGGTAGGCATGAAGTCGAATGCCCTGGGAACGTTGATTTGCCTGTTTCTCGGGCTCTTTCTCTCTCCGGGGCAAGCTGAGCCACAGATGATCAGGATCGGGAGCAAGTCCGGAGAAGTGGATCTGCCGACCGCTCTCGATCTGTTGAAAAAATGCCGCGCCGATCATCCGCAGCAGGCGGTTGATCTGGTGTTGGCCGATGGTATCCATCGCTTGAGCCAGCCACTGCTGCTCGGGCCCGAACACAGCGGCAGCGAAGCCGCTCCGGTCCGATTCCTCGCGGCACCCGATTCCCATCCGGTGATCAGCGGCGGCGTGCCGATCCGTGGATTCAGGAAAACGGCCGAGGGCCTCTGGGAGGTGAAGCTTTCCGGTATCGAGGGATTCGACCAACTCTGGGTCAACGGACGTCGCGCGGTCCGGGCACGCTTTCCCGATCAGGGTTTCATCAAGGCGAAGGACGTGGCCGAAGAGCTTCTCGATGGACCGGATGGGAAACGCGCCCGCCAAACGGTGACCTTTGCCCCGGAGGATCTGAAGGCGCTGGACGGACTGCCGGAAGAGGACCTGCACCGGGTCCAGTTCCTCGCCTACCACAAGTGGGACAACACCCGACGCTTCGTCGAATCTGTGGATCTCAAGACAGGGAAACTCACGGTCGTCGGCCAGCCGATGAAGTCCTGGAACAAGTGGGACGCCAAGACCGGCATCATCCTGGAAAACGTCCGCAGCGCCCTCGATCAACCCGGCGAATGGTTCCTCTCGAAGAATGGCCTGCTGACCTACAAGCCCCTGCCCGGCGAGGATCCGGCGGAGAGCGAGGCCATCGCGCCCGTGGCCAACCAGCTTCTCGTCCTCCGCGGCCAGCCGGATCGACCGGTCCAGCACCTCACCTTTCGCGGCATCGCTTTTCAGGAAACCGGCTGGCGCTGCCCGCCCCAAGGCTTCGAGCCCACCCAGGCCGCCGCCAGCATTGAGGCGGTGATCCAGGCCGACCATGTCCGCTCGGTGACCTTTGATCGCTGTGAGATCTCCCGCACCGGCCTCTATGGTCTCTGGTTCCGGAAAGGCTGCCGCGACAACCGCGTCGAGCACTGCTACCTCCACGACCTCGGCGCGGGCGGCCTGCGGATCGGGGAAATGGGGCCCTGTTCCCAACCGGCCGACCAGACCAGCCATCAGGTCTTCGACAACAACATCATCCGCGATGCCGGCCGCGTCTTTCCCTGCGCCGTCGGCGTCTGGATCGGCTACAGCGGCGACAACCAGGTCACCCACCACGACATCAGCCACCTGCCTTACTCCGGAGTCTCCGTCGGCTGGCGATGGGGCTATGCCGAAAGCTCCGCCAAGCGGAACCGGATCGACTACAATCACATCCACCACATCGGCGACGGCCTCCTCAGCGACATGGGCGCGGTCTACACCCTCGGACCCTCGGAAGGCACCACCGTCAGCCACAACCACATCCACGACGTCATCTCCTATGACTACGGCGGCTGGGGGCTCTACAACGACGAGGGCAGTACCGGCATCGTGATGGAAAACAACCTCGTCCACCACACCCGCACCGGCGGCTACCACCAGCACTACGGAAAGGAAAACATCATCCGGAACAACATCTTCGCCTACGGGGAAAAGCAGCAGATCCAGTTCACCAAGCCCGAGGACCACACCTCGTTCCACTTCACCGGAAACATCGTCTACTGGGACACCGGCCTCACCCTCGGCGGCGGTGCCTGGAGCAAGGCGAAGTACGAGATGGATCGTAATTTGATCTGGCGCACCGATGGCAAGCCGCTGGAGTTCGTCGGCATCCCCCTCGAGCAATGGCAAAAGATGGGCCACGACGTCCACTCGGTCTTCGCCGACCCGCTGTTCCGCGATCCCGCGAAAGGCGACTGGCGTCTCAAGGAAGGCTCGCCCGCCCTCGCCCTGGGATTCAAGCCCTTCGACCCCTCGGAGGCCGGGGTCAAAGGTGATGCGGCGTGGAAACGCTTGGCGGAAGGGAAATGAAAAGCCTCTCTCCCAAATGGACCGCGAACTTCAGTTCTCCGGAAATCCCAAAAGGGAACGCGGGTTTCCAACCCGCGGCCTGGAGCCCGAAAATCGGAATCCAGCCGATGTCTCAACCCCGTTAGAAACCGATCCTAGGCCGCAACTAAACGCCCCTATCTCAATCCACCGACCCTCAAAATTCGTTGTCAAATCAAGGAGTCCTGCCACCCTCGGTCGAAGTAGTAGTCGCCCGACATCAATCACTCCGACCCTACGAATAAATACTTTTCTCCAGAGAATCTCATGCAGATGCCACCAGACTATCTGGCTTACCTTCGCGGTGATTTTCCTGCTTTCGGCGATCTCACGTGTAACGAATCCGACCGCTATTTCGACCTTTGGCCAGAGTCTGACATTGAGCAGTTCAACACCGAATACGAAGTCCAGAAGCTTGCTCCCGGATTCTTGGCCTTTGCGACGAATGGTGGCGGCGAGCTCTACGTTTTCAATCAGACTGGACAGATTTTCGAACTTCCATGCATCGGGATGGATTCGCGGTATGCGTCGCTACTTGCTGAGTCGTGGGGCGAATTCGAGTCCAGAATCAAAAAGACCGGAGAACAAGCCGCGCCGTGACAACCCCTACCACCCATTCTGTTTCGATGACTTTCCGTAACTACAACCCACACCCCGAGATCGACGTGCGCCGCCGCCGGTAGGGGTGCACGCGATCATCGTTCGGCAGAAACCAAAGAAGCATGCCATCTGAATCACCGCAGAATCAGAATTACGAAGAGTGCGCCTCGTGTTGGATTCCGCCTGACCGTGGAGCGATCCATGTGAAAGTCGCCACGATGCCGCATCAAGATCCTGTGGAGATGAATGCCGAGCAAGCAAGAGAGTTTGCAGCGAACCTTCTCAAGTTGGCTGCTGAGCTAGAAGACGAATGACGATTCATTTGAGGCGGACAATTTACGGCTCCCAATGAAGACAATCAACGGCTGAGGCCTTTCTAGGCTGACATCTAGAAACCGTCTCTGGATTCGGTTGGCATCCGTGCGACGCTCTTCTGGGCCACGCATGGAAGAAGCTGAAGCAGCCTTGAGATCAGGAGTGAAGCGCTTCGCTCTGCCATGATCACGGGGCGGACAATTCAATTCACCCCCTTCTCTGCGACCTCCTCGATCTCCTGTCCTCTGTGGTTTGAAGAAGGCCCGCTGTCGGGTGACCGACGGAGCTTTGGAAGAGTGCCGGCAGGTTTCCTTTTCGCCAGAATGTGGTGAGATCCGACGCGAAACCTCCCAAGGCTCAAAACCCTAATAACCGCAAGATTTGCGGAGTTAATGCCGTAAAGTTCCGAGCCAAGCGGGAGTGGATTCGTTACATTCCGTCATCGCGATTTCTCCATCCCCATCATGAGGAAGCTCTGTTCCATTCTTCTGTTCACGCCATTGATGCTCAGCCTCCCTTCCTGCAAGAGGCCGACGCTTGTCACTCAGGCGACACCTTCTCCCGTGGCGGATCTGCCGGAGAAGATTTCCTTCAACACCCACATCCAGCCGATTCTCTCGGAGAAGTGCTACCACTGCCACGGCCCGGACTCCGGCACGCGTGAACCGAAGAAGGAACCCCTGCGGCTCGATCGGGAAAAGCTCGCCTTCACCCCGCGCGAGGATGGCCAGCCGGTGATCCTCAAGGGCGACCCCGCGAAATCCATGCTGATGAAGCGGATCCATTCCGGAGATCCCGACGAGGTGATGCCGCCGCCGGAGTCGCACAAGGAACTCACGCCGACCGAGACCGCGCTTCTGGAGCGTTGGATCGAACAGGGCGCGGTCTACGAGGATCATTGGGCCTTCATCGCGCCGAAGCGTCCGCCGATTCCGACCGTCTCCGACGAGGTGGTGTCCGGAGGAAATCCAGTCGATGCCTTCGTCGCGGCGAAACTTCTCGAACATCGGCTCACGCTTTCCCCACCCGAAGATCCCCGCGCGCTGGTGAGACGCCTCTCGCTCGACACCACCGGCCTGCTGCCCGATCCCGCCGAGGTCGAGGCCTTTGCCGCGAACCCGACCGACGCCGCCTACTCGGCCCTGGTGGACAAGTTCCTCGCCTCGCCCGCCGCTGCCGAGCATCGCGCCCGCTACTGGCTCGACTACGTCCGCTACTCCGACACCAACGGCCTGCACTTCGACAACTACCGCTCGATCTGGCCCTACCGCGACTACGTCATCCGCTCGTTCGCGGCGAACAAGCCCTTCGACCAGTTCGTGCGCGAGCAGCTCGCCGGGGATCTTTTGCCGAAGAGCACGGTCGATCAACTCGTCGCCACCGGCTACATCCGCTGCGCGGTGACCACCAACGAGGGCGGCACGATCCGCGAGGAGGTGGAGACCAACCTCTCTCGCGACCGCGTGGAGGCCTTCGGCGCGGCGTTTCTGGGTCTCACCGTCGGCTGCGCCACTTGCCACGACCACAAGTTTGACCCGACCTCGCAGAAAGACTTCTATTCGCTGACGGCCTTTTTCAACAACATCGACGGCAAGGCCTGGGACGAGAACATCCACAACTCGCGGCCGGTGCTGAACCTGCCGAAACCCGAGCAGCGTCCGGCCTTCGAGGCGGCGGTGGCGAAACGCTCGACCGCGATGAGCAACTACGAAGCTCGTCGTAGTTCGGCGGCGGATCGTTTCAAAGCCTGGCTCGCGGGTGGCAACAAGCCTGCTGCCGTGGCACCCGATGCACTGGAGGTGCGCTTGAAGTTCGATGAAGGAACGGGCGAAGTCGTCCGCAACTCCTCGCCGAAGGCCCGCACCGCGAGCTACACGGCCGACACCAACCCGCTGGCCTGGGGCGAGGACAGCTGGCTTTGGCCGTCGGCGCGCTTCGACATGAACACCCGCCTGGCCTTGCCGGCCGAGGGCGATTTCGAGGCTGATCAACCCTTTTCCGCCGGGACGTGGACGATGCTCCGCCTGGCCCCGGCGAATGCCGCCACCGGCGACGGCTCGCTGCTTTCCCGCATGGGCGGACCGGAGCGCAACGCTCTTCGCGGCTGGGATCTCTTCGTTGAGGGCAACAAGCTCGTCGTCCACATCGTCAGCCACTGGCCGGAGAACGCGATCCGTGTCGAGACGGTTGGTATTCCCCGTGGCCAGTGGATCCACGCCGGTTTCACCTACGATGGTTCCAGTAAAGCCGCTGGCGTGCAGATCTACCTGAATGGCAAGCCGGTGCCGATGACCGTCGCGAACGACACCCTCCAGCCCGGCCAGACGATCCGGACCGATGCGCCGCTGCAGCTCGGTCGGCGGGAGAACCTCCAGCCGCTGCGCCAGTGCCGCTTCCAGGACCTGCGCGTGTATCATCGGGCCTTGTCGAAAGAGGAGTTTGTTAGACTGCCCTTCGAGGACCCCGCGTCGGAGGTCGTCGCCGCCTCGGCCGATCCGGCCAGCTGGTCGGCGGACCAGCGCTTCGTGGTGCTCGACCGCTTTTTCCTCGGGGAAAAGGATGCGGACGCGATCAAGCTCGCCGCCGAGGTGAACACCGCCAACGCCGAGATCGAAGCGCTCGGCAAGGACGGCACGCCGACCCTCATCGCTGCCGAGAAATCCACCCCGGCCTCGGCCTCGATCCTCACCCGTGGCAACTATGCCTCCCGGAAAGAGCGCGTCTTTCCCGCCACGCCGGCTTTCCTTCCGCCGCTGCCCGCCTCGCTCCCGGCGAATCGGCTCGGTCTCGCGGAATGGCTGTTCCTTCCCGAGAACCCGCTCTTCTCCCGAGTCACCGTCAACCGCGCCTGGCAGGAGGTCTTCGGCACTGGGCTGGTCGAGACCTCGGATGATTTCGG
The DNA here is from genome assembly GCA_031411755.1 of Luteolibacter sp. Taxonomy (GTDB): domain Bacteria; phylum Verrucomicrobiota; class Verrucomicrobiia; order Verrucomicrobiales; family Akkermansiaceae; genus Luteolibacter. The sequence goes on along the minus strand of JANOBS010000371.1, from coordinate 2,223 downwards.
CATCATGGGTGCGCGACCCTCGAATCCCGAACTGCTGGACTGGCTCTCGGTCGAGTTCCGCGAATCGAAGTGGGACCTGCGCCACCTTTACAAGCTGCTGCTGACCTCGCGCACCTACCGCCAGTCGCAGCAGATCACACCGGAAAAGCTCGCCGCCGATCCCGCCAACCGCTTGCTCTCACGTGGTCCACGTTTCCGTCTCGATGCCGAGGTGCTGCGCGATGTGGCCCTCCAGTCCTCTGCGCTGCTCAATCCCGAAGTCGGCGGGCCGTCGGTGAAATCCTACCAGACTCCCGGCATCTGGGAGGCGGTCTCGATGCCGGAGTCGAACACGCTGCACTACCAGCAGGACAAGGGCGCCGCGCTTTATCGACGCTCGATGTATTCGTTCTGGAAACGCTTCGCCCCGCCGCCGTCGCTGGAGACCTTCGACGCTCAGGCGCGCGAGACCGTTTGCATCCGTCGCGCCCGCACCAACACGCCTTTGCAGGCGCTGGTGACGATGAATGATCCGCAGTTCTTCGAGGCCGCGCGCAAGCTCGCCGAGCGCGCCATCAAGTCCGGCAGCGATCCCGCCGCGCGGCTTGATTTCATGGCCCGGTTGCTGATCGCCCGTCCGCTCGACGCGAAGGAGAAGATTGCTCTAACAAAATCGCTCACCCGCTTTTCCGACTATTACAAGGCCCACCCGCAAGACGCGAAGGACCTGCTCACGAACGGGGAAAGCCCGGCCGATTCCTCGCTCGATCCGGTGGAAATCGCCACCTGGTCGGTCACCGCGAACCAACTCCTCAACCTCGACGAATTCCTCGTCAAATAACCGCCATGCACCCCTGTTCCGATCATTCCGGCGAAGGTCCATCCGTCCTCGACCTTTCGATTCCGCAGTCGCTGAAGGCCGAGTGGCTGGCGCTGGCCTCGCGGCGACAGTTCCTCACCCGTGCCGGCAAGTCGCTCGCCTGGGCGAGCCTCGCCTCGCTGATGGGCGGCAACCGTCTAACAGCTTCGACCACACCCGGCCAGGGCGGCTTCCTGCCGAACTACGCGCCGAAGGCGAAGCGCGCCATTTATCTCTTCATGGCTGGCGCGCCATCGCAGTTCGAGACCTGGGACTACAAGCCCGCGCTGGCCCAGCGCTTCGACCAGGACCTGCCGGAGTCCGTGCGCGGCGGTCAGGTGCTCACCGGCATGACCTCGTCGCAGTCGCGCCTTCCGATCGCCCCGAGCATTTTCAAATTCCAGCAGCACGGAAAGGCCGGCCACTGGGTCTCCGAGCTGTTTCCAGAAACCGCGAAGATGGCCGATGAACTGGCGGTCATCCGCTCGCTGCACACCGATGCGATCAACCACGAGCCCGCGATCCTGCTGATGAACTCCGGCAACATGGTGCCGGGCAAGCCCACGATCGGTTCGTGGATTTCCTACGGCCTCGGGTCGATGAACGAGGACCTGCCGACCTTCGTGGTGCTGACCTCGAAGCTGCCGCTATTCGCGAACATCCAGGCGCTTTCCTCGCGGCTGTGGTCATCCGGTTTCCTTTCCCCCGAGCATGCCGGCGTGGCGCTGCGCTCCGGCGGCGATCCAGTGATCCATCTTTCGAATCCAAAAGGCATGCCGCGCGACATCCGCCGCGAGATGATCGAGGGCGTGAACCAGCTCAACCAGCAGATCCACGACCGCATCGGCGACCCGGAAACCAACGCCCGGATCTCGCAGTATGAAATGGCCTTCCGCATGCAGGCCTCGGTGCCGGAGCTGACGGATCTTTCCAACGAACCGCAGTCGATCTGGGACATGTATGGCCCGAGAGCGAAGGAGCCCGGAACCTACGCCTACAACTGCCTCATGGCCCGCCGCATGGCCGAGCGCGGCGTGCGCTTCACCCAGATCTTCCATCGCGGCTGGGACGCCCACGGCGATCTACCGAACCGCATGAGGGTCCTTTGTGAGGACATTGATCGTCCGACCGCGGCCTTGCTTGCGGATTTGAAACAGCGCGGCATGCTCGATGACACGCTCGTCGTCTGGGGCGGTGAGTTCGGTCGCACGGTTTACTCACAAGGCGCACTGACCAAGGAAACCTACGGCCGCGACCACCATCCGCGCTGCTTCTCGATGTGGATGGCCGGCGGCGGCGTGATGCCGGGCCTGACCTACGGTGAGACTGATGAGTTTTCCTACAACATCACCAAGGATCCGGTGCACGTCCGTGACCTGAACGCG
>JANOBS010000370.1:0-3864 GCA_031411755.1 Luteolibacter sp. | reverse complement strand
CCCCTGGCCACTCAGTCGCGGCCCGCCGCAGTCTCAGCAGAGCCGGAGCATGTCCTTGATGAACTGGCCCCAGAGGAAGAACAGGCCGCGGTTGGAGTATTCGAAATGGCCGTCGCCGGTGAGACGGATGATGCCAGCGTCAAGGTTGTGCTGCACTTGGGTGCGCATTTCCTCCTCGATCCGGCCCTCGATCAACTCGGGGTCCGGCATCCGCAGGCCGTCGCGGGTGACGCCCACGCTCAGCAAGTACTGATGATGGTCATCGAGGATCTGGTGGAAACAGTTCCGCTCGCAGGGGACGTGGTTCCATTTCACGCCGGGCGCGCATTTCAGCGTTGGGGAAAAGGGGTAGTTCGTCGTCCGCCAGGTCCGACCGGACTCGTCATAGGAGGTCACCGAGATGAACGCAAAGGCCACCTCGCTCTGCTCGCAAAGACAGACGGCGGCCACCGCCATTTCCTCGGGATGCCAGAACAGCCGGAAGAACTGCTGCATGCCGGACCAGTCCCAGCCGCAGTCGGTGACGTGCTCGAAGCCTGCCTCTTCCATCGCGGCGGCGGCTTCCACAGCGTTCGGGAAAAACGCGGGGTCGGGCACCGTGCGGTGCCGCAGGCGGTTGTTCAAAGGCAGGCGCATCCGGCGGATCCGGGTCAGCAGCTCGATCCATGGCAGGAAAAACCACAGCGCCACCCCGGCTAAACCGCCCCACAGGCTGCCGGTCACGAAGCGTCCGAAAAAATAGCTGGCGATGAGGAAAGTGAACGCCCCGACCTTCCTAAGCCATCCCCGGCGTGCAGTACGCAGTGCCACGGCGAGCACGACGAGTCCAAGGACGATCAGGGTTTCACGCATGGGGAGGGTTCAAAACGAGTGGCGGGCAACTAGGCGCAGCACTTGACTCCGTCAAGGCGGGGTTTCCCATTGCCATTCGCAAGCCGACTCTTCCCACGCTCCTAGGGGATTCGCAAGCCGTCGTTTCCCGCCGCGGTCTCAATCAACGCCGGCGACGCAGAAGCAACAGCACTCCCAGCCCGCCAAGCAGAGCGGCTCCGGGCTCCGGGACGTAGGTGATCACCCCCGAGGACGCGAAGGCCGAGGTGTCCCAGGCACCGTATTGCTGGACCGAGGCCCCGCTGAAATCAAAGGTCGCGCCGGTGGCAGAGCCGGTGAAATCCGCGAGGTCGAAGCTGGTGTTGAACCCGACCGTGTAGCCGCTGGTCCGGAAGGCGATCGAGCCGCCGGTCACGCTGAAGGCATCGGTGGTGATCAACTTGTCGTAAGTCAGCGCCCCGGTGGCTCCCATTTCCAGAAGACCTGAAAGTCCCAGGCTGCCGAGCGTGAGCGTGCCGATGCTGGTGTCCGAGTCATTCACCCCGACGGCCAGCGTGCCACCGCTCGCCACGGAGACTCCATTGGCAATGCTGCCGTTTCCACCGAGCGTCGCCGTGTCGGCAACCGTCGTGCCGGAGGTGTTCGATAGGGAGCCGTTGACGAATAGCGATCCCGCTGAAATTGAAGTTGCCCCGGTGTAGGAACTGCTGCCTCCGAGGGTGAGCGCGCCGTCACCGGTTTTGGAAAGGCCGCCGGTGGAAGCGATCGCGGAGGTGATCGTGGCAGAGGCTCCGCTGGCGACGTTGATGGTTGGCGTCGAGCTGGCGGACAGATTGATCGTGTTGTTCTGAAGGGTGTATCCGGTGGTGTCGAACTGGATGCCGCTGGCGGTCACTCCTCCGGAAGCCACGCTCACCGTGCCTGCCGTGCCGCCGAAGACCGCCGTGTGGTCATTCCCCGTCGAGGAATTCACCCAGCGGAAAAATGTGGTGTTCGCGGAATTGGAAAATCGGTTCGTGGTCGCCGCATCCCAAGTGCCCGTTCCGCCGGTGCCCGCGGTTTTTCCATTCGAGTCCCAGTTCAGGGAGGCGGAGGAACCAACGGAAAAGGAACTCGCGAAGTTGGAGCTGGCAACGGCTGACGAACTGCTGATCCAGTTCGTGTTGTTGCCGATGGCAACCTGGAGTAGCGTCTTGGTTCCGGACGTCATGCCCGCGTAGTAGCCGTTCGCCCCACCGATCGTGCCTGTGGATACTCCACTGACCAGGGTGGCCGGCTCTGCGGAGGTGCTTGCGCTGGTGGCGTTCGCATCCCAGGTCGTACCCTGCTGGAGGCCGTAGACGAGGCTCGGGGAGGCCAGAGAACCGGTGTAGGCGATCAGGGAGTCCCCGCTCGCGTTGAAGGCGAAGTTGCTGGGATTGTTGCTGCTCCATCCGGTTCCTGCGATCGACTGGCCGTTGACCCAGTTGACCGTTGAACCTGCGGAAATCCCTCCCGTTTGGACCGTGTAGGTCAGTGTGCCTTCACCCGTGCGAAATGAGCCCGAGCTCAACCAGCCGTTGTCCGTGAAATTGACCGTGTCCGTTGCCGAGGCAGAGTTTAGAAAAACGATCCGGAACTCGTCGGGATTGGCCGAGTTGTAGCCGACGATGGCCACATCGCCCGCTCCCACTGCTGCGTCCGCTTGATGGCCTGGAAAGCCCACCCCTAGGGTAACCGCGATCAGGAACCTCACGCCTTTCATGGAAACTGGATGCGCTTGGTGGGCACGAGCAAAGCGCATGAGGAAAGGGAATGGTTTCATCTTCAGGACTGATCCGGGGGATACAAGGAGGGCCTTCACCCTTGAAAGCCGCCATGGAATCGGTGATCCGGTAATCATCGGCAACACAGCCTTGGACACGATTTCGACACATGCCTCCGCGCTCGCCATCGCACAGGATCCACGCATCATCCCGCCATGGCCATCGAGTCCTTCGACCAGTTTCTGCCGACCGTTCACCCCTCCGCCTTCATCGCTTCCAGCGCCGATGTGATCGGTCGGGTCACGCTCGGTGAGGAATCCAGCATCTGGTATGGCGCAGTGCTGCGGGGCGACATCAACGAGATCGTCATCGGCCCGCGTTCGAACGTGCAGGACAACGCCGTGGTCCATCTCGCGGACGATTATGGCTGCTACGTCGGCGAACTGGTGACCGTCGGCCACTCCGCCATCATCCATGCCTGCACGATCAAGGACGAGGTCCTCGTCGGCATGGGAGCCATCATCCTCGATGGCGCGGTGATCGGGGAACGCTCGATCATCGGCGCGGGGGCACTCGTCACCGGCGGCACCATCATTCCGCCGGGTTCACTGGTCATCGGCTCGCCCGGCAAGGTGGTGCGGACGCTTTCGCTCGATGAGCAGAAGAAGGTGAAATCCTGGGCCGAGAAATACGTCACGGTCTCCCGGAAATTCCTCAGCCGCTGAGTGGCGGGGACTCCTTCGTTTCCACTGATCGCCTCAGCGGGCGAAGCGGTAGTGGCCGAGGATCTGGTAATCGAGCAGGACGTTCTCCCACTTCGGCGAGGAGTCCAGATTGTGGACCAACCAAGGCTCGGTAGCGTGGTCCGCCGGTCCGGGGACGACGACGGCAATGTGCATCTGGATCTGGCCGGTGCCATCGGTGCGGGCACCGGGATGGCTGAGGATAACGATGTCACCCGGAAGATACTCGGAAGGCGTGCGCGAGGTGCTGAGGGTCTCGCCCTGACGCTCGAAGAAACGCTTCAAGTTTGCCGCGCGGCGGTGGTCGATGCTGGCGTCCGGCGCGGTGGCGCCAAAAAAGGCGGGATACTCGCGAAAATTCTTTTCCATGTCCTCATGGACGAGCTGCTGGAGGTCGGTGCCCATCGCACGGAAGCCACGAATGATCACATCCTCGGCCTTGCCTTTGTCCGCCGGGATGTCGCCGTTCGGGTAGCTGATCTGGCGGTAGGTTTCGTCGTAGGAAACCTGCGATTTCGACTGCTGGAGCGCAGCGGCGGCGAGGC
>JANOBS010000369.1:0-10874 GCA_031411755.1 Luteolibacter sp. | reverse complement strand
CGCGACCGCTAGTCTTGCCGGTCGTCGCCGCCGTTGATCGGGCGGGATCTTCCGGTCGTCATCGTTGGCAGGAGCCTTCAGCTTCTCCGGCTGACGGTGGCACCCGGTACCCAGTCGCTCTCGATCATCATCGATTTCGCGAAGGAGGGGATGCCAAACTCGGCGCGATGCAGTGCACCGACGAGCATGTCGAGCGCTGCGACTCCAACGTGATCGTTGTTCTGGTTCATGCCGGCCCAATCCGTCATGTCCACGTTGCGGTCGAGGTGAATGAGGCCGACCTGCTCCGGCACGGTAATTTTCAGCTTTGGCAGCCAGGCTTTCAGCTCGGCGTGGAGGGTGATGATGACGTCTGGTTGGTGTTTACTGAACCATTCCTCGAATGACTTCGGGTCCTCGCGGTTGAAATCGCAGGTTGGAATCCGGTTCGCGGCCGACAGTTGGAGCTGGCCCATTAAAAAGCCCGCGCTGAAGCGACCGTTGAGGTTTTCGTCCACTTTCCTCTCAATCACGAGGCCGGGGCGCTGGTAGCCGAGGGCGATGGCTTCCTGAAAGCTGTCGAGCGAGGTGGCATACTGGTCGTTGCTCGCGCAGTGGAGCTTGGGACGTGTGGTTCGCACGCCGACGACGACGCAGGCGAACTGCGTCCAGATCGGGCTGAATTCCGCTGACAGCAGACCGTCGTTGAGCACTCCGGTGACGATCAGCCCACGGATGCCGCGGGAGTTCAGGATATTGGCGAGGCGTTTGGCATCGATGCCGGGCTCCCACAGCCAGAACTCGTCGAGGGCGTAGCCGAGCTGGCTGCCCCGGTGCTTGCAGCCGCTGACCCAGTCGCGGAAGGTTTGGAATTCGCTTAGCTTGTCGCGCTCGCTGGAAGCATTGATCAAGCCGAGGGTGGCCTGGAATTTCTGGGTGCGGCTGGCGCGTAGCTGAGCCATCAGTGCGGCTACGGTCGGGTTCGCTTTGTAGCCGAGCTTTTCGGCGATCGCCTGGATTCGCTGGCGGGTCGCCTCCAGTAGCCGGGGATCGTTCCGCAGCGCCAGGGAAACAGTGGACTTCCCGACGCCTGCGGCATCGGCAATGTGCTGAAGGGTCGGTCGCGACTCCATAGGTTGAACAGTACAATGTCGGGTCCGTTGCCGCCAACTCATTTTAGTGACACTTATCAAGACGACTCAAAGGAGTGTTTGCCGCAAACAGCATGTGCTCGATAAATAGGCCGCAATTGCCTGTTCCATCGAGCTTTTCCGTTGCGGCAAGGCTTCCCTGGGTCCACGTTGGGAAACCTCCGCCTCCCCCGGAGTTTCCTTTTCTGAAACCCTGTTGAGGAGGTGTTGCCTCCTTTTCCAAAACCCATGATTTCCAGACTTCGCCTGCTCGTGATTTCCGGCCTGCTCGGCCTTGGCTTGGCCGTGCCCGCGGCGGGTGAGGCTATGCTCCAGTATTTCAATACGAGCTGGGCGGAGATCACTCGTAAGATGCCCGAGCTGGCGGAGGCCGGGTATGACTCGCTGTGGCTGCCACCGCCGACGAAGGGCTCTGGTGGGCTGTCAGTGGGTTACGATTGCTGGGACCGGTTCGACCTCGGATCGAAGGACCAGCGCGGCAGTGTCCGCACCCGCTATGGCACCGAGGCGGAACTGCTCGAACTGGTCAAAGTGGCGCATCGTTTCGGGATCCGCATCTATTTCGACAATGTGATGAATCACAACGCGTTCGATATCCCCGGATACGACGCCACTACGCCGATCGACCTCTACCCCGGATTCCTGCCGGAGGATTTCCACCTTCGGAAAACGGAGGACGGCTTTTACCGCAAGTGGGACAACACCCGCAGTTGGAGCGATGCCTGGCAGGTGCAGAACCTCGGGCTGGCCGACCTGATCGATATTTCCACCGAACCCGGCACCACCAATTTCAACCACGGGCTCACCGAGGGCAGCACGATCAAGAAGATCGAGTTCGTCAGGCATCCCGCCAACCCGGAGTACTACTGCTATCTTCCGACCGGCTCCGGCCAGAGGCACGCCAGCGGCCAGGGCAGCTATGTCGGCTTCGGGCCCGGCAATGGCATCACCACCGGCCTCATCGCAGCGAACGCCTCATTCTACTCGGAACGCGTCGAGGACATGCTGCATCGCGCCGCTCGCTGGCAGATCGACCGCACCCGCGCCGATGGTCTTCGGCTCGATGCGGTGAAGCACACGCCTGCGGATTTCTTCGGAGCCACCTACGGCGTGGACAAGGATTCCTCCTCTTACGGCTACACCGGCCAGGTGCAGGTCCAGTTCAATCTCACGCGCGGCTTTTCCGACTGGGGAAACCATCGCGACAGCGTCTTCAATACCGAGCAGGGCCGTGACGATGCCATGCTCTTCGGCGAGCATCTCGGCCAACCGCCGGCCTACTCGTCCTACATCGACTCCGGCATGCGGTTGGTCGACAACGATCTTCGCTCGAATTTCAACAACCTGCTGGGCAATCCATCTTCGGGCCTCACCGGCTACGATGGCTCCGGCTTCGGCGGCTTTCCGGCATCGGTCGCCGTCACGCACGCGCAGAGCCATGACAACGACTACGCCGCGCGCCGGGAGCTCCAGCATGCCTTCTACCTCACGCGCGCCGGTCTGCCGCTGATCTACACCGATGGCAATCATCATGCCGAAACCCTCGGAGAAAGCGGCGGAGCCTTTCCTCGTCATGCGAACACCGCCTTCCTCGGCCAGTGGGGCGACTCTCGGATTCCCAACCTGCTGCGGGTGCATCAGGACTTCGCCCGTGGGTGGCAGCGCGGACGCTGGAGCGGCAGCGACTTGGTTTCATACGAGCGCATTGATGACCGCAGTTTCAGTGAAAGCAATCAGGCCCTGAAGGAGCGCAAGGGTGTCACGATGCTCATCGCGGTGAATGACAACTACTCCAGCGGCGTGGCGATCCAGGGAGGCACCTCGTTTCCTTCCCAAGCGGGCGGAGGTTCGGAAAACAATCCCAACACCAATGACGAGTATCTCCATCAATACGCACGCGGCTATGGCAGCCAGACCGGCTTCTACACCTACGCGTCCTCGCTGGGCGGCGTGACGGTGGACAAGGGCAGCTACTTCGTTTTCGCCCCGCGCACTCCTGAGGAATCTGATCTCTGGAAGTCCGCGGGCGGCCAGCCGATCACCATCCTCCAGGGCGGGCAGAAGGCTCCTACGGTGGATGTCGTACGTCGCGACGGCCCCGATGGCGATCCTGCCTTCAACCCGAACGGAGTCGCCGACGTCAGCAACACCGATTATGCCTACACCGTTTCCATCCCACGCGTCACCTCTGCCTCGGGCCTGAAATTCGTGGCCCGCGCCGATGGCTCCGCCGAAAACATCCTGCTGCGTCTCGATGGTGGAATCGACCTCAACGGCACCCGCCCCTTCGGAAATGCCGACCCGCTTTACCGCGACAATCCACCTGCGGTCTCCAACGATTCGTTCCTCGGTTACGAGCAACCGAATTTCGTTCGCCGCCAGCAGGTCGAGAAATTCGCCGCGCGCGACACCAGCCGCAACCAATACGGCTCGCCCGGAGCCGAGACCTACGTCACCACGATCGGCAGCGGCGTCTACACGTTCGTCAACGGTCCGACAGCCTCCAACAATTTCTCAACCGACGGTGGGAACCAGGCGTCGTTCCTTTATCACGATCCCGCCCAGGCGGTCGGCGGCGCTCCTTCGGGTGGCTGGCCGGGTGGAAATGTTCCACAGCAGTTCGTTGAAAACGCCACCACCCTGTCGATCTGGGCAAAGCCAAACGGCGTGGGCAGCGGCTTCAAGATGTTCTGCTACTACACCACTGACGGCACCAATCCCGAAGGCGCGGGCGGCAGCGGCACCGGCACGACGAAGGTTTCCGAAATGGCCTTCAGCCACAACCAGGACACCAACGACTGGTGGATGACCTCGAACATTGCCAAGCCCTCGTCCGGCAGCGTGTTCAAGTACAAGGTCGGCATCCTCAAGGAAGGATCATCGAGCATCTATCCCTCAGGCCCTGACTCGGTGTATCGGAAAAAGCGCATGATGACGGTCTTCGAGACACCTTCCATCAATGCCTCAACGCTGAGCTACTCGGTCCATGGCGACTACAACTCCACCACGACGGGTCTCGAAGAAGGCTTCCACATCATCCGGGGTCGCGCCTTCCTGAAACGCGATGGGAAAGCCTCCCTCTATAACACCTTCGCGCAGAGCTTTTACTACGACGCCGCCGCACCGGGAGGGCAGATCGTTTTCCCGGGTTCCGATGGCGAGCAGATCGGCGGCAGCGAATACGGAGCGGTCGTGCGGACCGACAATTCGGTGCGCGAGGTCTGGTATCGCGTGACGGATGGCGAGTCCAGCAACGACGACTCCGCCACCGGTGCGACGAATGGCAACGGCGCTTGGGTGCAGGCCACCGAGATCACGCCCTCGCTTTCGATCACCCCTTCCAATCCTTCTTACGTTCGTGAATGGCGTTTCAACTACGTCAACATCCCCGCCACCGGCAGCGCGACGATCGCGGTGCGTTTGAAAGAGCTCAGCTCTGCGGACGACATGGAGCTGACCGATGTGGCCGGCCATTTTACCACACTGACCCGCACGGTTCAGACTCGCGGTCCCGATCTCAGATTGTTCGTCGCCTATCCACAGGCAGAAGGCGCGACGATTGACGGCTCCTATGTCGTGAAAGCCTACTTCACGAAAAGCCTCGCGGATGGCATCGACACGGCGACCCTGAAGGAGCGCTTCACCGTTCGATACGGAGCAAATGAAGGCTGGCCTGCTGGCGTGCAGGTGCTGGATCGTGCGGCGTTCACCATCCTCTACAACGAGACCGCGGAGTATCACGCGCTGGCCTTCAGCGTGCCGAATCTTTTCAACGGCGTGAACGATTTCCTTCATCGCATCGAGATCACCTACGACCGTCCTGGGCTGCTTTCCGATCTTGTGGCCACGCGTCGCGTAAAAGCCGCGCCCAGCACCCTGCCGCGCGTCACGATTCTCCAGCCACAGGAATACGACAGCAACGGCAAGCTGGTGGAAATCATCCTGCCGGACGGGCCCGGAGCGGACACCCTGCCCTACACGGTGAGGGTGGAAACCAGCGCCAATGCCACAGCGGTGAATCTCGCCTTCGAACTGGGCACCGGCGTTCTAACAGCCGTCGATGCCGACACGGTGGCCACCGGCATCCAGCCAACGCTTCAGGGGTCGAGTGCGTTCTGGGATTTCATCTGGACGATCAATACTCCGGGAACCTTCCGTCTGATCGCGACCGCGTCGGGACCTGGTGGTTCCGCTACGGATCGGCGAAATGCGACTGTGATCCGTCGACAGCTCGCTTCGGAAAATCCGAACGATCTCGACGATGACAACGACGGTCTCGCGGATGTGGACGAGGGCACCTTGACGCCTTTGCCGAATGGCTATCCGACCGATCATCCGAACTACAATGCCAACCCGGAGACGTGGACGAATAGCGACGTTCATATCTCCAATGTCTACGGACATTCCCAGCCGCTGATGCCGGACACCGATGGCGACGGACTGCCGGATGGGCTGGAGTCCGGATGGCGTCAACCCGGCCCGGATACGGCGATCACTGACACCAACGGCGACGGATTTCCCGACTTCATCGGCGATCTCGATCCACCGTTTTACAACACCCTCGACAACCTCGGCAAAGTGCCCGGCGTCAACAGCGCCAGTGAAGGGGGTGATCGCGCCAAGCTGCTCCGTGGCTCGATGACCGATCCGGGAAATCCCGACTCGGATGGCGATGGCTTGTTGGATGGCGTCGAGGATGCCAACCGCAATGGCTGGGTGGATGGCGATGGCCAGACGCTGCCGGTCAATTTCGATCCGTGGCTGGGCCGTTCGTGGCCGGATGGGAAGATGAACCTCGGGGAAACCTGGTTGGAAACCGATCCGGGAAATCCCGACAGCGATGGCGACGGACTCTCCGATGGCTCCGGTGAGGACAAGGATTTTTCCGGAACGATCACCGGAGATTCCAATCTGGATCGTGTCTGGCAGTCCGGTGAAATCTGGACCGAAACCAACGCCCTCAACGCGGATACCGATGGCGACGGCCTCTCCGATTCGTGGGAAGTCCGCTACGCGCTCAACCCGCTCGACAACGGCACGGTCGCCTTCGATGGCAGCACACCGAACCCCGACAACGGCGCGTCCGGCGATCCCGATCATGACAGCCTCACCAACCTCCAGGAACTCGTCGCCGGCACCGATCCACGTGTGGACAACACGATCCCGCCATTTGCAGGAGAAAAGATCACCATTGGGCCGGTCTCCGAGGCGGAAGCCATCGTCCGTGGCGCGGTGACGAACCACCAGGAGTTCACCGATTGGAAAGCCAATGACTTGGTCGTGCTCGATCAGTTCGAGGGTGATGGCTCTGGCAATCAAGGCGGCGACACCTACCTCGCCAACGATGGCTTCGACAGCTCGCGCGACATCGTCGCCTTCTACGCACGCGACGGAGGCGATCCGGTCGCAGGCGGCACCGGTGAGTTCTATTTCCGAGTCGATCTCCAGGATCTAAAACCATACGCCGAAGAGGCGAACCTCGATCTCTACGTCGTCATCGACAGTGGCAACCCCGCAGTCGGGGAGTATGCCCTGCCTGACGAGGTGGACACCGGCACGCAGATGCGCTGGGAGGCCGTCGTCGCGGTTTACAAGTCGAACGATGGTGCGGTCTTCGTCGATACGAACTCGGGAAACAACACGACGAGCATCAATCAGGACCTCACCTCGAAGGGCGTCCAACGCCGTGCCGCTGGTTCGCTCAATGGGTTCAAAAAGGCCTACTTTGACAGCAAGCTTGATGCCGTGGAGTTCTCGATCAGCCGACAGGCGTTGCGCGATGCGGGCTGGCTCGGCAACCCGGCCTCGCTTTCATTCCAGGTCTTCGCAACCCGCGACGGCACCCAGAACAGCCCACAGGGAGCAGGGGACCTCGGTGGCCGCAGTGACATCCGCGATACCATCTATGACGACTGGCTGGCTGAGGACTACTGGCGCGATCAAAGCTACATTTCCCAGAACAGCGAACTGCGCACCTGGTTCAGCTACAACGGTCCGGATCGCGGCAAGCGCGCCAAGGTGATGTCGGTCATCCACGGCAACGAGCCGATCCTTCCCGGTTCACAAATCCAGCAGCGGCTCAATGACGGCGTTGGTGCGGGTTACTACCGCCCCTTCGATGTGCATGACGCCTACGCGGCGAAGCTCGGACTGCACGTGACCCCGACACTCGCCTCGGCGCTGCAATGGGCGTCCGTCGACCCCGCGGCCTCGAAGCCCTGGCGTGATGGCCCCGCGTTCAACCAACGCATCGGCCAGCTCGCGGCGGATGGCACCGTCGAGCTGATCTCCACCACCTTCGCCGACTCGCCGCTGCCCTACTTCAGCCAGGCCGCGATCAACGACAGCATCAGCCTTTCCTCGCGCGTCCTTCAAGGCATCTATGGCGTTGCCCCCTCGTCGCATGTCTTCTGGGTGCCTGAAAGGGTAATGGATGAAGGCGTGCTGGCCAAGGTTTCCGCCGCTGGATTCAATCACGTTTTCATCGACCAGTTCCGCCATCTCTCCGGCCAGTTCGGTCGGGCCACCGCGCTGGTGGATGACGGCTACCGCATCAATCAGATCAACGGCGTGAAGGCGATGGTCATCAACGATCGCGCGTCGGAATTCCGCTTCAGGAACACCGACTCCGGAATCGATGTGAATCTCCGCCAGCTCCTCTCGCGGAAGTCCCGCAGCGGCGAGCAGCACCAGATGCTCATCCTTTCCAGCGATCTCTCCGACTTCCGCACCAAGGCCAGCGCCGATGCCTACGACGCGAACATCGCCTGGCTCGCCAGCCGTCCGTGGATCGAACTCGTCGGCCCCGAGCAGGTCGCGGCGGGGCAGGTGGATCTTTCCATTCCGCCCGACGGAAATGGCGACACCTTTGCCTCGATCAATCGCGGGAACTCGGTCGTTTTCGCCCGCAAGCAGGCCCCGCTGTGGCTCGATCACGCCACGCAGGGCACCTACGATCATTGGTGGTTCGGGAGCGCCCAGGAGGAAAGCCTGCGCGATAAGGTCTTCACGATCCGCCCTGGCGTGCCGATCAACCGCGGTGGCGCGGACAATTTTTACGGCGTCCAGCAGTTCGGTCCGGGAGGCGTGGGCATCACGCGCGAGGCATGGAATTCGGTGTCGGTCATTGGCAACACTCCGCTCGGCAGGTTGGCGCGTGGCACCTATCACGCCTCGCAGTTCCTCGCCGGCTGGCACGATGAGGACAATGGCGACCTCAGCACCTACTCCACCGGCGACTTCATCAACACGGACACCTCCTACGACACGCTCGCCGCCTCGACTCGTCAGGCCCAATCGCAGTCGCGCTTCGCTGCGGTCTATGCAGGCGTGCAGGCCTGGGCCTCGTCGCCACCTGCCATCGCCCTGGCCTTGTCCTCCGATGTCGATCTCGATGGCGAGAACGAGTTCATCCTTTCCAACAATCGCGTCTACTCCGTCTTCGAAGCCATCGGAGGACGCTGCGTCGCCGCTTGGGCAAGGGATCCCCTCAGCGGTCAGGTCCGGCAGGTGATCGGAAACCAACTCTCCTTCAGCGGATCGGAAACGGAGTTCGAAGGCTCCACCAATCACGGCGCGAATGGCAGCGTGGGAGCCTACCGCACCAGCGCCTTCAAGGACTGGTGGGCCGGCAGCACCGGCGGAGCCGACAGCTTCGTCAACGCGCTCTACAGCGTCGCACCCGCGTCCTCGGGCACCGGCTGGCAGTTCACCAATCCAGCGGGAACCATCGTGAAAACGATCCGCCTGACCACTGGCGGCGATTCACTCGAAGCCTCCTACCAGCTCTCCGGCGCGGTCACGAAACTCTTCGTCCGTTTCGGTCTCAGCCCGGACCTCGATGACCTGCTCGTTTCCGGTCAGGCCCACCTTTCCACCCCCGCTCTAACAGGCGGCGCGGTGGAACTCAGCAACCGCTCGCCGATCGCCTTCACCAGAGCCCGCGTGCAGGCGATCTCGGACGTGACCTGGCAATCCCTCGCCACCGATGATGACGTGTCCTCTTTTGATACGATCCGCCTCCGCAACCAGGCACAGACCCAGCAGATCGAAATGGAAAGCCAGGCCTCGTCCTTCGTCGTCGGGCTCTCGCTTTCCACCGTGGTCACCGATGGCGATCTCGACGGACTCCCGACGGCTTGGGAATCCGCGAACGGGCTCGATGACGGCAGCGCGGTTGGCGTCAACGGAGCCGATGGAGATCCCGATGGCGATGGTGTGAAGAACATCATCGAATGGTTGGTCGGCATGAATCCCCAGATCGCCGATCTTTCCTCGTTCCCGAGGGTCGGCATCGCCTCGATCAGTGGCGGCGTGCGCCTCACCTTTCCCACGCTTCCCGGCCGCCAGTATCAGCTCCAGTCGTCGATCGCACTCACTGCCTGGGCGAACTTCGGCGATCTCGTGATCACCGCGCCCGATGCCGTTCCCGGCCTGCTCCAGATCGATGATACCTCGGGGTTGCCGAAACGCTTCTTCCGGATGCTCATCACCCCGGCCCCCTGATTTCATGAAAGCCCTCGTTCTTCTCTTCCTCACCGCCGGACTCGCTGGCGCCGTCGGGACACTTACGGTCACGACTCCCGGCTATGTGCCAAACCGTAGTGCCGAATACACGACCAGCCATGTCTTCATTGACGAGGTCGCAGGCACCACCGTCCCGATCACGTTCCGTTTCACGCCCGGCGTGGCGAACGTGACGGATGTCGAACTGTGGACCAACGTGAACCGCCGCGACCTGGCAAACACCGACAAGAATGCCGATGGCTATCCCGATGGCGTTGTGGCTCCGAATGGAAATACCGTCACCGACTCTGCGGGCGATACCGATCCCGTGACCGGCCACTATTTCGCGCCGCTGAACATGACCTCGATCGGTGGCGGCGTTTGGGAACTCACGGCGCCGGTGGCGAAAACCGGAGCCTACCGTGTTTCCGCCCGCTTCAAGACTTCCGACAGCCCCGCCACCTGGCAATGGTATGGCCTCCGCGATCACTGTGTCGTTGGGGCTCCGGTCACCGCTCGTGACGTGCGCCTTTATGAAATCAATGTCTTCAATATCGAGGCCAGCGGCAGCACCTTCGCGACCCGCTCCACGCTTGAGGATCTCCACAATGCCAGCGGCGCTCCTCACAATGCCAATAACCACTGGGATCTCGACTACCTGAAAAATCTCGGCTGCAACTGGCTCTGGTTCCAGCCGATCCATCCCAACGGCATCGACGGTCGTGAGAACTTCCCTTCGACCAGCACGCCCTACGATCCCGGCAGTCCCTACGCGGTGAAGAATTTCTTCGAGGTGAATCCGCTCATGTCGGCGAACTACAATGGCGCGCTTCCTGATCCCATCCGCAATCCGACCAACCGCGCCGCCGCGATGACGGCCTGGCAGAACTTCGTCAGCGCCGCCGATGCCAAGCAGGTCGGCATCATGCTCGACTCGCCGTTCAATCACACTGCCTACGACGTTGAGATGGCGCAGAAGGGTGTGGATCTGTTTCAACGCGACGGGGAAACGTGGTCGCCTGCCGATGAGATCCGCAACCGCGATGCACGCTTCTTTTCCCGAAGTGGAAACTATGGCCAACGCGCCTATGATTCGGGCTCGATCGCGCCGGGACCTGATCGCTTCGACTTCGGGAAATGGAACGACGTGAAGGACGTGTTCTTCGGTCGTTACGATGCGCTCGTTGAATACGACAGCGAGCCCGAGAGATCGAGCTACACCAGCGAGGGCGATTGGTT
>JANOBS010000368.1:0-20279 GCA_031411755.1 Luteolibacter sp. | reverse complement strand
ACCACCCAGATCTACACCCATGTCCTGAACAAACCCGGCCTCAGCGTCCGAAGCCCACTCGATTTCTAACCACCCGGTTTGGGCGGATCCCCATTTGGAACCGCCGTGGCTTTCCCTCTCCAGTCCCGCCTACTTTCACGCTTCTTGCCCTCCGCTCCGGACGGGTCACTCCTCGCACCTGCCAGGACGGACCCACTGCCTCGTGTCTCCGGCGCTCTTCCCCACGCGTGACGCTGATTTTCCCGGATGAAGACTGACCTTCGCAATTTTTCGAAATTGCCAAGGTCAGGAGATTCACGCACCTTCGAGTGATGAAGCCGAGAAAGTCGCGATGCAAGACGACTCGTCGCGAACCATCACGACCAGTCGTCGAATAACTGTTCGCCAAGAAATACATGACAAACGCTCTCTTCATCAATGGCATCTACGACACTGTCCTTCAGGAGATCGTCGCAGCGCAGGAAGAGCGAGGCGGTGGTGATTCGTTCCTCCAGCCATACAAGGGAGTGGTGATTACGATGCTTCGGGGTCGTCCGCCAACGCCAGATGCTCCGGTTCGGCTTTATATTTCCACCACCGCGAACCTCTCACAGATTTGCTATACCGCTGAGATTATCGGCTGGGAGGACAAGCGAGAGATGACGCAGGCGCGCCGGAAGGTGGTCAACCGTCATTTGAGCCGCTACCAGCCGGGAGAGACCAACCTCTTTGAGGGAGTCGAGGAGGTTGGAGAGACCGCCGTGAACCTCGTCACGATTCGGAATCTTCTCCTATTGGACACGCTATATTCGACGAGCTTGCTCACGAAGTGCAGCGATGACTTGCCACTGAAGAAGCGCACCAGATCGGGAGGATGGAGCGAAGTTTATGACATTGGCGACCTTCTCAGTTTGCCATCGCAGACACAGGATAGAGCGGCCGTCGAGCTTGCCGCCGAGGTGGCCAAGGCTGCATTGCTTCCGGCCTCAGAGTTGCAGCGGCTGGCATCGAAGGCTCCCAAACTTCCAGAGCGCATTCAGATCGTGTCGCTTGGTTTCCGCCGCAGCCCACATGTCATCGTGGCTGTGCTCCGCCGCGCTGCCGGAGTCTGCGAGCAGTGCGGACGAGCGGCTCCATTCACACGGCGTTCCGACGGTTCACCGTTTCTTGAGGTTCATCACAGGACGCCGCTAAGCCAAGGAGGTGAGGACACCATCGCCAATGCTGCTGCCTTGTGCCCCAACTGCCATCGGGAGGCTCACCATGGATAACAAGAAGGCGAACAAGGCGCGGCTGGACAACCGCTGGGGCTGCTCTGTCGGCCAAGCTTTCCGTAACTTTAACCCGCCATCCCGTTTCGACGCTCACCCCCGCCCCAGCGGTGCCAGCGCTTAGACGTTCTGCTAAGAAAATGAAAAGAATCCTTATCAATAGTCGTTTATCCGCAAGAGTTGTAGTGGCGGCATCGATCTTGCTCACAGGATGTGCGACGCCCTTTCCCAATAATCGTAATGATGTCGTTTCCAATCTTCATGACGTCAACTATTCGAAGCAAGCTTTCGAGTTAAGCATGGCAGCTCTGAAGGGATTTAGGGGGCAGATCCATTACGTCGGCTCAGATTCACGATTTGATTACTTTCGCGTCGAAAGAGAACATGGCTTTTACAGAATGGTCCGACGAGGTAGCACCTTATCTGGTCATCACCGATTTGAGGTGGGTAATGAAGCTCCGTTTAGTGTTGGATTAGGAGTGATCCACTATCCTCCGAAGCGATCAACCCAAGCAGAACAAGCCGCGCCATCCAACGGCGATAAGCCGTCAAATTGAATTCGAGCTTCCATCCCGCCGTGGATGCGCTCTATCGTTAGGCGACTTGCCACACGCATGAGTGAAGCGAAAGCCCACAAAACCCTCCGACAGAAAGCCGGTCACTATGAGATTCTCGGCGAGACTTACGCGCAGTTTGAGTTCTTCGAGCAGGGCTGGAACCCGTATTCACGCTTTCTCGACGTGGACAAGGTTGACTTCATTCTGCGCCGCCGTGTCGAGCAGTGCGTCACCTATCGCGAAGTCCAAGTCAAGTATGGCAAGCTCTATCACTGCGGCCCGAAATGGGAGCGGGAGCTTTTCGACATTACTTCGTGGCGTTTCTTCCAGCACGACGCCTTCGACAGTCTCGCCGGGCGCACCGATTTCTTCATCTGCTTTGTCTTTGCCGAGGACATCGGTTATCGCGGCGACATCTTTCTCTTTCCCATCGACGACTTCATCAGCCTCCTCAAGTCTGCCGTGGGTGCCGAGCGCAAGACCCTTTTGATTTCACGCTCACGCCATGACCCTTCCGAGTGGTATTTACGCCGCCAAGGCCGCTTTACTCAGCTCACAGCCAAGACAGTTGCAGACGTTTCTTCCTACCGCCGTGCCTTCAATCTACTCCAATCGAACGTCGCCTAACCATGCGCTGCAGCGAACGGCTCCGCGTGTCACGGCGCGTGCTTTCTGCGAGCGGAGCGTCAGCTACATTTGGGCGTCTTTCGTTCGTGCCACGGTTGGGCACGCGCCGCGCCACGCTCCGCCGTCTCTGAGCTTGGGGTCGTTAGGCGTTCTCGCACCTCTCCCGAGCAATGACAGCGCAAGCTAAACCCAAGGACACGATTTACACGGCGTTGGGAGGCCTCGCTCTCATCGTGCTGTCACCGCTTTGGATTCCGCTTCTTCTGCTTTGGCTGGTTTTCTACCTTCTTGCGACAGTCTGCATTTACCTTGCGGTCTGGTTACTGTGGCTCCCACGCGACAAGCACATCTTGTTCGTCTATTCAGACAGTCCCATTTGGCACGACTACATCGAGCAGCACATTCTTCCTGTTATACGCGAGCGGGCCGTGGTTCTCAACTGGTCGCAGCGGAGCAGTCGGTCATGGCGGCGTTCGTTAGCAGTCGCAGCTTTTAAGCACTTCGGCGGGCGGAGCGACTTCAACCCGATGGGCGTGGTCTTTCGACCGTTTCACCGTGCGAGAGTCTTTCGGTTTCTTCCGCCGTTCCGAGACTACAAGCACGGCAAGCCCGAGAAGCTACTCGCCATGCAGGAAGAGTTCTTCCAGTATTCACGCGCCAATGAAATCCGACCGAACGCCTAACCATGCGCTGCAGCGAACGGCTCCGCGTGTCACGGCGCGTGCTTTCTGCGAGCGGAGCGGCAGCTCCATTTGGGCGTCTGTCGTTCGTTCCACCGTTGGGCACGCGCCGCGCCACGCTCCGCCGTCGCTGAGCTTGGGGTCGTTCGCCAGAAGAATGAATAGAATAGCATTTCTTGTCGCACTCTTTCTGGTAGCATGCCACGAAAAGAAATATGACAACCCGAATACGAAGCCAAAGATGATGAATGAAGCGATTCCAGGTAAGAATATTACGATCCACCAACTCGAAGCGATGTTCAATAACATCAAGGAGAAGAGTGACTGGAATTTAAGCGAGAAGATGCTGTGGGGGTATTTCTTTACCAATCATGAGCCGAAAGCACTTGAAGCAGTCCGTCAAGAACTGGTTAGAGATGGATATCGATTCGTCGATCTGTATCAATCTGGGCAAGACGATCAAGATGGTCCGCCAAAGTGGTGGCTGCACGTAGAACGTGAGGAGATTCACACCCCTCAGACCTTGGATCAACGCAACGACGTACTATACCTTCTCGCAGCTCGGCATGGTGTTGATTCCTATGACGGGATGGACATCGGCCCCATAGAAAACCAAGAAGGCGAACAAGATTAGATGAGAAGGCAGTGAGCGACGGCGCTTGAGCGCTGTGATAAGCTCCACACTGCCATGACAACCAAAATTCCACTCATCACCATCGGACTTGATCTCGGCGACAAGAAGCATGCCCTCTGCGTGCTCAACCAGGACGGCGAGATCGTTGACGAGCGCACCATCACCAACCACCGCGAGTCACTCCGCCGGCTCTCTCAAAAACATCCCGGCGCGCGCATCGCCTTCGAAGTCGGCTCACACAGCCCGTGGATCAAGCGTTTCCTCGCGGATCTCGGCCACGAGGTTTTCGTGGCCAATCCCCGCAAGCTTCGCGCCATCTACACCAGCGACCGCAAGAGCGACAAGAACGACGCCCGCATGCTGGCCAAGATCGCCCGCATGGACCCTCAGCGGCTCCACCCGGTGGAACATGGCACCGAGGAAGCCCAGCGCGATCTGAATACAGATGCTCTGACAAAATATTGAGAAAATACTGGCTCCCGCAAGTGGGTTTGCCATTACTCTAACGCAGAAAAAAATTGAAGATTCCCGTTCATTGTCCCTTGAAAATTGTGACAAGAGTTCTGGCGCTGGCAGTAGTTGCGGGTGTCTGTGCTCTCGGCTACCTGTGGAAGACGGGGAGTGATCGAGCAACCTGCTGCCTGCAATTACGCAACTATAACCAAGCAATTGCGAGTTGTGGCATTGATCCTAACGCCCCATTTTCTTGGCGAGATCTTGAAGCGACTGAACAAATGGTCTTGAGACTTTTCCAACTCAAACTCCCCCAATGTCCTTCAGGAGGCCGGGTGTCACTTGAGTTTGGGAGAGGCTTTTACGGCAGATGGCAGCCAAGAGCGGTATGTTCCAAAGAAACTGAATCAGGACATATTTGCCCAGGGGTCAAGAGCGATGAATCAGTAAGAGACAAAAGCGGTCGTTTCGATCAACAATAACCGAATCAATACCAAGCGGAAGACGCTCCATCAAACGGCGGGTAACGCTCCAGTTTGGATTCGGGCTTGCATCTCGCCCTGCGTGGCCGATTCGTTCAAGTTGAGAAAATACCGACCATGAAATATTTACAAACAATTGCTGTTCTCGCTGCGCTGGCATTCCTGTCAGCTTGCAATGTGGCGACGGACGCGGCAACCCGCCTGGCCTATGACTTGGAGGCTGGAGCAAAGAAGCTCAATGAATCAGGAAAGAATGAATTGGAAATCGAGCATCGACCTCTCGGCTCCCCCGAAGGGATCAGTGGCGATTACACGATCCTTTTGCAGGCCGTGAAAAGCGGTGATCCGGCGAGTGGGTCCTTGGCGGTGGGCGCAGTCGGAGGAAAGCGATACGGAACTTCCTATCATCTCAACTCCATGACCGTGCCAAAGGAGTTAAGTATTCAAAAGACGAAAGGCGAGCCGACCTATTTCATGCTCAGGAAGACGGGCGTTCCCGATGACGGGAATTTGAGGGGAAATAAAGCAGTGGAGGTCATTTCCATCAGGTGATCGCCATCTTGGAAATGACCGAGCAATCCAGCAAGATGAGCGGTCTGAGCGGCGGGTAAGGCACCTCGTTCGGGGTGCTCTGGACGCGCACTCTCCGCCCTGATGCGCTTTTGACGATACTGTCAAAACGCTTCTCCCGCGCCAAAGCGGAAGACCTCCAGGAACTCCTCGAGACCCTCGCCGTCATAGGACGCACCCATGAGACCGGAGGAAAGTTCAAAGCGTAATGGAGTCGCGACATTCCTTGCTTCTTGAAACCAAGGTAGTCTTTCCCTGCTTTCGAAGAGGGTGGTAACGTCTTCTTCGTTGGGACCGCAAGGGCATCCTCTTCCCCCGGCCGGGGGAAGAGGATGCGGGAACCGCGAGACCGTGACATTTCTTGTGGAGTCTCCTCCACGTGCGACAGCTTGGTCAGCGGCTTCCCTCTGCGGTCGTATCTCGAACAGTTGAAAGCGCCCGAAGGATGCGAGTCCTTCCGAGCCCGTAACCGCAAGGAAGAGAATGACCACACACGCCCCAAACCACAACTCGAAAACCGACTCGGACACCCTCTGGATCGGCATTGACGTCTCCAAATCCGAACTCCAGCTCCACAGCCTTGATCCGTCGGTCAGCTTGCCCGCCAAGCTCTCCAATGATGGCTCCGGCCTCAAGAGCCTGCTCAAACACCTCGCCACATACAGGCAGATCCACGTCGTCTTTGAAGCCACCGGAGGCTACGATAAGGCGCTTCTCGATTCGCTCCAGAGTCACCATATCAGATGTTCCCGGCTCAATCCCCGGCAAGTCCGCAACTTTGCCCGAGCCAAGGGACTGCTTGCCAAAACCGATGCCATCGACGCTTCCATCCTCGCCGATTTCGGAGCCACTTTCCGTCCGACAGAGACTCCACCCGTCGATCCGAAGCTTGAGGAAATCATCGCCCTCGTGAACTACCGGCGCCACCTCCTAGACGATCTGGGACGCGAGGAAATGCAAAACGAACATGCGAAGCCCAAAGCCATCACTGCGCTCATCAAGAGCCGGATCCGCAGCCTCAAGGCCCAGATCGTGAAGGTGGAGAAGCTCATCGCTGTCGCCATCAAAGCCAGCCCTCTCTTGAAGCGGGCTGTTGCCGCTCTGGTCGAAGTCAAAGGCGTAGGACAGCTCACAGCCGTCTCGCTGCTCGCCTCCATGCCCGAACTCGGCACCCTCAACCGCCACCAGGCCGCTGCCTTGGCCGGGCTCGCGCCATTCAATCGGGACAGCGGCACCTTGCGCGGGAAACGTGCGATCTACGGAGGTCGCCACGCCGCCCGACAAGCCCTCTACATGTCGGCCCTGACAGCGGCGAAGCACAACGAAATCCTGAGCGAGGCCTACCGAGGAATGATCGCAAGAGGCAAGGCGAAGAAAGTCGCGCTGGTTGCCATAATGAGACGGCTACTGATCCACCTGAACTCTATCATGACCAGAGTGTTGCGGGAGTGGAATGCGCCCGAAGCTCTAACATCATGAAAAGACAGTTGCTGTCGCGACAAGACCCAGAGTTGCCTGACGACAGGAATGTCGCGGCTCCATTTTGTCGGAGTCGCGACATTTCTGTCGCGACAAGCAGAGGATTTGTTGCGACAGGAATGTCGCAACTCCATTTATCCCATGAGTTACCTCAAACCATCTCAGGAGATCCGGAAGCACGGGCAGGAGCTGCCGCATTGGCAACAGGGAGATGCCATGCAGTTCGTCACCTTCCGGCTGGCAGACTCCCTGCCGACCGCCAAGCTCCGCCTCTGGCGTGAGCAGCGGGATACCTGGCTGGAGGTCCACCCGAAGCCATGGACTCCGGCGGAGGAAAGAGAGTATCAGAAGCGATTCATCGGCCATCTGGAGGAACTGCTGGACCAGGGGGCCGGGTCCTGTTTGCTGAAGGAACCCGGAAACCGGACCTTCCTCGAAGAGGCCCTGATGGCCCAACAAGGTCGGAAGGTGGAGCATCATGCCTGGGTGATCATGCCCAACCACGTGCATCTGATTTTCACGCCGCTGGCCCCCATGGAGAAACTCATCCAGGCCTGGAAAGGCGTGAGTGCCCGGAAGATGGGCCACTGCCGCATCTGGCAGAAGAACTACCGGGATACGTTGATACGGGACGGCGAGCATTTCGCCAATGCCGTTCGTTACGTCCGCCGGAATCCTGCGAAGTTGAGGCCTGGGACCTTTACCCTTTGGGAAGGGGAAAAGGCCCTTGCCGTGAAATAGGAGTCGCGACATTCCTGTCGCGACAAAGACGGGATTTGTTGCGACAAGAATGTCGCAACTCCCAGCGACGCATGACCCCCGAAGCCAATGCCCCTAAGATCACCGTCCGACAGGGGCGGATTCTGAAACGCGGGGAGCACTTGCTGGCGCGGGTGAAAGAGGATGGGCTGTGGCATGATGTGGCGCGTCTAGCTCCCGCCAAGGCGGACAACCCGGAGGAAGGAACCTTCGTGGTGCAATACCTGATCGTGCCGCATCACCTTGGAGATTTCGAGCTGGTGAGGCAGGTGGAGGAATCGATCCGCTTTTACCTGATCGAATTGGCTGAACCTGCTCCGTGGGCCTACCTGGGCTACCACGCGACCACGACCGCGAACTTTTACAGCGGAGAAAGCGGAGGGGCGTGTTGGGAACTCATCCGAGCAACACCGAAGCCTCGCGTGGGTGAGTCCGCCCAGCTGCCTGACCCAGAGTCCAACACCGAGAATTCCAACGGCGATTAGGAGCGGCGACGTTGCCGTCGTGACAAGTGCCAGAGTTGCCTGGCGACAGGAATGACGCGGCTGCTTATGCCTTGCGACAGTCAGGGCAAATCGCTAACGGAGAAGCGGTATGGGGATTTATGATCGAGACTGGATGCGACGCCGTGACGAGGACTCGTCTTCGGCTCCTAGTTCGGTTACGAAACCGCCGCCTCCAAACCCTCGGGGGGTCGTAGTCCGCTGCCTCATTCTAGCCGCCCTTCTGATCGTGGGACTGTGTTTTTCAGGCGGGATCTTGAAGAAAAGCATCAAGGAGCCAGAGCCAGTTTTCGGAGAGTTGGATTCCATCCCTTCCATTTCAAATGACCTGATTCCGGAGCGTGAAGAAGAAGCTCCCATCAAGCCGCTCTCGCCAGTGAACGTCAACGAGGCGTCGCTGGAAGAGCTCCGGCGCATTCCGGACATGAGGGAGAATGTGGCTCTAGCCATCATTAGAATGCGTCCTTATGAGAAATTGGAGGATCTAACGCGGGTGCCGGGCATCAAGGAGAAGCGATTGGAACTGCTGCGACCGTATCTCACCACGAAGAACCCGTAATCAGGTGAATCCGGAGTCGCGACATTCCTGTCGCGACAACATTCAGAGATGCCTGGCGACAGCAACTGTCGCAACTCCATGGTGCCTTCTGCCCTCAGTCCTGCGCCCGGCGGGTCAACAGAGATTCCAATTCTGAGAGTGCTTTTTAGTGCTTTCCCATCACCTTCCTGGCGAGCGTCAGCCACTGCTCATCACCAGTGGCCTGATGACGGTAGAGGAGGGTGGTGGCAACTTCTGGCAGGTTGACGTTTTTCAATGCACCGGTGCGTCCCTTTTCCTGGCCTGAGCCAGTGCGGGTGTTGCCCTCGGTGCTGACGACTCCCTTGTCATCAATGCGTCCCCGCAGCCACTCGGTTCCGCGTGCGGCGGCTTGTTGCCAGGAGGGCTTTCTTGATTCAGGCGGAGTGATCAGGAGCAGGCGTTGCAGGTAGATGAGGCCAACCGAGTGGTAGCTGCTGTCGTGCCCGCCCTTTTCGGGAAAGGCTCCGTCCTCACGCTGGAGGCGGACGCCGTCGTCGAGGTAGAAGACCGACTTTTCCCGGATGGCGGGATCGCCGGTGATCAACGCGCATTCCATCAATCCGCAGCCTAACAGAAATCGACGGTGGGTGTAGATGCGCTGCTTTTCAGCAGTCTTGTCGTTGGCCGGGGAGATCATCCATTTCGCGCAGGCGAGCAGGGGTGCCTTCATCGCTTCAAGCTGATCGTGAAACTCTGCGGCGCGTGGCGAGGCCTCGATGAGGAGGATGGCGTGCGAGGTGGATTCCATCAGGAAGCTGGCGCTGTGGAAGGGGTCCGGGCAGTCGAAGGAGCCGTCGAGCTTCATTTGGCGGAAGCCCCATTGCAGCTGCTTCAAGCCCCAGGAGATCGAGTCCTTGTCGTTGTTGGCGAGGCCGCACTGGACCCAGCGGATGCCCTCGCGCTGGAGCTCGACGAACCACGGTTTGGCATGATCCTTTTCCCATTCTGCGTTGATCGACGCCGCGCCGCTGCGTTGGTTCCAATCGGCGGGAGCTTTCCTCGGCGTGTTGAGGAGTTCCTTCACCTGGGAGGTCGTTTGAAAAGTGAACTCGTCACTGGGTGCTGCCCACGAGATGGCGGGGATGAGCATCAGGACGACGAGGCGGGAAAACGGCATGGGCGGAAAACGGTCGCGGTGAAAGCGAACTTGCGGAGGGCTGCAAAATACCAGGATGCTCGCGTTTTGGATGTTTGAACCACGAATGGACACGAATCATGAAGTGAGATGGATGTCTTGCTGGCGACGATTGGCCGTTCGGATTCGGTCTTTCACGTGCAGGCTGTCTGAAAATTGCTGTCACACGAGGATAGGCGGCCAATTTTCCGCGGAGTCGCTGAGGCTAGATGAGGTCGCGGAGTCTCCCCATCAAAGGTTTCTCGGTGATCTCTGCGATTCCTCAGTGCTCTGCGGAGAAAGGAAGCAGGCCCAATCGATGGCAGCACGTTTCAGACAGGCTCCTGGAGTTCATCGTTCTCAAGATTCGCATTCATTGGCATTCATTCGCGGTAGGCCATTCCCAAACGAGGAGGCCCCCTGCAAAATGCCGAACGAACTTGCACGAAAGCTGCAAGCAGGGATGCTCGAACAATGAGCGATTCCTCCGATTTTCTCCAGCCCAAGCGGACCGTGGCCGAGCTCAAGGAGCTGCGTGCGCTGACCGGCGACGACGACGGCGCGCAGCGGGTGGCCTTCACCCCGACGTGGAAGAAGGCCCGTGATTTCCTCAAGGATAAGATGTCCGCACTGCCGGTGGAAACGCACACCGACGCGGCGGGTAATCTTTGGTTCACGCTCAAGGGGGAGTCGGAAAAGGCCCTACTCATCGGAGGTCACATCGACTCGGTGCCGAACGGTGGTTGGCTCGATGGCTGTCTGAATGTGATGGCCGGAGTCGAGATCATGAGGCGGATCCATGCGGAGTTCGATGGTAGGCCACCGATCACGGTGAGGCTGGTCGACTGGGCGGACGAGGAAGGCGCTCGGTTTGGAAAAAGCCTGTTCGGATCGTCGGCCTTTTCAGGAAACCTTGATCTCGATGAAGCGCGGGTTTTGAAAGATTGCGATGGCATTGCACTTCCCGATGCAATCGCCGTGCACGGGATCGAGTTTGAAAAGGTCAAGGACGCGGGAGTCGAAGTCGAGAACGCCGCAGCCTATTTGGAGCTGCACATCGAACAGGGTCCGGTGCTGCTCGATCTGGATCTTCCGCTCGGAGTGGTGCTCGGCACCTGCGGAGTGGAACGGCATGCGATCACGTTCCACGGTCAGGCGGCGCATTCGGGAAGCACGCCGATGAATCGCCGCAAGGATGCCTTTCTGGCGGCGGCGAAAATGGCTCCGGAGATTTATGAGATCACCGGCCGTCATGGCGGCGTCTGCACGATCGGCTCCTGCACGACGAAGCCGGGAATTGTCACCAGTGTGGTGGCGGAATGCCGGATCACGCTGGATCAACGGCACCTCGATGCGGCATCGCTCTCGGCCATGCTGGCTAAGGCAAAGACGGCGAGTGAACGCTTCGCCTCTGAGGGAAATATCACCGTCACGTGGGAGCGCATCTGGCAGATCGAGCCGGTGCCATTTCATGACGAGCTGATCGAGTTCTGCGATCAAGCGATCCTCGAAACCTGCGGAGTATCGCACCGCCTGCCATCCGGTCCGCTGCACGATGCGGCGGAGGTTTCCCGTGCGGGGATTCCGACGGTGATGATGTTCGTGCAGAGCCTGCATGGCATCAGCCACAACAAGATCGAGGACACGCGCGAGGATCATCTGGAGCAGTGCGTGGTGGCCTTTGATCGGCTCGCACGCAAGACGATGGAGTGGATCGGCACGGCGAAGTGACGAATCAGGTCAGCGGCTTTTCCATCCGCATCAGGGTCTCGATCCGTCCTCGGAAACGACCCGTGGCGGAGTACTCGGTGTCGATCAGGCCGAACCTGTGATACGCATGCATCGCGATCTGATTGGCCGGATCGACGGCGAGGGAGAGGATCCCGCATTCATCCCGGCGGGCCATTTCCTCAGCCGCTTCCAGAAGCAATCGGCAGAGACCCCGACCACGGAACTCCGGATGGATCGCGAGGAAGGGGATGTAAAAATGTCCGTCAAGCTGCTCCAGGACAAGCGAGACGAGCCCACGCAGCGGCCAGCTCCGCACCATGACGGCGGGAAGGTGCCAGGAGATGAAGCGGAGGTGGAGAAGTCCGGTGTTGTAGGCGTTGGCGGACGAGTCCTTCTCGCTGAAACCACTGACCATGCCGGCGATCTCACCATCGACCTCCACGAACCGGACCTGCCGATAGTGGTAGTCGTTTCGATCCAGCAGGAACATGGCTTCCAGCATGGTCCTTCCGCGCGTGCCGATGATGGCGCTGAACAGATGGGAGGCCGCCATATCCGCCAGCTCGGCGAATGCCCTGGCATCGGTGGTGGTTGGTTGGGCGGGGCGGACGGTGACCATGGTTTGATGGCTTGTGCGTTTGTTTCTGATCCGCCCCGAAATGACCAGAACCGATGCGAACCGGGCATTGAATCAGGATCGGCATGTCCTAGCATGCTGCATCCCGATGCCAGCACGCGGTCGCCATCAGTCCTCCTCGAAGGAATGTCATCTCATTCTGAAAAAGATCGAGGCGCTGGAAGGCGTGGTCGCGGTGATCATCGGTCGCTCTTACGGCGGCAAGTCGCTCGGCCAAGGCAGTGCGACTGGAGCGATCAAGGTGCAGCGGAAAATATCCGGTGGCCTGAAGGCGGTGACCCAGTCGGAGAAGGGGCTTCAGGAAATCTTCATCCGCACCGAGGCGGGGGCGGAGGACCGCATTTCCGAAGCGATCCTCATGCTTTAGAGGCGGGTCAGGGTGTCAGCCAGACGCGGAGTTGATAGAACTTGTGTGGCGTCGTCGCAGGGGTAGTATAGATTACGGACTGACCGGTTGCGACGATGTCCAGATAGCCTGTGATTGGGGTCCAACTTCCCGCGACGAGTGAATCACTGACCTCGAGGGCATAGTGGCGGGTCTTTCCGGCATAGCCGCTGCCGCTTGCTGATTTGGCGATGAAGGCCAGGTTGAGCTGGCCGGCATTTTGAAGCATCGTAGGGGATGGCGATGGATTGCTGGCGAGTGGCAGGAGTCCGAAGATGTATTCCGTTTCGTTCGTGATGCCGTCGCCATCTGGGTCCGCTGTTGGTCCTGAGATCAGGGAGTTCGAAAGCTGGAGGGCGCTGAACTGGCTGGATTGCCAGTTTGCGAAGGTTTCAATCGTGTTGACGGTAACTGCCGCCGCATTGGAGTCCGCTCCGCCTGTGTTGGCGACATTGGTGACCTTTACCCAAAAGTTTGAGGTCGTATTCAATGGCGGTGTCGTGAATGAACTGGAATTCGTGCCGACGGGAGTGGTGGTGATTCCGCTGTTTCCCTGGTACCACTGATAGGTGAATGGTCCGGTGCCGCTTGCGATCACATTCAACGTGGTGGTGCTTCCGCTGTTGATGGTCACGGATGCCGGGTGGGTGCTGATGGTAGCGGGTTGGTTGACCGTGACGATTGCGGTGTTTGAAAGCGCTCCGCTGGGGTTGGCGGCATTGGTGACCTTGACCCAATAGTTGGAGTCGGCGTTCAGTCCGTTGGTGGTGTAGGTGGAGGAATTCGTGCCGACGGGAGTGGTGGTGATTCCGCTGTTTCCCTGGTACCACTGATAGGTGAATGGTCCCGTGCCACCTGCGATGACACTGAGCGTGGTGGTGCCTCCGCTGTTGATGGTGACGGATGCTGGATGGGTGACGATGGTGGCGGGTAGGTTGACCGTGACAGAGGCGGCGTTGGAACTGGCACTGCCTGAGGTGTTGGTGGCCTTCGCCCAGTAACTCGTCGAAATGGCGAGTGCTGGAGTGGTGTAGGTGGCAGTGGTGGCGCTGGGACCTGACGCGGGAGTGGTGACGTTGGGAGGCGCGCCGACATACCATTGGTAAGTTGGCGTTGGAGTTCCTGATGCCGCCACGGTCAGGGTGGTGGTGCCACCGGCGTTGATGGTGGTGGACGCAGCAGGTTGAGTGGTGATGACAGGCGCAACACCGATGCTGACGGCAGCGGTTGTCGAGTTGGCAACGACCGGGTTCGTCGTGGCGGTGAGCGTGCCGCGGGTGACCTTGACCCAGTAGTTGGCGGGAACCGCCAAGCTGGGAGTGGTGTAGCTGGCGGTCGTCGCGCCCACGATTAGTGCTGTAGTGATGCCTGAGGCTCCTTGGTACCATTGATAGGATAGGGGAGTGCCGGAGCCCACGACGGTGAGTGTGGTGGAGGTGCCGCTGTTGATCGTGAGTGAGGTTGGATGCGTGGTGATGACAGCCGGTCCGACGGTCATGGTGAACGTTTTTGATGACGAGCCTCCCGTGAAATTGGAATTCTCCCAGGCATTGGCGATGATCGAGTAGGTGCCCTCAGTGGTGGGAGTGCCGCTGAGGGAGTCGGTGGAGCTGTTCTTGGAATTCGAGTGGGTCAATCCAGGAGGGACCGTGCTCATGGTCCAGCTTCCCGGTGTGCCCGGTGCGCCGGTGCATTGGACGATGAAACTGATGGGGGAGCCGACCGCTGCCGTTACCGAAGTGGTTCCCGCCGTGCTGTTGGGTGCCAGCTCGGCGACGACTGTTGCGCCCGCCACAGTGTCGTAAGCACCGAGCCCGGCGACGGTGGCAACGCTCCATGTCGCGAGTTCACCGAGTCCTGCTCCGCCGAGGACACGGGCTTCCGGAAACAGCATCTGCACGATCGGCGAGCGCTGGAACAGGAGCAACAGGGAGCTGAGGCGTGAGGAAAGTAAACGGGGCCTCACAGATGAACGGAACAGGCAGTTCATGACGGGTTTTTAGGTTGAATCGCAGAGAATCAGTTGCAGCCGCAGCCGCCGCCGCCGACCCCGCCGCCGCCGAAGCTGGCTTCACGGGAGAAGTAGGCGTGCTCAGTCATGGCTTTCTGGAGCGGATCGAGATTTTCGGCCATGACGGGTTTGGCGAGAACTCCACGCTCGTAGGGTTTGACGCGGACCAGTTGTTCGGAGCAGGAGCTGAGGGCTGGGACCGCGATGGCGAGCAGGAAAAGGGTGAAGCAGGATTTCATGACGGTGAGTTTGAAGGGAAACGGGGCTCACTGGCCGAGCAGGGCTTCGATTTCGGCCACATATTCGGCCTCGGTTTTCGCGCCTCGGAAACCGGTGTGGACGTAGCGGATCACGCCCTTGCGATCAACGAGGTAGCTGGATGGCATGGAAGGTGGATTGAAGAATCCAGCAGCCTGGTGGCCGGCATCGTGGGCCAGCGAGAAGGTGGCACCCATTTTGGAGGCGAAGGACTTGTATCTCGCGGCATCGTCATCGACGCCGATGCCGATGATCACGAGTCCCTTTGAGGCATACTTTGCCTGCAGGCGGTTGAGGGCGGGGAAGGACTCCTTGCAGGGACCGCACCAGGAGGCCCAGAAGTCGACGAGAACGACCTTTCCCGAGGTGTTCGGAAGGCTGGCGCCGGGAAGCAGCTTGGCGAGCTGCGTCATTTGTTGCCCGGCCTTTGCGCCTTCAGCGGCGGAGAGGAAGGGGGCTGAGCATGCGAGTGCCAGGGCGGTGATGATGGATTTCATGGTCTTGGATTTCGAGTGGTGGTTGGAGTGTGGGATCAAGCGGCCTGAACAAGCCATTTTCCGAAATTGCGTGTGCCTTCGATGCCCGATTCGGACTGGGCGCAGACCTCGACGCCACGGGCGAGCGAGGCGAGGTGGATGCCGTCTCGCGAGCCGAGGATGAAGGCGGCGGTGCTGTAGACGCCTGCCTCGAGACAGGATGGAGCAATGACGGTCACGGCGCGCATGCCATTGCTCACCGGCCAACCCGTTCTGGGATCGAGGATGTGGCCGTAGCGGACGCCGTCTTGGATGAAGTGGCGGGCGTAGTCGCCCGAAGCGCAGACGGCGTGGTCCGTCACCGCGAGCCCACCCCAGCACTGGCCAGGCTTGAGTCCGTCCTCGATGCCGACATGCCAGAAGGGATGACTGCCATTTCCACCTAGGGCGAATATGTCGCGACCGAGATCGATGAGGGCATCGGTGATGCCGCGCTGTCTCGCGAGTTGGGTGAGCTGATCGACTGCGTATTCCTTGCCGAAGCCACCGAAGTCAAGACCCATGCCTGTTTCCGGTAGTCGTACGCCACCGGGTCGGCGCTGAAGCTTGTGCCAACCTGTTAGGGCGAGTGCCGCGCGGACCTCACTCTTATCGGGAAGCTTCTGGTGGACGGTTTTCCAATCCCAGACTCGGAGCAGGGGCAGAAGGGTTGGGTCGAGGATTCCGTCGGTCCGGCGATGGAGGTCATCGGCCAGATTGAGCAGGTGCTCCATTTCGGAATCAATTCTGACCCAGTCGGATCCAGCTGCCGCGTTCACCCGGGAGACGAGCGAGGTCGGGCGATAGCGTGAGAATTTTTCCTCAAAGGCGCCGATCCAACCGAGGGCATCGGCGGCGAAAGTGAGGGCGCTGCGATCGTCAATGAGCTTGAACTTGATCGAGCACTTCGTGCCCAGCGCATGGAACTCCAAGTGACGGATGCCCTTGGCGTCCGCCTGGAGTGGCTGTGCGGGTGAAGTGGTGATCATGAAAGGAGATTTGTTCAGAATTCGGCACTGACTCCGATGGTCCAGATGTTGGCGCTGGCGTAAGCCTGCTCGGGTGAACGGTCGGCCGATCTGCCGCTGCCGCTCATGACGTAGCGCTCGTAGGAGGCTGTGGCGGCGAACATGTCGTTGAACTGATAGCGGAGGCGCACGCCGCCGCTGAGGGCATTGAAAGAGGACAAGCGGTAGTCGGCGGAGTAGTTGATCCCGCTGCCATCCGGATTCGAAGATGGCGTGGTGATTGGCAGGCCATCAATGCTGTGGACGAAAAAGCTCGCCGCATTCTGGTGGTAGAAGCGGACAAACGGAACGACCTGGAAATTCTCACCGACAGCTTGACGCCATTCCAACTGGATGGTTTGCGAAAAGACGCCGTAGTCGTCGTGGGAAAGGCGGAGGATGCCATCGAGCACGCCGTCCGCCTGCTCGATATAGCGGCGCGCCTCAAGCTGGAGCACTTGGCGGAAGCGCGTGTCGGGGCGGTTCTCCCGATAAAGGTTGTCGACCGGAATATCGATGGTGCCGCCCAGTCCATCCGGCACGCTGACGATGTCGGTTCGCTGTACGACCTTGTAGGGATCGTTCAGGTAGCCTTCGTTGTAGCCGAGTGTGAGGTTGGCGGAAACGACAGTGTCCTTGTCGACAATCTGGCTGACGCCGGTGAACCAGTCATAGCCGTACTTTCGTCGTTCACCGAGACCGGGGACAGTGACGATGTCGTTGAGGAAATTCAGGCCGTAGGAGACGGTGGTGTTCTTCTGGTTCAGCTCCAGGGTATCGCTCAAGGCGAGGCCGCGCGAGACGTAGTCGTCTTCTTTACTGCGGGAAAGCTCCAGCTCGATCTTGTGATCGCCGAACTGCCGTGAGATGGCACCAAGGATGCCGGTGCGGACATCCTCCACGCTCGAATAAAAAGGCTGGATGCCACCGGGCATGGCTCCGGTGGGGGAAGATCCGGTGATGGCATCGTTCAGCCACTGGAAACGGAACGAGGTGGCATCGTTCAGTTCGATCTGGCCACGGATGTAGTGGGACTCGATCTTGATCCGGTCGTCGTCCTCCTGATAAAGCTGGTAGCTGTAATCGTAGCGCTCTGGTGGGAGTTCCCCATGGCTCTGCAAGGATGGACAGAGAAGGGTGGCGAGGACGAGTGGTGGGCGCGGGCTCATGGGCAAAAGGATCACTTGGGAATGGCAGGCCGCAGCGCTTAGGAAGGAGGCCTCCGACGGCAATCCAGATAGTCGACCTCAAAGGACCGTGCAAAGCCCAGATGGTTTACAAACGGTTACATTTACGGGCAGCCGTCAGCGATGCCAGACGAGAGCTCGCTCCGCCGTCGTGAGCTCCTTCCAATGACCCGGTTGAAGATCGCCGAGGAAGAGTCCGCCGATGGAAATCCGAACGAGCCGCAGGGTTGGAAATCCGACGGCTGCGGTCATCCTCCTCACCTGCCGATTTTTTCCCTCGGTCAGGGTGAGCTCGATCCAAGAAGTCGGAATGGATTTGCGGAAACGGACCGGTGGATCCCGAGGCGGCAGATCGGGGGCGGAGTCGAGCAGGCGTGCGTGGCAGGGGAGTGTCCGATGCCCCTTCAGGTCGATGCCTCCATTGCGAAGGGCGTTCAACGCCTTTGGAGTTGGGACGCCTTCAACCTCTGAGCAATAAGTTCTCGGGTGAGCGGCAGCGGGATCAAGCAGCCGCGTATTCAGGCCAGCCTCGTCGCTGAGCAGAAGCAAGCCCTCCGAGTCCAGATCAAGCCGACCGAGCGGGTAGACCCGTGGAGGAAAACCGAAGTCAGCGAGCGTCCTTTGGCCGGGCTGATCCGGCGTGAACTGGTTCAGAACTCCGTAGGGTTTGAAAAAGGCGAGCAGCATGAACCAAGGCGTAATACCCTTCATTCAGCTCATGGGCAAGACCTCCAAAAAGCGACGGCCCCGCCAGCAAGCTGACGAGGCCGTCTCCCCCTGAGAAAACGTTGGAAGCGACCACTTTTCAGTCACCGCTGACAACAAGGAGAGGATGACATGTGGATCATGATTTTGCCATTCGTGTTCCTACTTGCGTATTTATCCGTAGGGGCTCGATTGACAATGGAAGCTTACGGTTCCATAGCTTTTTCAAGATGCTGGGTTCCAAATTTTTTGTCATCGGCCAAGCGCTTGCAAAAGCGGAGCGGTTTACCTCGGTCTCATCACTGCTTTGTGCGGATTTGAGACCCTTGGTGAATGGGCTCGATCTTGTGATCCTCGAAGGTGGGGAATATCTACCCGAGGCAAACGTCATCGGCGAAGGTTTCCTGGCCGTACAGCTGAGGGACAAGCCGGACGGCCTCCTGAAGTGGATGGCCAGCCGGGCGATCCGTCTCAATGATGACCCCTCGGGGCTATGCGATGGTCCGACTGGTGAGGAACTCGCATCAATCCCAGGACTCAGGGAGTGGCTGGATGACATCGGCTGCACGGACATCATGGGAGGAAATCTCATTCGTGGTCGTTACAGCTCCGCCTGTCTCGCGGCGTTCCGCCAGGGCGGACGATTCACGGAAGAGGAACGTGAGCGCTTTCAGGCGGCTGTTTTGGTGGCGCGCTGTGTGCTCGGGCGGATCCTGAACGATGGCTACGACCGCCGCTGCCTTGAGCGATTGATGCACGCCCGTCGCGAGGCCTTGCTTGCGGTTTTCGTCATCGAGAATGATCGCGCCAGACCCTACAATCCCGGAGCGGTGGCCTACGCGGAGTCCTGCTGGGGGAAAGACGATGTCGAGTTCACGTTGTCGGCTGATGTCTCCGTCAGCTTTCACGAGAAGCTGGCCGGATCATGGGAGACGCCAGTCGATTCCAGTTGGGTGGATGTCGAGATCGATCTTGGTGGTGGGCCGATCACAGTCGGTGCCTTGGCAAGGCCCGATGGCGGTGCGCTGCTGCTGTTTTCACCACCACCCAAACAGGCGGTTTCCGCCGGCACTGTGCCGATGCTCACACGACGCCAGTGCGACATCATGGACTGGATCGCGGAAGGAAAGACGAGCGCCGAAGTGGCGATGATCCTGGAGATCAGCCCGCGCACGGTGGAGAAGCATCTCGAGGCCGTGTTCCAACGACTCGGGGTGGAAAATCGGGTGGCCGCGATGCGCAGTTATCTCGAGGCCAAAGGTGGATTCGGCTCCAATCCACCGAGCTGATCCAACTGATGATGAAGTGGCTTAAGCAGCATCCGTTTCCGGTCGAGGCGTGGTTCGACCGGGTGATCGCGCTGTCGTTTGCCGTGCCGGAGTCGGTCGCGCGTGAACTGATTTCTCCCAAGCTGGAGGTGGATGCCTACGAAGGCTCCGCCTTCATCACGGTGGCGCTGGTGTGGACGAAGGATTTGCGCCCCGCCGGGTTTCCGAAATGGCTGGGTCGCGATTTCTTTCTGGCGGGCTTCCGGATCTTCGTCCGGATGCGCGATGAGGAAGGACGGCGTTTGCGCGGCCTGAAAATCCTTCGCAGCGAGACCGACCGCGCGGGCATGGTGGTTTCGGGAAATCTTCTGACACACTACAACTACCGCCTCGCGAACGTGAAGCTGGAGGAAATCAACGGTGTGATTCGGGTTCGTACGTTTTCCCGCGACGGAACGCCGTCGTTGGTCATCGAGGTCGATACCGCCTCGGTACCCGAGGGTCCGCCGGAAGGTTCTCCATTTCCAGATTGGCGGACTGCCCGGCAGTTTGCCGGACCGATGCCGTTCACCTTCGATGACAACGGCGACGGGCGCTTTGTGGTGATCGAGGGCAAGCGCTCGGAATGGTCGCCGCGCCCTGTGACGGTGAAATCGTGGAAGGTTGCGATGTTTGATGAGGAGCCGTTTTCCGGAATCACTCCGGTGCTGGCGAATGCATTCATGGTCGAGGGTGTGCCGTATCGGTGGGAGCGTGGACGACTCGTTACGCCTGGAGGTGCCTCATCGTGAAACGCGGACGATTTCAAGGTGTCTCGGCGATCGTGCGCTTCAACTGGCCGTTCTATGTGGCCTCTTGCGCGGTCATCATTCTGGGGGCGCTTTTCG
>JANOBS010000367.1:0-4447 GCA_031411755.1 Luteolibacter sp. | reverse complement strand
CACGAATGACGGTGAGCGTGGTTCCGGACTTCCCGGGAACGGTCATGACTGCGTCGGCGCGGATGGCTGGGAGGACTTTGGGCTCGACGGGAGCCGGTGGAGTAAAGGCTGGGACTTCGAGGGAGCGCGCGACGTAGGTGGTCTTGGTGGGGGACGCTGGATCTTCCGCGTAGGCTAGCCCGGCCAAGGAGAAAGCTAAAAGGTGGGAGGCGAGTGGTTTCATCGGGAGGAAGGGAGTAGATGCCACTGGTGTTACCTAGATAACAAAGGGCGCGGACTTGATCGCGCCCTGCCCACAGGCACCGGCAAGAGCGCCCTACGAAAAGACGCGCCAAGCCGCGCCGATTGGCGCGACAGCTCTGTCTTTTCGTATGGGCTGAAAACTTGCCGGTTTTGTGGGCAGCCCAGTAGCTTTTGTTGGTCGCAAAAGCAGTTGTTTGTGATTTAGAAGTTTTGCATGAATGTCATTACGAATGACATCTGGGAGATTAGAAAAGCTTCCGGGTCTTTAGCAAGGGGCAATTTCAAGCCTCTCCGACTCCCCGATGCGCCTCATACGCCTGCACGATCCGTGCGACCACCGGGTGCCGGACGATGTCGGCCTTGTTGAAACGGATGAATTCCACGCTCTCGATCCCCTGCAAGGCCCGTTCGGCCTCGGCCAAGCCGGAGGCCTGACCCGGTTTCAGGTCGATCTGGGAGCCATCCCCGGTCACCACCATCCGCGAACCCTCGCCGAGCCGCGTCAAGGTCATGAACATCTGCTCGCGGGTCGTGTTCTGGGCCTCGTCGAGGATCACAAACGATCTCGCCAGGGTCCTGCCGCGCATGAAAGCCAGCGGCGCGATTTCAATCGTCCCATCGTCGAGGTAGCGCTGGCCTTCCTCGGGATCGAGCATGTCGTGGAGCGCGTCGTAAAGCGGCCGCAGGTAGGGCGCGACCTTCTCCTTCAGGTCCCCAGGCAGGAAACCGAGCGCTTCCCCAGCCTCCACCGCCGGACGGGTGAGGACGACGCGACCGATCAGCCGCTTTTTCAGCATCGTCAGCGCCATCGCCATCGCGAGGTAGGTCTTTCCGGTCCCCGCCGGCCCGAGGCCGAAAACGATGTCGTTTTTCTCAATCGCCCGCAGGTATTCGAGCTGATGCGGAGTTCTCGGGACCACCGGCTTGCGACCGCGCAGGCCCAGCAGGCGGACCTCGGCCAACTTCGCCACCTTCACGTCACCGCCATCCGCCGCCACATCGACCGAGAGGTGGAAGTCCCGCGTGGAAATGTCCGCCCCGTTGCGCCGGGCCTGTTCAAGGTCGTGAAACACGGCTTTTGCCCGCTCCACCGCATCCTCGCTTCCAGACAACAGCACCCAGCCGTCCCGCGTCACCGCCACGACCCCGAGCTTGGTTTCGAGGTAGGCCAGGTTTCGAGGTTCATTGGCGAAGAGCGACTGCAGAAACTGCGGGGTGTCGAACTCCAGTTTGATTTCCGCACGATTATCGTCGCTCATCCGACTTTCTCTAACCACATTCCCGGCCCCGGGTCATCGGAAAAAAATCAGTCACGTTTTTTCGGTTGAAATTGCCCCGGGATTGAAAAATCAAGACGTGCGCGCCTCCCGGCGTCGCTGTCCCGCAGCCGACACGGCAACCCATTTTCCCAACTCCCCATGATCGAAGTCGAGAACCTCACCAAGCAGTTCGGAACCAAAACCGCCGTCGACAACCTGTCGTTCAAAGTCAGCCCGGGCGAAGTCCTCGGCTTCCTCGGACCGAACGGCGCCGGAAAGTCGACCACCATGCGCATGGTCACTGGTTTCATCCCGCCCACCTCCGGCGACGCCCGCCTCTGCGGCATCTCCATCGTCGACAACCCCACCGAGGCGAAGAAGAAGGTCGGCTACCTGCCTGAGTCGGCGCCGCTTTACAACGACATGACGGTCGTCGGCTTCCTCCGCTTCTGCGCCGACATCCGCGGACTTTCCGGCATCGCGAAGAAGGACGCCGTGGATCGTGCAATCGAGACCTGCTTCCTCGGCTCCGTCGCCACCCAGGCGATCGACACCCTTTCAAAAGGCTACCGCCACCGCACCTGCCTTGCCCAGTCGCTCCTCCATGATCCGGAGATCCTGATCCTCGACGAGCCGACTGACGGCCTCGATCCGAACCAGAAATACGAGATCCGCCAGCTCATCAAGCGACTCGGGAAAACCAAGACCGTGCTCTTCTCCACGCACATCCTTGAGGAAGTCGAAGCCGCCTGCACCCGCGCCGTCATCGTCGATCGCGGCGTCATCGTCGCCGACGGCACCCCCGCCCAGCTCCTCACCCAGTCCGGCACCGGTTCGCTCTACGATCTGTTCCGGAACCTCACCACGCGGGATACGGCGGCGTGATTCGTAAATGGTGATTGGTAAGTGGTAATTCGTAAGACCTGACCAAGAACCTCTGACATCTAACTTTTTAACAAAATCTTCATGAAAAGCATCTGGACCATCTTCAAGCGCGAGTTCGTGAGCTACTTCACCCACCCCATCGCCTATGCGGTGATCGTAGTGTTCCTGTTCCTCTCGCTGATCCTCACCTTCACGCTCGGCTCCTTTCTGGACGCGCGCGACGCCTCGCTGACCTACTCGTTCTTCCTCTATCTCCCGCTCGTGCTGATGGTGCTCGTTCCGGCGGTCGGGATGAAGCTGTGGACCGACGAGCAGCGAAACGGAACCATCGAACTCCTCGGCACGTTCCCGATCTCCACCCGCAGCGTGATCTTCGGGAAATTCTTCGCCGCCGCTGCCGTCTGGATGGTCGCCCTCGCGCTGACCTTCCCGATCTGGATCACGGTCAACTGGCTCGGCGATCCGGACAACCTGACAATCCTCTCCGGCTACATCGGGGCCTTCCTGGTCTCCTGCACCTTCCTCGCCATTACGTTGCTGGTCTCCGCCTTCACCCGTGACCAGGTCATCTGCCTCGTGATCTCCGCCGCCATCTGCATCGTGCTGGTGCTCGGCACCTTCGAGCCCTTCGTGCAGTCCTACTCGAAGGCCCTCAGCGACTGGATGGTTTCCGCCATCACAGCCGTTGGCGTCTGGGACCACTACCTCTCGCTCGCCCGCGGCCTGTTCCGCACCCAGGACTTCGTCTGGTTCACCACCATCATCGTCGCCTGCCTCTTCGGCACCAGCGCCGTCCTCTCCGCCAAGCGCTCCTGAATCCCCGAATCCAGAACCTCACCTTTTCCAAAACCATGTCCGCCAAAACCACCCATCCGGTGACCCGCGTGATCCTCGGCATCGTCGCCCTGATCCTCATCGTCGTGTTCGGCAACCTGCTGGTCTCGTCCTTCGGCATCGGCCATCGCGGCCTCGATTTCACCGAGAACAAGGTCCACACCCTCTCCGACGGCACCCGCTCGATCCTCAAGGAACTCCAGGCCCCGGTCACTGTCCGTTACTACGCCTCCCGTAGCACCGCCTACATGCCGGAGGAAATGAAGCTCCACATGCGCCATGTCGATGACCTGCTCAAGGAATACTCCACCCTCGCCGGTGGCAAACTCCGCGTGCAGAACCTCGATCCCCAGCCGGACACCGATGCCGAGGACTCCGCCAATCTCGACGGCATCAGCGGCCAGCGCATCAATGACGAGAACCTCTACTTCGGCCTCGCCATTTCCTGCCTCGACAAGACAACCACGATTCCCTTCCTCGATCCCCGCGATGAAACGATGCTCGAGTACCAGCTCTCGAAGTCCGTCGCCGAGGTCAGCGCCACCCGCAAACCGGTCATCGGCGTGATGTCCGCCTTCGACCTCGAAGGCGCGCCCGCCATGATGCCCGGCCAGCCACCGACTCCCGGCTGGATCATCTATCAGCAGCTCAAGCAGACCTTTGAGATCCGCAATCTGACGATGACGCCGGACTCGATCAATCCGAAGGAGATCAACGCCGTCCTCCTCTTCCATCCCGCCGGCATCTCCCCCGCCGCCGAATTCGCGGTCGATCAGTATCTCCTCCAGGGCGGCACCGTCATCGCCTGCCTCGATGCCTTTTCCGTCTCCGCCCAAATGGTCGGCGGCGGCAATCCGATGATGGGCGGCGGCGGCGTGGCCCCGACCTCCACCCTCCCCACCCTCCTGAAAACCTGGGGCGTTTCCTTCGAGTCCAGCCAGGTCCTCGGCGATGGCACCTACGCCACCATGCTCAACGGCAACCGCAAGGGCGTCGCCGTCCTGACGCTGCCGAAGGAAGCCATGCCGCAGAAGGAAGACGTCATCACCCGGAATCTTGAAAGCGTCACCCTCTTTCTCCCCGGTGCCTTCACCAAGACCGGCGGCGGTGGAGTCTCGGTCAATACCCTGATTAAATCCTCAGACAACGCTGGCCTTGTCGATTCGATGAAGGCCTCGCAACTCGATCCCTCGCTGTCCACCACCATGCAGCGTGCCGGTCACTCC
>JANOBS010000366.1:0-23547 GCA_031411755.1 Luteolibacter sp. | reverse complement strand
GGAGATCCGGTCATCAAGGACCACACCGCCGCCGCATAAGGAGCGTGGACGTCTCCGTCCACAGCAAATCCCATCGAGCACTGCTGTTGACGGGACGTCCACGCTCCTTATGACGCCCACTCATGCATGAAATGACGTGATCTCAGCGGGATCGGAAAGACGCCCGCGATTCGTGCATGCCAATTGCTTTTACGGAGGAGAACACGCCACTCCCATGAGCACCTTCCCTTCACAAGCCGACGCCGATTTCACCGACGCACAGAAGGCTTACCTCAGCGGATTCATTTCCGGCATCCTCAACAACCGGCAGTTTCCCTTCGTCGGGCAGACCGGTGACGGCCGCTTCACTTCAAACGTCGCTGAATCCTCGGCGGAAATGGTTTACGGCACCCCCGTCGAGGACCTCTGCCGCGAGGAACTGGTGAAACACGAGAAGCACGGACTGGATTCCTACGACACTATCCTTTCGAACGCGAAGGACGACGTGTTCCCGAAAGACGGCGACATCTTCCGTTACAAGTTCCACGGGCTCTTCTACGTCACGCCCGCCGAGGAATCGCTGATGATGCGCTGCCGGATCGCCGGGGGCGCGCTTGATTCCCGTCAACTCCGGGGCCTCGCCAACCTCACGGCCGACCTTGGCAATGGCTTTCTCGATCTAACAACCCGCGCAAATGTCCAGGTCCGTGGGATTCTGCCGGTCGGCGCGCCGGAGGTCCTGATGCGCCTGACCGAACTCGGCCTGACCTCGCAGGGAGCCGGAGCCGACAACGTCCGCAACATCACCGCCACGCCGACGAGCGGCTTTGATCCGGACGAACTGATCGACGTGCTGCCCTTCGCCCGCGCGCTTCACCACTACATCCTCCGCAACCGCGACCTTTACGGCCTGCCGCGCAAGTTCAACATCGCCTACGATTCCGGCGGCGCGGTCTCCGTTTGCGCGGACACCAACGACATCGGCTTCCAGGCAGTCCGCGTCGGCGCAAACGACCAGGGCATCGAGCCCGGTGTGTATTTCCGCATGCAGCTCTGCGGCATCACCGGACACAAGCAATTCGCCAGCGACAGCGGCGTGCTGCTCACTCCCGAGGAAACCCTCCCGGTGGCCGCCGCCCTGATGCGCGTGTTCATTGAAAACGGCGACCGCACCAACCGCACGAAGGCCCGGCTGAAATATCTCGTCGATGCCTGGGGTGTTGAAAAGCTGCTCACCGAAACCGAGAAGAAACTCACCGCTCCACTGCGCCGCGTGCCGCTGGAACTTTGCGAAGTCCCCGCGCCGAAGGAAAAGCACGGCCACCTCGGCATCCATCCGCAGAGCGACGGCAAGCTCTACGTCGGCGTGCTGCTGCCGGTCGGACGCCTGACCGTGGATCAAACTTTCGCGCTGGCCCGCATCGCCGAACGTTTCGGCAACGGCGACATCCGCATGACGGTCTGGCAGAACCTCATCATTCCAAACATCGCGGCAGAAGACCTCGAAGCCGCGAAGACTGCGATCCTCGACTGCGGGCTCGCGTTCTCCGCCACTTCGGTCTCCGGTGGCTTGGTTGCCTGCACCGGCAATCGGGGCTGCAAGTATGCCTCCGCCGACACCAAGGGCCACGCGATCGATCTCGGACGTTATCTTGAACAAACCGTCTTGCTCGATCAGCCGGTGAACATCCACCTGACCGGTTGCCCGCATTCCTGCGCGCAGCACTACATCGGCGACATCGGCATGGTCGCGGTGAAGGTGAAGAACGCCGACGGCGAATCCGTGGAAGGCTACCACATCGTCCTCGGCGGTGGCACCGACGACACAAGAGGCATCGCCCGCGAAGTCTGGAAGAGCGTGGCCTTTCCCGAAATCCCCTCACTCATCGAAGGTCTGCTGAAGGCCTACCTCGCTTCCCGCAAGGACGGTGAAAGCTTCAACCTGTTTGCCAATCGCCACAGCATTGAGGAACTCAAGGGACTGCTCGGCATGACCCTCGCGGCATGAAGCTGGCCGCCGAGAAACGTGCGATCGCCAGGACTCCGGTCTTGATTACGCTGATCGACGACCTGCTCGCAGAGCAACAGTCGCTGCTCACGCCGGTCGCCCGCTTCGCCGAAGAGCATGATCGCGAGCCTGACCTCGCCGGGCATTACCGGAACCTCATTCCACTGAGCGCACCCGGCCCAGGCGAGCAGTATGCATTTGAAGTCTCACTTGATCGCTGCACCTCCTGCAAGGCCTGCGTCGCCGCCTGTCACTCGCTGAATGGACTCGATGACGATGAAGCCTGGCGTGATGTCGGGCTTCTAACAGGTGGGGTCGAAGAACCCGGCTGGCAACAGACCGTCACCACCGCCTGCCATCACTGCGCCGATCCTGGCTGCCTCACCGGATGCCCGGTCGGGGCTTATGAAAAAGACGCCACGACGGGCATCGTGAAGCACCTTGATGATCAGTGCATCGGCTGTTCGTATTGCATCCTCAAGTGCTCGTTCGACGTCCCGAAGTTTTCCAAGAAGCGCGGCATCGTTCGCAAGTGCGACATGTGCCAGGGCCGACTCGCTGCCGGTGAGGCCCCTGCCTGCGTGCAGGCCTGTCCGACCGGCGCCATCCGCATCGTGAAGCGGAATGTCGCGGAGGTCATCACCGAAGGTCAGGCCGGGAAAGGCTTTCTCACCGGAGCACCGTCTCCACGTTCCACCCTGCCATCCACCCTGTATGTCGGCCGTCCCGTGCCTTCCACCGCGAAGCCAGCTGATCAGGAGGCACTCGTTCCACAGCACGCGCACTGGCCGCTGGCCATCATGCTTTCGCTGACACAGGCCGGACTGGGTCTGGTCATCGCCGCCGCGTTTTCCGGTAGCCAGGCGGTGGCCATTGCCGGAGCGCTGGTCTTTCTAACAGGCATGGCGGCCTCAATCCTCCACCTCGGCCGCCCTCTCGGCGCGTGGCGGTTTTTCCTCGGTCTGCGGACGAGCTGGTTGTCGCGTGAGATCCTCGCCTTCTCGATGATCGCGCCGCTGGTGATGATCGTACCCGCGCGGCCCTACATCGGAAAATGGCTTCCGGCGTTCGTGCTTTCAGGATTGCCGGTCGCTCTGTCGGTCATGGCAGTGATCGCGGTATTCACCTCGGTGATGA
This sequence comes from Luteolibacter sp., assembly GCA_031411755.1. GTDB lineage: Bacteria > Verrucomicrobiota > Verrucomicrobiia > Verrucomicrobiales > Akkermansiaceae > Luteolibacter. The sequence continues at coordinate 20,423 of JANOBS010000366.1, read as the reverse complement.
TCTACGTCGATACGCACCGGACGACATGGCGTCTCGCGATCACCGGCCCGCGCTTTTTCGGGACGATGCTGGCCTTCGTCGCAATGGGCTTCGCGCTGTCGGGTGAATCACTGGCCGTCCGTATCATCGCCAGCCTGGTGATCCTTCTCCGCATCCTGCCGGAAGCGCGTTTCCTGAGAAAAGGTGAACCCAGCGATGACGAAGTCGCATGGACCGCCGACCGTCATGTGGCTCTGCTGCAACGCGGCCCGCTGAAGACGATCACGGGCCTGCGCTTCATGCTCGCAGTGACTGCGGCGCTGCTGCTGCCGGGACTACCTTGGCAGGCCTTCGCGCTGCTACTGATCGCTGAACTCTGCGAACGCTGCCTGTTCTTCAAGTCTGTCCACGCGCCCAAGATGCCCGGCTACTTCAGTGCGGCGAGGCAGTGAGAAAGGTGCTCAGACCTTCATCAGTTCCGCTTCCTTCGAGGCGAGGTGGCCGTCGATCTCCTTGACGTATTTCGTCGTGAGTTCCTGCACTTCAGCTTCGAAGTCCTTCTGGCCGTCTTCGGTGATGACGTTGTCGGCCTTCATCTTTTTCGCAGCGTCCATGCCATCCTTGCGGACGGCGCGGATGCGGACCTTGGCTTCCTCGCCGAGCTGCTTGGTGAGCTTCACCATGTCGCGACGGCGTTCTTCGGAAAGCTCCGGGATCGGCACACGCAGCGAGCTGCCGGCGGCGGCGGGGTTGAGGCCGAGCTTCGACTCACGGATCGCGCGCTCGATGTCCTGGGTGGTCGAGGGATCGAAGACGCGGACTTCCAGCATGCGGGCTTCCGGCGTGGTGATCATGGCGAGCGCCTTGAGCTTCATCACGCTGTTGTAAGCGCGACAATGCACGTCGATGTTCTCGATCAGGCCGGGCGTGGCCTTGCCTGTGCGGACACCGGTGAACTCGTGGAGCAGGTGCGCCACGGCTTTCTGCATGTCGTCTTCGATTTCAAAGATCGCTTCGTCAGGGCTCATGGGAGGAGGTCAGGTTGGAATGGAGAAGTGGGTTCAGCCGCCGTTGACGACGGTGCCGATCGGCTCGCCGCTGAGGGCGCGGGTGACGTTGCCGAGAGGACCGAGATCGAAGACGATGATTGGGATGTGGTTGTCCATGCAGAGACTGAAAGCGGTGGCATCCATCACCTTGAGCTGCTTCGAGAGGCACTCCTGGAAGGTCACGGTTTCGTAGCGCTTCGCATCGGGATTCTTCTTCGGATCGGAATCGTAGACACCGTCCACCATGGTGGCCTTGAAGATCACGTCGGCCCCCATTTCGCTGGCACGCAGAGCGGCGGTGGTGTCGGTGGAAAAGAACGGGCTGCCGGTTCCGGCGGCGAAGATCACCACGAAGCCGTCCTCCAGATGGCGCTCGGCCTTCTTGCGGAGGAAGGTTTCGGCGACGTTCTTCATTTCAATCGCCGACTGAACGATGCAGGGCACGCCCTGATGTTCGAGCGCGCTTTGCACCGCGAGGGCGTTCATCACGGTGGCAAGCATGCCCACGTAGTCGGCCGTCGCGCGATCCATGCCACGGGCAGAGGCAGCGGCTCCACGCCAGAAATTTCCACCACCGACGACGACGCCGAGCTGGAGGCCATCCTTCACCGCATCGCGGATCTCGGTGGCGATGCGCTCGACGATTTCCGGGGAAATGTTGTCGGTCGAGCCCGGCTCCCGCAGCGCCTCCCCGCTCAGTTTCAGGATCGCGCGCTTGTAGGGAGGTTTGGCTGAGGCGGTGTGTGGCATGGTGAGGGGCTCTGAGCGATCAAAGCCACCCACCCCGCCTCTTGAAAAGGCAAATCAACCACCGCCGCCGGGAAGGAGGATCTTCGCCGAGAGGTCGCGGAGGGAGGACTTGGCCTCGTCCACCCCATTGATCTCGATCATCACCATGAGCCCGCCGGTCTGGGGCTTCTGGTATTCCTCAAGGGTCTTGCGCACCGCCACGATGGCCAGCTTGAGAACTTGCCGGCTGGTGAGATCGACATTGGCGGGAATGCTGAGTTTCGAGACGTCGAAGCGCACTTTCAGGCCTCCGTCGGAAAGCTCAGATGTCACCCCGATGTTGCAGAGCACGAGCAGGTTCGTCTCGACGATCTTGTAGTTCGGGTTGTTGGTTGGGATCTTGTGGGGGCTGCAGATGGCCTCGACCAGTGTTTCCGGAAACGCTCCGGTCAGGGCCATTGGGCGGGACATCACGGTTGCCTGGAGGGCTTCCCCGGTGTCGGTGATGACCTCGTCCACATCCGTGCCGTGCATGCTCAGCGGCTCGTAAATCGGCACCATGCTGATGGTCGTGGCCGAGGCCAGCGCAGCGAACGTCAGCCCGGCAAGAATCAGAAAACCCGTTTTCATGGGCCTTTCCTAAGCCGGGAAGGACTGAGACTCAAGACGCAAGACTTTGAGACGGAAGAGTCGGAAGGCATTCGCCGGATCCGCTGCTCATTTCTTGGGCGGTGGGGTCTTCTCGCTGGCGGCTTTTTCCGCCTCATCGGGCGTCAGGGTCGTGATGGACACGATCGGGCGTTCGGGAGATTTGGAGCCGCCGCGGGTGACGTAGTCGTGGTTCCACTTCAGGCGCACGATGTCGCCGGGCTTCAGGGCGGTGATGGCCTTCAGGATCGGCTCGGCCACCTTCGCGTTCTTCTGATTGTCCTCGATCAGCAGCATGAACTTGTCCTGCTTCGGATCGCCATACTCACCGGGCTTTTCATAGCCGAGGTACTGGGTGATTTTAAAGGTGGCGAGCTTGCCGGACTCGCCGCAGCGGTCGGGACAGAGCGAGGTGCGGCCCATGCAACGATGGTCGGTGACCCCATCAAACGTGGCGACGGTGTCGTGGGAGGACAGCAACTGGCGTTCTTCCTTGGGAGCCGCCGGGCGGGCGAGTTTCTTTTCGACGGCGGCACGCCATTCGTCTGATTTCACGTCGGGGCCGTGTCCGGCCGCATCGCTGATCTTGAGACGCTTGCCGAGCGCGTTCGCCCATTCGTCGGAACCGATGTCCGGACCATGGCCGTCCTTGTCGGTGACCGGCTTCTGAGACTCCGCCCAAGCTGCCCACTCGCCCCAGGCTTTGGGTGGGGTGTTCTTGTCGTCTGCTCCGAAAAGGAAGGACGAGGACAGAAGCAGTGACGACAGAATCACGGAGCGAAATCCAAACAGGGTCTTCATCGGAGTGAGTAGGTAATCGACTGGCACGGCGGAAACAAGCCGCGGGTTCATGGATTCTGACACCGAAGTGCGGACTTTCTTGGAAGTTTCCGATCATTTCCGGACACGAAAAACCCCGGCCACTTGCGTGGACGGGGTCTTTGGAAAGTTCAGATTCGAAGAAAGCCTCAGGCTTCCTCTTCTTCCTTGGTGTCGCCAGCGTCCACCGAGACGGTGATCGTGGTGGTGACCTGAGGGTGGACGCGGACGGTGACTTCGGTCTTGCCGGACTTTTTGATCGGCTTCTCCAGCTCGATGGCGTGGCGGTCGATCACGATGCCGGCGGCTTCGAGTTCCTTGTGGATGTCCATGTTGGTCACCGAACCGAAGGCCTTGCCGCCCTGACCGGTGGACAGGACGAACTTCGGCTTGATCTTGGAAATCTTGTTGGCGAGTTCCTGGGCGGCAGCGAGCTCTTCAGCTTCACGGGCGGCGCGGTTGGACTTCAGGGAAGCGACGTGGCGAAGGTTGGCCTTGGTTGCCTCGAACGCCTTGCCCTGTGGGACGAGGAAGTTGCGGGCGTAACCGGCACGAACTTTGACAACATCGGCTTCAGCACCGAGACCTTCGATTTTTTCGCGGAGAATGACTTGAGCGTTTGCCATGGGAGTTCGTGGAACGTTTGTGGGGGCGGGGAGATAGTCATCGTGGTAGACCGAGTCAAGGAGAATGAAACACATCCTGCTTCCGATGTGGATTTTTCCGGGAATTCCGGGATCCTCGGCCTTTTCGGGGGAGTCGGGTCTTCTGGAAGTGTCCTTAGGTCTTATCCGATCTATAAGGACTCACAGGACCTATTTCCCCCTAGAACATCCATGCCCGCCCTTTCCCGTCGAGCCATCCTTTTCCTGCTGCTGGCCATCTCCGCCTCTGCCGCAAAAGTCCACGATCCGTCCTCGATCGTCCGCTGCGGCAAGGAATCGTGGTATTTCAGCACCGGTCAGGGTATCCAGTCCGCCCGCTCGACCGACCTCCTGACCTGGACCGATGGCCCGCCGGTCTTCAAGACCTTCCCGGCCTGGCACGCCGAGCTGGTTCCCGGAAACAAGGGCCACCTGTGGGCACCCGACGTGATTTCCCGGGATGGGCGCTTCTGGCTCTACTACTCCGTCTCCAGCTTCGGAAGGAACGTGTCGGCGATCGGCCTGGCGTCCTCCCCCACCCTCGATCCAGCCGCGAAGGACTTCGGCTGGAAGGACGAGGGCATGGTGATCCGCTCGCAACGCGCTGACCCATTCAACGCCATCGACCCTGCGGTCATCACTACCAGCGACGGACATCTGTGGATGACTTTCGGGTCGTTCTGGAGCGGCATCCAGCTCGTCGAACTCGACCCGAAGACCGGACGACTGAAAGAAGGCGCGAAGCCGAAGCAGATCGCGTGGAACGAGGAAAGGCAACAGATCGAAGCTCCTGCGATTGAGAAAGGCGGCGACTATTACTACCTTTTCGTGAACTGGGGCCTCTGCTGCCGGGGAGTCAACAGCACCTACGAGATTCGTGTGGGGCGCAGCAAGACGATTACCGGACCCTACCTCGATCGCACTGGCCGCGACCTTTCCACCGGGGGCGGCTCGCTGTTTGTGAAGCGCGAAGGCGACTTCATCGGGCCGGGGCACTTCGCGACGATTGAGGGCTTCCCGCACAGCCGCTTCTCTTTCCACTACTACGATGGCAAGGCCTTCGGGCAGTCGAAGCTCGGCATCCGGGAACTGGCTTGGACAAAGGACGGCTGGCCCGAAGCAGGAAAGTGGATCCTGCCCGCTCCGCCGAAATGAGTTCGATCCCTGCACAACGGATCGTATGAATGGCCCATGCGTTTCCTCCTGTTGTTGATTTCCCTGATGCTCGGTTCAATCCACGCCCAGACCGGCGCGGCGGATCGCGAGTATGCGGTGAAGACCCTGGATCGGATCGCCCGGCCCGTCATCCAGTCGCTGGCGGAGGGAAAACTGAAGGAAAAGCTTCCGCTCGGACCGGGAGAGGACTCGCGGAAGGCTTACACCCACCTGGAAGCCTTCGGTCGCACGCTTTCCGGCATCGCGCCGTGGCTGGCACTGGGTCCCGATGCCACGGCCGAGGGAAAACTCCGTGCGAAGTACATCGAGCTTTCCCGCAGGGCTCTCACCAACGCCACCGATCCGAAGTCGCCGGACTTCATGAACTTCACCACCGGCGGCCAGCCGCTCGTCGATGCGGCCTTCCTTTCCCTGGGGCTGCTGCGCGCGCCGGATCAGCTATGGACGCCTCTTGCAGCCGAGCAGAAAGCCAACGTCATCGCCGCCCTGAAGTCCACCCGCGTGCTCAAGCCCGGCGAGAACAACTGGCTGCTTTTTACCGCCCTCGTTGAGTCCGCGATCTGGCAGTTCACCGGTGAGTGCGAAATGACGGGCATCGAGAAGGCCATCAACAGGCACGAGGACTGGTATGTCGGCGATGGCACCTACGGCGACGGCCCCAACTACCACTGGGACTACTACAACAGCTTCGTCATCCAGCCCGCTCTCATCGAGGTGCTCAAGGTCTGCAAGGCCAAGAACTCGCCGCTCGGCGAAAAGCTTCCCGTCATCCTGACCCGCGCCCAACGCTACGCCGAGGTCCAGGAACGGCTCATTTCCCCTGAGGGAACCTTTCCCGTGGTCGGCCGCTCCAGCGCCTACCGCTTCGGGGCCTTTCAAACGCTCTCCGTCGTCGCCCTCCGCCATGAGCTTCCGAAAAGTGTCGAGCCTGCCGCTGTCCGCTGCGGGATCCATGCCGTCGTCCGCCGCATGATCGAGGCCCCCGGGACCTTCGATGCCCAGGGCTGGCTGCGGGCGGGCGTCGCCGGCTACCAACCCGCCGTCAAGGAAAGCTATATTTCAACTGGCAGCCTCTACCTCTGCCTCAACGGCCTCCTCCACCTCGGCCTCCCTTCGAACGATCCACTTTGGACTGACGCTCCGAAGCCCTGGACCCAGAAGCGCCTGTGGGCCGGGGAGAACGTGCCTTCGGATCACGCGTTGAAATGAGGGACCTTCCGCTCCCGAGTGCACCTTGCCGGAATTTCCCCCGCAGCGGGCTTGCCGCGCTGCCGTCTGGTCGTTAGGCAACAGGCATGCTTGATGAAATCCGAGATCTGCTGGTGCTCCAGGATCGTGACCGCCGCCTTTCCCTGATCGCGAAGGAACTCGAAAAACTCCCGCAGGAGGAGACCCGCGCGAAGGGAAAGCTCTCTGGTGACCAAGCCGCCGTACAGAAGGCGCACGATGCGCTTCTGGCGAATGAACTGGCGCTGAAAAAGATCGAGCTGGATGCGGAAACCCGCCGCACGACGATCAAGCGGCTGAAGCTCCAGCAGTTCGAGACCCGCAAGAACGAGGAATACCAGGCACTCGGCCATGAGGTGATCCGCTACGAGAAGGAGGTCGACGATTTCGAAACCCGGGAGCTGGAGTGCATGGAAATTTCCGATGGCCTGCGTCGCACGCTCGCCAACGCCGAGGCCGCGCTCAAGAAGACGAAGCAGCTGGTGGAGGAGGATCTCGCATCGATCGCCGAGCGGAAGAAGAACCTGCTGGCCGAACAGGCCGAGGTCCGGTCCGTGCGCGCGAAGCTGGCGGAGGCCACCTCGCCGAACGTGCTGCCACTTTACGAGCGACTGCTGAAATCCAAGGACGGCGTGGCGATTTCCCCGCTGCACGAGGGCCGCTGCGGGGGCTGCCACATGAAACTGATTTCCGCGACCGTGATCAAGGTCATGTCCGAGAAAGAGATCGCGCAGTGCGAGGACTGCGGACGGATCCTGTATCCGGACTGAGGGATCAGTAAAATTCCTTGCGGCGCTCCTCGAGCACGATCAGCCAGTTCATCATCGTGATTGGCGGAAGTTCGGCCGGGTGCTTGATGGGCTTCAGGTTCACGGTGATGCGATCCGGTGCAACTGCACCGCCGCTGGCAGCAGTGGAATCGAGCGGGCGCATGGGAGTGGTGTTGGTTTCCGCTGCCAAGGAACCCATCTGCCCGCTGAGCTGGATGGCGAAAGGATCGGAGTTCACGCCGTAGCGTTCTTCCGGTGCGAACAACGAGCAGGGCGGAAAGTAGGAGGTGCCGGAGGGCGGCGTGTAGCCGGAAGGGGGCGTGGTGGCCACCGTGTTGAAATCATCTCCAATGTAGAGGCGTAGATTGGTGACGAGCGAGAAGCCCTTGGTGAAGGAAGTCAGGTCATCGCATTCCTGGAGGATCACTCCGTAGTCGAGGTCCGTGCAGGGGATCGAAGGCTTCCGGAGGAGGACGTTGCTGGGGTAGTCGACGTTTACAACGAGGGAGTGGTTGGTCGAGAGGGCGTCGGCCCCCAGCAGGGTCATGAAGTTCGCGAAGCGCTTCGGATACACGGCGACGCAGTATTTTCCGGACGCCAGTGTCTTGATCTCGAAGGGGTAGCTGGTCTTGTAGTAGCCGGATTTCAACGTGCCAACCAGCGGGTCACCGAAGCGGGCGTTGTTGAAGGTGATCGCGCCGCTGACACCAGTCTGATAGGCCCAACCGCCGGGAGCACCGTAGGCCACATCCACGGGTGTACTGAAGGTGTAGCTTTCGTTTTCGGTGCAACAGCGGATGTAGCCCTGCGCCAGGCCGGAGGCCGGACCGGTGGTGAGTGGGATTGTGAGGGTCTGACGGGCACCGCCCTTATAGTAGTAGAACTTAAATTCGGTCGGAGAGGGATTGGTCGAGCTGACGGCTCCGGTGATGTCCAGCCGCATGGCGGCCTGGAGGGCTCCGACCGTGTAGTTGTTCCAGGTGGTGGTGGATAAGGTGTTCGTCTCGGTCGCGTGGGAGAAGCGGTCAAAGTAGTCCGGGCCGCGGTTGATGGAAATGAAGGCGGCGCGACCGCTTTCCGAGGGCATGGACACGGGAAAAAACTGGCCGGTGGTGACTTCATACTGCTCGCGGACACCGGGAGTGGTCGGGCTGTTGGCAAAGGTCTGTCCCCCGATGACGGCACCGCTGGAAAGGGTGGAGCCACGCCGTGAGGCCAGGTTGTTCAAGGCAGTGCTGCCCTCGACCGTGGCCCTGCCCGCGAAGACTCCGCCTTCGATCGTGACGTTCTGCCACGCGGATCCGGAGGCGTATTGACCGAATGAGAGGAAGGATGAGGCGGAAATGGCGAGCTGCGAGGGGATCTCGTAAATGGAGAAGACAAAGTCGCGCTTGAAGCGGGAGGCACCGGTGATGGCGGTGTCGTTGGCAGCCAGATCGAGATTGAAGGCCCACCAGTTCCGTTTCGCCACGAACGAATCCCCCGGCTTGAGGTAGCCGAAGTTGATGGAGGGATAGGTGAGGAGGTTGAAGCTCGGGTAGGTCGCGACCGGGAGCCCGACCTGGCCTGAGGCGAGGCTGCCGTATACCTTGTTCCCGGAGATGATCGGATAGATCCTGTCGTTGGTGTTGGTCGTGTTGTCGACCGAGCTGAGGGCCGGTGGGAAGCCAGTGCCGAGTGAGCGATTCAGGCCGGTGGAGGCGAAGACAGTCGTCTCGGTTCCGATCCCTTTGAACATCGTGCTGATCGTGGCCAGGCCGGAGTCACCGGCATTTGCCACCACCGGATTGGTGAGGTTCAGGGAGGTCCTGACGTTGGCAGCGATGGAGGTCCGCGCGTTGGCTTGGTTCAGGGCGTCGCCGAAAATATTCTCCCAGCGAAGGGGTTGGCTGACGCTGGTGGAGGCACTTGAGCCGCTCTGCATGGCCCGCATGGCGCGATTGGGGGCGATGGCGATGATGGAGCGCAGCACGGCATCCTCTTTGGAGAGGTAGTCATTTCGGAGTTGGACACTGGCCTGGATGGCCTGCGTCCGGGAAGCGCTCCTGTAGGCATAGGCCATCAGAAGGATCAGGATCATGCCGATCGAGATCACCATGGCGTAGGACACATAGCCGCGCCTTTTTCCGGGAAGTGGAGTCGTTTTCATCGCTGCATGTTTCCGGAGTAGGTGATTTCCTCGCCAGCCGGACCGGTGAGCCGGACGCGGAGTACGCCGGATTCGATGGCAAAGCGCAGATTGGTGGGCTTCCGGGTGACGACCCATTGGGGAGTGCCAAGCGCGCCGCTGACGGGAACAACGTAGTAGTAGAGGGCCAAACCGGTCCCAAGGTTTTGAAAGGCCAGGATGGTTGCTCTCTGGGTGCCGTCCGGTTGTTGGAAATTGAGGAGGATGACCGGGGCATTGGTCATCACCACGTTGGTGCCGGCCATGGCCTCGGTGATGTTGTTGTGCAGCCGATAGCGGCTGGCCTGGCTGACCAGCTTTGAAATGTAGCCATTGATGATCGGAGCCTCCTCGGCGAGGAAGCTCTGGGCTCCATAGATCTTCAGGAAGGCGAACTGCTGGTTCACCAAGGTCAGGGTCATGGTTCCCACTGCCAGGCCGATGAAGGTGGCAAGCGTGAGTTCGATGAGGGTGAACCCGCTGAGACGGCGCGATTGGGGAGACTTCATTGCGCGCGGATCACGGTTCGGGATTTCACGTAGTTCCGGCCACCGATCTGATAGCTGAGGATGCTCTGGACCTTCCAGATCTTCATCGCGGCCGGGTTGCTGGTGACGGTGCCGGTGCCGCCGTCGATCGGGTAGTTGTCCGCATCCGCGATACGCGTCCGAGTGACAGTGGCGTTGACGCTCTTACCGCCGGGGACTTTCCCGATCTCGACCGTCGTGCTGGTCGTGGTCGGAAACACCGGCCAAGGAGAGGCATTCCCGGTGAGCGTCTCGAAGGGGATGCGCTGGGCGTAGGCGATCTCGTAGGTGAGATAGGCATCGGACAGCGTCTGTTGCAGCGTCCACTGGCGCGGATAGAGCACATTTAGAGAAAGCTTCAGGAGCAGAAGTCCGAGAATCGTGAGCACGGAAAGCGCAATCGTGGCCTCGACGAGCACGCTTCCCCGCTTGCACGAACGACGGGAAAGACGGAAGCTGCAGGAGTGTTTACGAACGCCCGCCCGATCCTCACTGCGGTGATCGCCTGCCTGCTGGCCTCGGTCCTGCAGGTCGTCGCCCAGGGAGTCCTCGAGCCGCCTTACGGGCTCAAGTGGGGCGATTCTCCGGAGAAGTTGATTGCTTGGGCATCCCGACATTCCCTGGATGTTACCATTTCGATTCCCGGAGATCAACCCGCGTTGCGGGTGGTCCGGGTGCAGCCCAAAAAGGGCTTCCTGCCCGGGACCAACGAGTCCGCCGTCGAAGGCCGCTTTCTCTCGGGAAAGCTCTTTGAAATGACCATCCACTACCTCGATCCGGAGGCCACCGCCGGGATGATGGAGGAGCGCTTCATCAATCTCAGGAGAAAACTTTCGACCGACCACGGCGCGCTGACGGCGAACCAGCAGCAGCGTTCCACCGAGGATCAGTTCACCACCTGGACGCAGTCGTTTCATCGGGAGCCGGTGAAGGGGTTGTTTCTCATGCTGGCGTTCACCCAGGTGGAGGATCTGCTGCGGAAATCCAAGGAGGCCCGCTATTCACTGATTTACCGGAATGACAATCTGAAGTCGGAAATCGAAAGGCTGCTGGCGGCCCCCCCTGCCCCACCGAAGTCAAAGTGAGAGGAGGTTCACTGGATGGTGGTCACATTTCCATTCACCTTGATCGTGCGGTTCACAGTGAATGTGACGTAGGTGAGACGATCCATGCCGAAAGGGGTGGTGGTGACGATTTCCATGGTCCATTGGCCGTCGGAGGTTAGCACGGACTCCCAGTTTGAGATCGTGAGGACCTTGTTGAGCGGAACAGTATCGCTGACGACGAAGGAGGAACCGGGAACGATGGCCCCCGAGGTACCAAGCACGGCCGCACCCTTGTAAACCTGAGCGTAGGTGGTCGAATTCGGATACAGGTCATTCAGCGTCAGAGTGAGCTGGGGAATGAGGAAACGCAGCAGCTGGCCGTCGACGATCCCGGCGATCGATGCGTCCGCCACCGGCCAGATCTGGATGAACTTGGAGGCCAGTTCCGAGGCTGGAGCATTGGTATCTGGGAGGGAGTACACTGAAAAACGCTCTTCGCCACGCACCTTGGTCCGCACCGTGCCCGGCACCGAATTGATCGCATAGGTCAAGGTTTGTGAGCCGTTTGTATTGATCGTGGACTGCTCCACCAGAGTAGCGGCGCTGCGGTCGACCGCAACTCCGGTACCTCCCGCACCGTAAGACTGGACGTGGTGCAGGAAGGTCACGCTTTTGGACGCGACAGGATCCGAAGCCCCGCTGAGCAGTCCGCTGACCGTCACATCCACGTAGAAAGGGCGATCCGCCCGGGTACGTCGGATCGTCGTGTAGGAATCCTCGGACCGGAGGGCCACAGTCGCCAATGGTACGTAGGTGCCGACATACTGGCTTGCGAGGAGGTAGCTCGTGACAGGCGAACTTTTGACCGTCCAAAGCTCGAAGCGGGCTCCTCCCGGATTGATCGCCAGGGCAGACAACTGTTCGCCGTTGGAAGCGACGGAAACGTCATACTGGATCCCATCGGGATACTGGACCTGGCGGATGAAGTTGGTGTAGGTCTGACCCTGGAGATTGGCGACGCAAGCGAGCAGCAGGGAGAGCTTGAGGAAAAGTGTTTTCATGGGGATCAACGTGCGGGAGTTGGGGCACCCTCCGCGGGCACTACTGGAGCCTTCGGCGGCAGGACGGAAATGGTTCCCCCGCTGAAGGTGGCAACGACCATCGTCGTCGCCTTGGAAAGGGTCGCCGTGACCTCCTTGGAGAAAGGTTCACGACCGGCTGCCTGGGCGCGGGAAACTTCGAGGGTGGTGATCCATCCCCGATTCGCCGCATAGAATTCAGCCCAGGAAACAATTCGTGAGCCATCAGGATGCCCCACCCGCTTGGCGAGGGATTCCGGCATCTGGATGATGGCACGCTTTGGGACCAGGGTGGTCATTCCATTGTAGGAGATGATGTCCGATTTACTGATCAGATCTTCCGGCTGATTGACCTTAGACGGGTCCTCCTTCAGCTCCGCCATCGGCAACACTTTCGCCATTGGCAGACTCGCCTTCTGGGAAATGGCCCGCAGCTGGGATTCACCGATCACGTCCCGCATCACCGGCGCTGTCTGTTGGGCTCGCACCGAGGCGGTGGCGAGTGCGAAAATGATCAAGAATAAGTGGCTCGGTTTCATGCAGGTTGTAATTGGGCTTTGGAAACTTCAGGGCTTGATTTCGTCGTCCACACCGGCGGAAGGATCGACCGTTCCATTGGGGCCGCCATGGCCATTTCCAGGATTTGAAGAGTCCACGCCGTCCAGGTTATTGCCGTGGCCGTTGTTGCTCTTTCCCGGGAAGGTCACCAGCAGTACCAGATCCTGGAGATTGAAGCAGGGCTCGGTGCGGACCGTGCTGCCCAATTCCATGAGGATCAGCACGCTCATCGGACCGATCGCCACTCTTCCAGAGGCATCGAGGTAGGGGCTGAGATAGCTCGCAAGGTTGGACTGGCCGTAGAGCGGTGTGTTTGTCGGGGGATAGTCACCGTTCTTCAGGGTGACGACCTGCAAGTTGCTGCTGTTGGTCGTGTAGAAAGGTGTCCACACGCCGTTTTTCACGTAGCGGCCACCGAAATTCAGAACAGTTCCAGCATTCAACTTTTTCGAGTAAAGAAGCTTGGAGGGATTGACCTGCGCCTGGGTTCCATAAAACAGCTGGGTGTAGGTGCCTCCATTCAGGCTGAACCGGGCTTCGCTGGGCAGCGCGGTCGCGGCATTGAATGTGGTCGGGCAGCCACCTCCCGAACCACCAGGTGTCGTGGTGCTGGTTGAGGTGCCGACAATCTGCACGTTCACATAGGTCTGGGTCGTGATCGTGATCGTGCCCGGAGGATTGATCGTGATCACACTCCCCACCGTGCTCGGGTAGAGGATGTTCCAGTTCAGGGTCGGCTTGGTGCCGGTCCGGACAACGGTGGGATAGGCGGTCATGACTCCTACGGGAATGAGCGGATCTGCGGCGGCTTGAGAGTTGCCGTTGCCGTTGCCTTGAGCATTGGCGTTGGGTGCAGGCGCGAAAAAACACAATAGCGCTGCCGAGACGGCAGCCAGGTGGCTGGTTTTCATGGCTGGTTGTAAGGGTGTGGAAACAGCAGGCGTCACCTGGTTCCAAAGGGCCGGGGACAGGCTCTCTGGGGTGACTCGCTCGACCGGATTTCAGGCATGGATGGGCGGGGACAGCCTAGCCACGCCAGATCGGGACAGATGGCCCGGTCGTGGCGACCGTCAGCTCGGATGGGACTTCCTCGCTGGCGGTGGGGATTTTAATAACTCAAACGGAATGCATCAAACGCTGGGGATGTAAGGGTTGGGGTGTGGGAACAGCAGTCGTCTTTGGGGTGAATCGGAAAACTCAGCGCCGGGGCAGGCCCGGCTCGGGAGACCAGTTCCGCCAAGGTCCCTCGGGAACCTCGCGGTCGTAGGTGAAACGCCATTCCACCGACTCGCCGCTGCGGAGGCCGAGGAAATCACGCACCGCCGGACTGAGGTCGATGCCGGCGTTCTGGTTGCGGTTCGGGCGAGGCGCACCCTTGCCGAACACGTATTGGAAATGATCCGTCTCGAAGGGGCCGACGTCCTCCCATTGGGCATAGCAAACGCGGCCCTCATGATGGATGGCGACCCAGCGGTCCTTGCAGACCGAAATGCCATCGCCGCGATAATCTTCCCAGAACCAGGGAATCACGGTGCTGGCCTCAGGACGATGCCTGCCATCACGACCGATGTCGTTATAGGGCAGCGCGATGTAGAAAGGGTTCAACGAAGGAACGAATCCGGCAGGCAGGAAGCCGTCGCGCTTTTCCGGATGATCGTAGCCGCCGAAATTCGCCTGCCAGTTGCCATCCCAGGCGCTCGCCGTGTTCGGCGTCGGGTTGTTTTCGGAAGGCTGCTCACCGACCCAGAACACCGTGGAAACCACGTTCCGGTGCCAGGATTCGGGCCCCGAAAAGCGACCCCGTGGGTCTTCCAGCACGATCTTCGCCACCGGCGGCACTCCGAACGGATCGCTCAGGGAAGTGAACGCCCCACGGCGGTCATCAAGGAAGCGACCGTGCGCGGATTCCAGCCGATCAGACAGGCGGGCTCCCTGCGCAAGTGGCGCAAGAGCTAAGCAAGCCATCAGACTGGAGGAGAGATTCATCGGGATCGCGGTGCGGATGCCGATTACTCGGTCATCACGGCCGTCAACCTAAATATTCCGTAAATCTTTACAAGAGATTTCCGTGAAAAAATTTGAACGGTTTGAATTCCCGGTTGTCTAATAATCTTTCAAATCGCTCAACTCATTTCCTCTTAGTCACTTCCAGCGACAGGTGCAGATTTGCAGAATCACCCCCTCAGGGCAATATTTTTTTAAAAACCCCGAACCTACGCGATAAATATTTAGGCTTCACGCGCCTCCAGCCGACTGACCGAAGCGCCGTTCCAGCTCGCGGATCGAAAACTCGGTCAGCGTCGGCCGACCATCCGGAGCGCAGTACGGCAGCTCACAGGCGAACAAGGCATCAAGCAGCGCCGGGCTTTCAATCATCCGCACCGGCTGGCCAATGGCGGCCCTTCTCGCCAGCAGCTTGGCCAGACGCTCGTAGGCAAAGCGCCCGCCCAGAACCGACTCGTGCAGCAGCTCATCGATCAGGGCAGAAACAAATGATCGTGGGTCCGCCACGCCGAGGCAGGCGGGTAGGCTCCTGACTTGGAGAGTGTTGCCACCGAAGGACTCCACCTCGATGCCCGCCGCTGCAAGGGACTGTCGCTCGCGGACGACTAACTCGTGGTCGCGGGGGTCCAGCTCAATCAGCTCCGGCACCAGCAGTCCCTGCGTCTCCGCGCCGCTTTCACGGGTGGCGAGCAGCTTTTCATAAAAAATCCGTTCACGTCCGGCCCGCGGATCGAAGAGGACCAGCCCGTCCTCGCTCTCCAGCAGGACGAACCGATGGTGCAGCAGCCCAATCGCCCGGAAGGCAGGAACGTTCGGGCCTGCCGGGATCGGAATGGCCGTGGCAGCAGGCATCTCTGTCAGCGGACTCATCGGCAAACTCCGCTGAACCGCTGCCGGGGCGGGCCAGGAGCGAGGGGCTTCCGGAGAAACGATCGGAGCCTGCTTGACCGGGATCAGCTCCTTCGGACGAAGGGCCGCCGTCACGGCTTCGAGGATCACGTCCCGGATGTCGATTGGCCGATGAAACCGGACCTCTCGCTTGGCCGGGTGCACATTGACATCGACCAGATGAGGCTCCAGATCGATCCAGATCCACGCCGCCGGGTGAAAGCCATCCGCCACCGCGCCGCGAAAGCCTTCTGCCAGGGCGCGGGAAATGACCGGATCCTCGACCGGCCGACCGTTGAGCAGCACGCATTGATGACGACGCCCTTTCCGCGCATGGATCGCTGGCAGCACAAAGCCTTCGACGGAAACGCCGTTGCCATGGGTCATCGGCAGCTCCACCAGCTCTGAGGCCGTCTCCGGTCCCAGCAAATGCCGCACGCGATCGAGCGCGCGGGCCGCCGGGGGCAGATCGAAGACCTCCCGGTCATCGCGCCGGAAACGGAACCGCACGCCCGGAGCGGCCAGAGCATGAAGCCGGAGCTGGTGCTCGATGTGCGCAGCCTCGGTGGCCTCCGCGCGCATGAACTTCCGGCGAGCCGGCATGTTGAAAAACAGCGTACTGGCCTCGATCATCGTGCCCGGCGCACAGCCCGCCTCTTGAACAGCGCGGACGCGGCCTCCATCGACCAGGATTTCCGTTCCGGAAAGCGAATCCTTCTCGCGGGTCAGCATCCGGAAGCGCGAGACGCTGGCGATGCTCGGCACCGCCTCGCCTCGAAAGCCCAACGTGCGGATCGTCGCGAGATCAGCCGACTCCCGGATCTTGCTGGTCGCGTGGCGCTCCAGAGAGAGCAGCGCGTCCTCCTTCGACATCCCACAGCCGTCTTCCAGCACACGAATCCGGGCCGCGCCGCCGCGCTCGATTTCCACAAGGATCTCCCCCGCCCCGGCGTCGATGCTGTTCTCGACGAGTTCCTTCACCACCGAGGCTGGACGCTCCACCACCTCCCCCGCCGCCACTTGGCTGGCGAGAATATCGGGGAGCACTCGGATCTTTGGCATTGGCAGAGCCCGTTTTGAAACAGCCGCCGCGTTCAAGAAAGGGGAAAGTCGGATTCATTCGGAAATCCCGTGGCGTTTCCTCCAGCGTTCGGAGCCTTCGTAGCAGGAAGGACAGCGCCAGACCGTCCAACGGATGCCCGATCCACAAAGCAGGTAGGCCTTGCCGTCATTCGGAAAGGCCTTGGGGTGACCTTTCCCGTTGAATTGGGAATCCGGATACTCACCGCCATCGACAGCCTCCTCTTCCCTTCGAACCATCTGCACGTAGTGCTTTTCGCAAAGGGAGGCATCATGAACGGTCTTCCCATTCGAGATCACCCGCAGCAGAAAGGTTCCTCCACCCTGCCATTTCTCATCAAGGGTCTCGACCTCTGCCTTCTCATCGCAAGCCACTCCTTCGGGCCACGGGACCGAAACCGTCGGCTGACCTGGACGATGAATCGTGGCAACAACCGAGTCCTTCAACTTCTGGAACGTCAGCTTCCCGCTCGATCGGATCACCACCGGCACTCGCTTCTCCTCGGGCACATCGGTTCTCCGCAAGTCCTCATCACTCTTCCCCGCGCAGCTATTCAGCAGCGGCACCAAGGCGGACAGGCACAGGATCAGTAGCAGGCGTTTCATGCGGGTGCTGCTTCCCAAACATCAGTAATACTTGCCGACACCTGGCTGCGGGCAGGGATACATGCCGTCCGGACCGGCCTTCGGGCCGGGATCCGCATCCCAGGCGAGGGACTTAGGCATGGTATCGAGATCCGAGTTCATGGCCTGCTCCCAGGTCACTTCGTTTCCGCTGTAGGCGGCCATGCGCCCGAGGATGGCGGTCAGTGTGGATTCCGCCGTGTAGACCGCGTTGTTGATGGGCTTGTCGTTGCGGATGTGATCGTAAAGCGTGTCGTGCTCGGTCTGATAGGGATTGTTGTCGGTGCCGGTGAAACGCCAGACGACCTTGCCCGACCGGTTCTTGATCATCCCCGAGGTTGCAGTGCCGGCGGTGCCCTCGATGGTCTCGCTGACCTTCGACCATCCGTCGTCCCAGTGGCGGCTCTGCGAGTTCATCTTCGTGCCGTCTGCATAGCTGTACTCGACATAGAAGTGGTCGTAGATCTCGCCGAAGTTCTTCCCAACGCGCTTGGTCCGCCCCCCCATGCCCACGGCTTTCGCCGGGGTGGCACTCTTGAACCAGTTGCCGACGTCGAGGTTGTGGACGTGCTGCTCGGTAATGTGGTCGCCGCAGATCCAATTGAAATAGTACCAGTTTCGCATCTGATATTGCATCTCAGACATCCCCTCCTGACGGTCGCGCACCCAGACGCCGCCGCTGACCCAATAGACCTGGGAGGAAACGTAATCGCCAATGGCACCGTCCTTGATCCGCTGCAAGGTCTCGAGGTAGCTGGTCTGATAACGGCGCTGGAGGCCACAGACGACCTTGAGTTTCTTTTGCTCCGCCACCTTGGCGGTCTCGATCACCTTGCGGATGCCGGGGCCATCGACAGCCACCGGCTTTTCCATGAACACATGCTTGCCCTGCTGGACGGCGTATTCGAAGTGAACCGGGCGGAACCCGGGCGGGGTGCAAAGGAGCACGACATCGGCGGAGTCGATCGCATGCTTGTAGGCGTCAAAGCCAACAAACCGGCGCTCCTGTGGAACGTCCACGCGATCACCGAACTTGTCCTTCAAGCTCTTGTAGGCTCCCTCGAGATTGTCCGCAAAGGCATCAGCCATCGCCACCAACCTGGTGCCAGGCACATTGAGCGATTGGGCGGCCGCTCCGGATCCCCGGCCGCCGCAGCCGATGAGGGCGACCTTGAGTTCTGAGCTTCCCGCCACCTGCGCGCGCAGCACGGACGGTAAAGTGGAGGCGGCGGCAGCGATGGTCGCAGCCTTCAGGAAAGCACGGCGGTCGGTAAGCGTGGAATTCTCAATCATGGCGGGGATTCTACGGACAGAAACCTATGGCATCTTCCAACCATCAGCCTCTCCAACACCATGGAGAGCGGAATTTTTCCAATCACCGAGGAGGTCGCATGGAATGGTGCTGCATTTCAACCATCTTACCTCGTCTCCCAGCTCTCATCATGATCCGCGGTGGACTTCGGCTCCAGGTGGGAAATGACGCGACCGTCGGGGCTCAGCAACGCGGCCACGCTGGCTTCCACCTCGGTGGCGAGATCGTGGGCCTGGCCGACGGTCAGGGCGTCGTCGCAGACCAGGTGGAACTCCACCCAGTGGACACGACCCGAGTGCCGGTGCCGGAAATTATGAAACGACATGCCGCGTGCCGCACACTCGCGGTCGAGCAGCGCGCGGATGTTTTTCTCCGCCTCCACATCGGTCTCGTCGAGCAGGCCGCCGAGGCTTTCACGGATCAGCTTGAAGCCGGTGCGCAGGATGTTGAGGGCGGCCAGCACGGCGGCGATCGGGTCCCACCATTTCCAACCGGTCAGCACGATCAGCCCGAGCGCGATCAGCACCGCAACGCTCGACCAGACATCGGTCAGCACGTGCAGGCCGTTGGCGCGGATCAGTGGCGACTGACGGCGTTTCCCCACGCGGATCAAGGCCAGCCCGAGGACCAGGTTCACCCCGGCGGCGGCGGCGGTGATGATCACGCCGAAGGTGATGTTCTCGATGGAGAAGCCGAAGATGCACTGCCGCACAGCTTCATAAATGATGAGCAACGCGGCGGCGGAAATCATCGCGCCCTCGAATCCTGAGGAAAGAAACGAGACCTTGTCGTGGCCGAAGTGATGTGTCTCATCGGCCGGCTTGTGGGCAAGTCTCAACGCCCAGACGGCGAAGGCGACGGCGAGCAGGTGCACCACCGATTCCGCCGCATCCGAGTAAACGGCCGATGAGCCCGTGACAGCGGCGGCGGTGATCTTCGCCCCCAGCAGCACCACGGCCACCGCGAGCGAGATGTTCATCACCCGCTTCTGTTCATCATAGTCGCTGCTCATCGGTGCCATCATGCCCACTGCTCCAGCCGACCGCAATACCCCCATCGTGGAAAAGCATTCGCCTTTCCCCCATGCGCGGCAATGATCCGCGCATGGATGCAAGCGGCAGCGCCCCGGACCTCAGCGGAAACCCGCGCCGCTTCGTCCTCTTCACCGTCTTCTACAACGCCCGCGCCTACTACCCGGTGCTGGCCATTCTTTTCACCGACCTCGGCCTGACGATCGAGCAATTCGTCCTGCTGAACCTCGTCTGGGCGGCGGCGATCTTCCTCTTCGAGGTGCCGTCGGGGGCCTTGGCCGACACCCTGGGCCGAAAGCGACTGCTGGTCTTCTCCGCCCTGCTCATGGTCGCGGAAATGCTCTGCCTGCTGATGGCCCCACAGAAGGGCGGGATGATGCTGTTCGTCCTCTGCCTGGCCAACCGCATCCTCTCCGGCACCTCGGAAGCCTCCGCCAGCGGTGCGGACGAGGCGCTGGCCTACGACTCCTTGCCGGAGAAAAAGCGCGCCGAGGCCTGGGATCGGCTGTTAGGGACTGCCATGCGCTGGCGCTCCGGCGGCACGGTCATCGCCATGATCCTGGGCGCCCTGCTCTACGATCCTGCCTTTCTCAACCGCCTGCTTCCTGACTCGTTCCAGATTTCCGAGGCCATCGCCCACCGCCTGCCGGTGATCCTCGTCCTGATGCAGGCCATCGTCTGCGTCTTCATCACGCTCTCGATGGTCGAGCCTCCACGCCCTCAAGGTGAAACAGGACCGACCTTGAGAAAGGCGTTCGATCTTACCATCAAGGCGGCCCGCTGGGTGTTCACGACCCCACGTCCCCTCGTCATCGTCATCGGCGGCGTGCTGATCGATGGCATCGTAAGGAACCTGCTTACCCTCCAGAGCGAATACTTCCGACTGATCGACGTGCCCGAGTGGTCGTTCGGCATCATCGGCGCGGTCACCGGACTCGCCAGCCTCGCCGTGCCGGCCGTGGCAAGACGCATGAACCAGCGTTTCGACACCCCCACGAATCTCGCCATCGTGGGCGGGCTTTCCGTCCTGATTCTCTCCGCCGTGGCCCCGGCGTGGAAAGGCTAC
>JANOBS010000365.1:0-4499 GCA_031411755.1 Luteolibacter sp. | reverse complement strand
GTCATGAACTCCCCCCGTATTTTCCCCTGCATCGTCGTCGCGGCGATGGCCACCCTCGGCCTTGCAAGCAGCCAGACACTCACCAGCAATCTGAGTTTCAATGTCGATGGCGCATTCGGCAACGGCATGGCTCAGGGCAGCAGCAGCCTGCTGATCGTCGATAATGATCTCAGTGACGGCTACAACGCCGGCATGGATCTCACCGACGCCCCATCCAACCTGAATCCGACGGGGCCTGCAGGGTCGGCCTCCTTTCAGTGGGGTGAAGCCGCTACCTGGACCTCTTATCCGCATTCCAGCGCGCTTTGGTTCACCCCCTTGTCCGTGACCGGAGCCCAGCCCGAGCAGTCCTTCACCCTCGGCTACCTCAACTACCGCAATGGCACGATCGCCTCCGGCACGGGTGCCAGCTCGGTCGACCTCTCGGTGAATCTCGGCTTTTCCAACCCCGGCATTTCACCGCTCACCGTGAACTACACGATGCAGTTGGAAAACACGCTGAATGGCAGCGACCCGGTCGCCAGTGCCGATATCGTCCGCCTTGGCAATGTTTCCGCACCCATCGAATTCACCGACGCCTCCGGCAACCGCTATTACCTGGAACTCACCTTCCGCCCGGACCAGACGACCCTCGATGGCACACTCTCGACTCTGAATGAATTCCGCGTTTTTGAAGGTGCTCAGGGCAGTGCTGAGCTTGTGGGTCGCTTCACCACCAGCCCGATCAGCGCTGGTGGAGCTGCCGTTCCCGAGCCCTCCAGCCTGCTTCTCGGAGCACTCGGTTCGCTGCTGCTCTTCCGCCGCCGCCGCGCCTGAAGAAGGGGCCAGTGGCCAGTCAAAGTGAGGGGTCAGTGAAGAAAATTCCTTACTGACCCCTGAATCCTGATCCCTGGCCACTCGACCTCCGGCCACTCTCTTCAGTGATCCAGCTTGAGCTTCTTCAGCTTCGGCTCGATCACCATCCGGCAGTAGCCGTTCTTGTTCTTGTTCTGGAAGTAGTAGTCCTGGTGGTAATTCTCCGCAGGCCAGAACTCGGAGGCCTTGGTGATCTCTGTCACGATCGGGTCAGAAAAATCCGCCTGCGCCTTTTTCTTCGATGCCTCGGCCGCTGCCTTCTGGGCATCGGTCGTATAGTAAATGGCGGAGCGATACTGCGTGCCGGAATCTGCGCCCTGGCGGTTCAACGTGGTGGGATCGTGCAATTTCCAGAACCACCCGAGTACCGTATCGAGGCTGGCCTTCTTCGGGTCGAACACCACCTGCACGACTTCCGCATGGCCGGTGTTTTCCTCGCAAACCTGCTGGTAGGTCGGCTTTTTCACCGTGCCGCCCATGTAGCCGGAGGTCACGGAAAGCACGCCAGGGATCTGCTTGAAGGCAGCCTCGATGCACCAGAAACAACCGGCTCCGAGAGTCACCACTTCGGCACCTTCGGGAACTTTCGGCATGGCGGCAGGTGTCTCGTCTTGGATCATCGGTTTCTCAGGTTCGCAGGAAGCCAGGGTCGGCAGGAGCAACAATAACGAAAGCAGTGAACGACGCTTCATGGTCGTAGGATAGCTGGAATCGGATTTTCTTCCCGAATTTTTTTCAGCCCTGCGATGTCGCTCATCCCGGTCCATTTCCGTGACCCTCCGGAGAGGTCGGCAGAACAAGAAAAAGCCGGACGGGTTTCCCCATCCGGCTTTTGGATTCGTTGGTCTGGCGCTTGGAAAGCGCCGCCACGATTTAGAAGTCGCCCATGCCGTGGTCGTGGCCGTGGCCACCGGCTGGAGCTTCCTTCCTCTCGGGCTTCTCGGTGATGAGGCACTCGGTGGTGAGGAGGAGGCCGGCGATCGAGGCGGCGTTCTGCAGGGCGGAACGGGTCACCTTGGTCGGGTCGACGACACCGGAGGCCACAAGGTCCTCGTAGGTATCGGTGGCGACGTTGTAGCCGAAGCCGTCCTTGTTGGTCTTCACGTTCTCGACGATCAGCGCGCCTTCGCGGCCGGCGTTGGCGGCGAGCTGGCGGAGCGGAGCTTCGATGGCGCGAGCGACGATGCCGGCACCGGTGAGTTCGTCACCCGTGAGCGACAGCACGCCAACGGCGGCCTGCGCGCGGATGAGAGCAGTACCACCGCCGGGGACGATGCCTTCTTCAACGGCCGCACGGGTCGCGTGAAGGGCGTCCTCGACGCGCATTTTCTTTTCCTTCATCTCGGTCTCGGTGGCAGCACCGACGTTGATGACGGCCACACCGCCGGCGAGCTTGGCAAGACGCTCCTGGAGCTTCTCGCGGTCATAGTCGCTGGTGGTTTCGTCGATCTGGCGGCGGATCTGGTTCACGCGACCGGAGATGGTCTCGCTGGAACCGGCGCCTTCAACGATGACGGTGCTCTCCTTGGAGATGGTGATGCGCTTGGCACTGCCGAGGTCGGCGAGCTCAACGCTGTCGAGCTTGATGCCGAGGTCGTCGGTGATGACCTTGCCACCGGTGAGGACGGCGATGTCTTCAAGCATGGCCTTGCGGCGGTCACCGAAGCCAGGAGCCTTGACGGCGGCGATGTGAAGGATGCCGCGGAGCTTGTTCACCACGAGGGTGGCAAGGGCTTCTCCTTCGACGTCTTCCGCGATGATGAGCAGCGGACGGCCGGTCTTGGCGACCTTTTCAAGGAGCGGAAGCATGTCCTTCAGGGAGGAAATCTTCTTCTCGTTGATGAGGATGTAAGCGCTGTCGAGGACGGCTTCCATGCTCTCGGCATCGGTCACGAAGTACGGGGAAAGGTAACCCTTGTCGAACTGCATGCCTTCGACGACGTCGAGGGTGGTTTCGATGCCCTTGGCTTCTTCCACGGTGATCGTTCCGTCCTTGCCGACCTTGTCCATGGCGTCGGCGATGATGCCGCCGATTTCAGCGTCCCAGTTGGCGGAGACGGTGGCGACCTGGGCGATTTCCTTGGCGTCGGAGACGGTCTTGGAAAGCACCTTGAGCTGGGCGACGATGGCCTCGGTGGCCTTCATGATGCCGCGCTGGAGCGAGATCGGGTTGGCGCCGGCGGTGACGTTGCGGAGGCCTTCCTTGTAGATGGCCTCGGCAAGCACGGTGGCAGTGGTGGTGCCGTCACCGGCGATGTCGGAGGTCTTGGAAGACACTTCGCGGATGAGCTGGGCGCCCATGTTTTCATACGGACACTCGAGCTCGATTTCCTTGGCAACCGAAACACCGTCCTTGGTGATGGTTGGGGAACCGAACTTCTTATCGAGGATCACGTTGCGGCCGGCTGGTCCAAGGGTCGCCTTGACGGCCTTGGCGAGCTTCTCCACGCCGCGCAGCAGGGCGTGGCGGGCGGCTTCGTCGAATTGCAGTTGTTTAGCCATGGTAGTGTTAGTGAGTGGTAAATGGTGATTGGTAAATGGTGGAAGAGCTCGTTCGGCGGTGGTGGCCTGGAAGTGAAAAACCACTTACCATTCACCACTCACGATTCACTCTTCCCTCTGCCTCAGCCAACGATGCCGAGGATGTCGGACTCGGAGATGATGAGGACTTCCTGGCCGTCGACTTTGACTTCGGTGCCGCCGTACTTGGAGATGAGGACCTTGTCGCCCACCTTGACGGTGAACTCGATCGCTACTCCCTTGTCGTCCTTGCCGCCGGTTCCGAGGCTGAGGACTTCCGCTTCCTGCGGCTTTTCCTTTGCGGTGTCAGGAAGGACGATGCCGCCGGAGCTGATTGCTTCCGCTTCAATGCGCTTCACGAGAACGCGTGCGCCGAGTGGTTTGATGTTGGCCATGGTTGGTAGTGTTTTGGTTTGTTGTGAGAAGCCACTCTTTTTCAAGGAGTGGAAAGTTGGAAAGATTCAAAACTTGAAGAGGCAAGACCCAGGAGGGGAGGAAGAGACGTCGTTTCCGTCTTGAGTCTTCCAGTCTTGTGTCTTGCGTCTCTGGATTAATCGACGACTTCCGCATCGACGACCTTGCCCTTGGCTTTCTTGGGCTCGGAGGAATCGGCTTCGGCGGGTTCGACGTCGGGGGTGGCACCGCCGGCTCCTGCGGCCTTCTGGGCGGCTTCGTAGAGGGCGGCGAGGGAGGATTCGAGGTCCTCGGTCGTGCTCTTGATCAGGTCGAGATCGCTGCCGGAGAGGGCGCTCTTGACGGCGTCCACCTTGGTCTGGATGCCGGCCTTGAAATCGGCGGGGGCTTCGGCGGGAAGTTCGCTGAGCTGCTTCTCGACGCTGTAAACGAGGTTCTCGGCCTTGTTCTTGGTGTCGACCGCTTCCATGCGCTTCTTGTCCTCCTCGGCGTGGGCCTCGGCTTCCTGCTTGGCGCGCTCGATCTCTTCTTTGGAAAGACCGGACGAACCCTGGATCGAGATCTTCTGCTCCTTGCCGGACTGCTTGTCCTTGGCGGAAACGTGGAGGATGCCGTTGGCGTCGATGTCGAAGGTCACCTCGATCTGTGGCTCACCGCGGCGGGCCGGGGAGATGCCATCAAGCTTGAAGTTTCCGAGCAGCTTGTTGTCG
>JANOBS010000364.1:0-21138 GCA_031411755.1 Luteolibacter sp. | reverse complement strand
AGCGCGCCGAAGTCGGTCCAGTTCCACATCCCCTGGTTCGCGGAACTCAAGTCCGCGACCGTGGACGGCAAGGAAGTGAAGGCCGTGAAGCGCGTCCTCGAACTCCCCGCCGAGGCCCGCCAACTGGACCTGAAGTGGACTCTAACTCCCAAGCCCGAGCTCAGTTACCTCAAGGGCGTCGAGCGCTACGTCGACCACTACTGGAAGATCCAATTCGGCGAAAAAATCCCCGGCTTCGACAGCCGCTGGATTTTCCCGGATTCAGAGTAAGCGAACTGATCACCCTCAGCCCTCGAGAGATGAAGCTGAAAATGTATTCCTTTTTTCTGAAAAACGGGATACCTTGCCTGCATGGCTGACACTTACACGATCAAAACGGCGCAGCAAAAGCTCTCGGCGCTGGTCGAAGAAGCTGCAGACCATCCTATAACCATCACCAGGCAGGGACGCGCCGTCGCTGTGCTGATTTCGATCGAACGGATGGAAGCCATCGGTGAAACCATGGAACTCCTGGCCGATCCGAAGGCCATGGCCGCGATCCGCAAGCACCGCGAGGGAAAGGCAAGCTATCAGGATGTCTCCGCGCTAGACGAGTTATGATCACCGTCCGGATTCAGGATGAGGTCTTGGACTACCTCCGGCGTCAGGCTCCGCAACCTCGCCACGCGCTCCGCCTGGCCATCAAGGATCTGGCGCAGGAGAAAGGCGACATCAAGGCGCTAACCGATGAACTGGAAGGCTTCTACCGCCTGCGGGTTGGCTCGCATCGGGTCGTTTTTGAATATCAGATCATCGCGGACCAACGCGTGATCACCTGCATCTTCGCCGGTCCGCGCAAATGGATCTACGAGGTGTTTCAGAGCAGGCTGTTGGAGTGATGCCTGATCGTCAGCCGCTCATCGAAAGGGCGACTCGCCCGTCGGGGTGGTGGCGAATGGGGCTTTCTTTTTGTTTCGGATTTCAGACCTGTCCTTCGTCGCTTCAGCAAAGAGGGATTGCGAATTTCCCTACCCTTTTGGAACTTGGCCCTTGGAACCTGGAATTTCACTTCACCACCGGCAAACGCGCGGTGCAGGCCTCGCAGGGC
The DNA here is from genome assembly GCA_031411755.1 of Luteolibacter sp. GTDB lineage: Bacteria > Verrucomicrobiota > Verrucomicrobiia > Verrucomicrobiales > Akkermansiaceae > Luteolibacter. The sequence continues at coordinate 20,051 of JANOBS010000364.1, read as the reverse complement.
TTGTTGCCTTCGCTGTCAACGGTGGCGATTTTCCCGCCCGCGTCCTGCATGAAACAGCCGGCTTCCGGGCAGTGATCGAGTCCGAAGGTGTGGCCGAGCTCGTGGTTCACCACCTTCACCAACCGGGCCAGGAACACCTCATCGGTCGCCTTGCCGGCCCGCAGTCGGAAGGTGGAGACCACGCACGGACGCTCACCGAGCGCGCCCAAGCCGAAGATCCCCCAGTCGTCGATCTTTCCCTTCTTGGTGGAAATATCCTGCACCGTCAGGCCGATGACCTTGGTAAATTTCGCCGGGGTGTCTGCGGCCAGCACGTCGAGAAGCCTGTCGGCCTTGTAGCGGTCGCGCGGTGCGAAATACGCCACCTTCGGCAGAGGCTTTTCCGGCAGCACCTCCACGTCCACCGCATAGAGGGACAGAATCCCCGCCTTCACCCGGGCGATGTCCGCCGCCTTCACCGGCCCCAGCGGCTGGATCGCCACGCTGGGCGCGGCCATTGATGGAACGATCAAGCCAAGGAAACAGAGGAAGAGGGATTTCATCGGACTCTTAGTCTCCATCATCGCTTCCAAGGGTCAAGCCGCCGTCATTGAGAGGGGTAGAGGGTTTCACGCGGAGGCGCGGAGAACGCAGAGGGAAGAGACTTTGTCATTTCGGATTTCGAATTTCGAATTTCTTCCCACTTTGGAACTTGGCCGTTGGCACTTGGAACTTCACCAGCCTCCTCCGTCATTGACGATGCGGGGCTTCCGCGCACACGCTCCGCGCATGAGCGACACCCCACTCGTCGGGATCATCATGGGCAGCACCTCGGACTGGCCCACCCTCCTTCACGCCGCCCACACGCTGGAGCAGTTCGGCATCGCTTGGGAGGCCGAGGTGGTCAGCGCCCATCGCACGCCGGACAAGCTTTACTCTTATGCCGCCGCCGCGCGTGGCCGAGGGCTGAAAACGATCATCGCCGGAGCCGGGGGAGCCGCCCATTTGCCCGGCATGACCGCCGCCATCACCGACCTGCCGGTGTTGGGGGTACCAGTGGAATCCAAGACCCTGCACGGTGTCGATTCGCTGCTTTCCATCGTCCAAATGCCCGCCGGAATCCCGACCGCGACTTTCGCCATCGGCAAGGCCGGGGCGATCAATGCCGCGCTGTTCGCCGTCGCGATGCTCGCCAACGAATCGCCTGCGCTGCTGGAAAAACTCGCCGCCTTCCGCGCGAAGCAGACTGCGGAGGTGCAGGCCGCTCAACTCCCGCCCCTCTCGCCGGACGCATGAGTTGCCATCCTTCGACTTTTGAAATCGGCAATCCGGATTTCACCCTCGGAATTCTCGGAGCCGGTCAGCTGGGCCGGATGTTGGCCCTCGCCGCACGGCGGATGAATGTCCGCACGGTGGTCTGGACCGGTGGTCTGGAAGCCCCGGCGGTCGAGCTGGCAAACCACGTCATCGACAAACCCTTCGACGATCCGTCCGCCCGCGAGGAATTCTGTGCGACCGCAACGATGGCGACCGTCGAGTTTGAAAACATCCCCCGCGAGACGCTCGATTCGGTGTCGCGCTGCATGGACCTATTTCCCTCACCGGATGCCATCGCGATCTGCCAGAACCGGGAGCGGGAGAAATCCTTCCTCCGCGAGCATGGCATTCCCTGCACTTGGTTCGCCGTGGTTTCATCGGCCGAGGAGCTCTCCGCCGCGATGAAGGAGCTCAACGGCCCGGGCGTGCTCAAGACCGCCGCCTTCGGATATGATGGCAAGGGGCAGGTGAAGCTCGAAGGCTCGGAAGACCCTGCCGCCGTCTGGGCTGCGTTCGGTGCGGATCGCGCGGTGTTGGAAGGCTTCGTGCCTTTTGAAAAGGAACTCTCGGTGATGGTCGCGCGCGGAGGACAGGGTGAAATGGTCACCTACGATCCCGCCGAGAACCGGCATCGCCATCACATCCTCGATGTCTCCATCGTCCCGGCAAACGTCAGTGATGAGGTCGCGAAGCGGGCGCGGGAGATCGCGAAATCCGTCGCAGCGGCCCTCGATTACCGGGGCATTCTCGGCGTCGAATTTTTCCTGCTTCCGAGCGGTGAACTGCTCGTCAACGAGATGGCTCCGCGTCCGCACAACTCCGGCCACCACACGCTGAATGCCTGCGCGACCAGCCAGTTCGACCAGCAGCTCCGCGCCGTCTGCGGCCTACCGCTCGGCTCGACCCGACTGCTTTCACCGGTGGTCATGCTGAATCTGTTAGGCGACATGTGGCCGGCGGAAACCACGCTGCCCGACTGGACGCCGCTCTTCGAGGATGGCGAGGCCTTCCTGCATCTTTATGGAAAGCGCCGCGCCATCGGTCGCAGGAAAATGGGTCACGCCAATTTCCTCGGAGCCACGACCGAAGATTGCCTCAAACGCGCGGAAGCGATGAAGGCGACGTGGTTGGCGAATGGGCGCTCGGGTTCGTAATTTCAGGCCGCGTCAGGAATTTGAAGGAGGCAACTGCATTTCAGTTTCCTTCTTGAATCTCGAATAGGCTCGTTCGTTTGAGTGCCACATCCAGAGGCCAAATAGCAGGCCGCCAATAGAATGGACAGCGAGATTCAATGGTACGATCTGCGACCAAAACAGCGCCTTGGGATGCATCAAGTGCTGGAAAATGGACATGACGATCGTCATGAAGCCCCCCCAGCCCAAGATCCCGCGCAAGAGCACGAACCTTCCCTTCCCGCGCTTACGTGACGTTTCCCAGCGGGCTGCACGGTCCAGTGGCATCGCTCTTGAAAACGGGTTCTCGAAGGCCATCGGATCAGCTTGGATAATACTTCTTCAACGCCTCGACCGCGCCGTCGCCGTGGCCTTGCTCGCAGACGTGGCCGCCGTGGCTGGCGACCTGGGCGCGGACCTCCTCGACGGCGTTTGCCGGGCAGGCGAGCAGTCCGGCGACTTCCGGGGTGAGCATGGCGAGGTCGTTATGGCCGTCGCCGGTGGCAAAGCAGCTCTCGGACTTCACGCCGTAATGCCGGGCGACTTCCGCCAAACTACTGCCTTTCTGGTAGTTTCGGTGGCCGAAGCGCAGCCAGATCGAGTTCCGCTGCCAGCCGAGCTCCGGAGCCTCCGCCGTCAGCTCGATCACGCGCGGCTCGATCCACTCCATGTCTTCCACCCGTCGCGCCACGAGACCCGCCGGCTCACCTTCCATTTCGATCCACTCCGCCCCGGTGTGGGCGAGCACTTCCTCGCGGATCTTGTTGAGCAGCTTGCGGTGCTTTTTGAACAATCGGTGGATGTCCTTTTCGCAGCGCTCGTTCCATTTCAACTCAGGCACCCAGCGGCCGAAACGGTTCGGGAAATAGATCTCCCGCTCACGGGCGACGACCCAGTCGGGAAGAAATGGCGCGCCAGACTCCACCAAGCCCTCGACGACATGCGGCATCGAGCGACCGGTGTTGATTCCCCACGCAGCCCGATGGGTTTCGCGAAGCTCTCGGATGAGTTCGAAAAAATCGGTCGGCACGGAGGGAACGGCGGAGGGATCGTGAAGGGTGCCGTCGAAATCGAACGACAGCACCGTGGAAACGTCCTCAACCGGATCAAGCCTCTGCATGCGGGCTTCTAGCCATGGAAACGAACCGGAGCAACCCCGGGCCGGTCATTCTTCCACCGCTTCCGCCCTCGGCACGGCGGCCGGTGGCCGTGGAGCCTCCTCGACCGGACGGGCACGCGGTGGAGCGACAGGCGCGGGCGGCTGCTCCTCGACCGGCAGGGCGCGGAGGGGCTTGACGAGGATGGCCTTCGGCGGCGCGGGATCGACGGGAGCCACCGCTGGCACTGGATCGGCTTTCGGTGGCGCGGGGATCGGCCGCTGCACTTCCGGCGGCGTGGTCTTGCGCATCTTGATTTCAACGCGACGGTTCGGGGCCTGATCGTCGATCGAGCCTGCGGCCACCTTCGGCTGCATCTTTCCAAAGCCACGCGGGAAGATCCGCTCAGCCTTGATTCCGAGGGAATCGGTCAGGTAGCGCTTCACCGACTCGGCTCGACGTTGTGAGAGCGTGTAGTTGAACTCGTCGCCGCCGAAGAGGTCGGTGTAGCCGTCGATCCAGCAGTAAAGTCCGGGGTTCAGGTCGATCAGCGTGCCCAGCTTCATCAGACCGACGCGGGCACTCTCGCGAAGCTCGGAGCTGTTGTATTCAAACATCAGGTCGCCGGGCAGCGTGGTGGTTTTTCCGACGAGAACATTTGCAGGAAGACCAAGGAGATCGTCGATCGTGCCCTCGAGACTGCCCTTCTCGATCTTTCCGCCACCGCCCTTTTTCAGGAGATCATCGACGATCTTGGAGCTGTCATATTCGTCCGCCTTCAGGGCACCGGGATCGATCACGATCTGGCCATCAGCCGCAGGCAGCAGGCTCGTTTCCGTACGCCCAAAGTCCTTGAGGTCGGAGTCGACAATGAAGCCCTTGGCAGAGGTTTCGGTCGCGCCATCCGGATCCCCGGACTGGACGGGATTCTGGATCTTCACATTGAAGACCGGCTTGTCGATGTCGGCGGTCATGTCGATGTCGGCATCCATCGGCAGCTTGTCGAGGATATCGACCTCATCGAGCAGCGGCGCGAGATCCTTCGGCGGTGTCACAGCTTCATCGTGGGGAGGAACCTCCTCAATGTCCGGCGGACTGATCTCCACACGATCCACATTGACCGGACCAGTCAGGATTTCCTCGGAGGTGGGGAAACCGAGCACAATCTTCACGCGGTCGAGGGCGAAAAAGGCGACCACATGCAGCAGCAGGGAAAGCAGCAACGCCGTCAGCACCCACCAGCCGAAATGGTCATGACTGGGCTCGCGGTAAACCGCCGCGCCGTTGCCGCTTCGCCATGAATACTCGTTTGCCACGGGCGCATTATACGGCTTCACAACCCGCTTGCAATCATGCGATATTAGGGAGCCCCAGCAAAGTGGCATTGTCCCTGCTGGGCTCACCTCAACCACCTGTCCTCATGGCTGCGAAAAAAACTGCCAAGAAAGCCGCGAAAAAGGCCGCGAAGTCTCCAGACGCTGCCGCGCCCAAGCCCGCGAAGAAAGCGGCTGCAAAAAAGGCCGCCAAGCCAGCACCGAAGGCCCGGCCCAGCACCGACGAGATCGCCAAGGCCGCCTATTTGAACTACCGCCGCCGGATCGAAAACGACCTGCCCGGCAGCCACGAAGGCGACTGGTTGGAAGCGGAACGACAGCTCGGCGCGGAAAAATAATCCGCCCGTCCGAGGTTTCCTGCTCTCCGCTCTTGGCGCACGCCCGGTCGGCCCTCACAGTCACGCCGTGACTTGCTCCACACTCGGCATCGGCCTCGCTGGCTTCGGAACCGTCGGTTCCGGCGTCTGGAACACCCTTCAACGCAACGGCGGCCTCATCTCCGACCGCACCGGCGGCTCGGTCGAACTCGCCATCCGCAGCATCCTCGTCCGCGATCCCGCCAAGGCCCGCGCGACCGCTTCGGATGTTCCTCCGGAGCTTCTCACCACCGACTGGCGCGCACTGGTGGAAAATCCCGCCGTCGACCTCGTCGTCGAGCTCATCGGCGGCACCACCGATGCCTTCGAGATCGTCGCCGCCGCCCTGCGGGCGAAAAAGCCCGTCGTCACCGGCAACAAGGCCCTCCTCGCCGAACGCGGCTCCGAGCTGTTCGCCATTTCGAAGGAATTCGACACCCCGATCCACTTCGAGGCCGCCGTCGCCGGGGGCATCCCGATCATCAAGTCCGTCCAGGAATCCTTCGTCGGCAACCGCCTCGACTCGATTGTCGGCATCATCAACGGCACCAGCAACTACATCCTCCAGCGCATGACCGAGGCCGGGCTCGACTACCCGCCCGCCCTCGCGGAGGCCCAGGGACTCGGCTACGCGGAGTCCGATCCCACCCTCGACGTCAACGGCTGGGACGCCGCCCACAAGGCCATCCTCCTCGCCACCCTTGCCTACGGATTCCCCATCGACCCCGCGAAAATCCACGTCGCCGGCATCGAGCAGGTCCGCCCGATCGACATCGCCTTCGCCAAGCAACTCGGCTACGTCGTCAAACTCCTCGCCGTCATCCGCGAGCATGCTTCCGGCGACATCGAACTGCGCGTCCAGCCCTCCTTCATCGGGAAAAAGCACATCCTCGCTTCCGTGAACGGCGTCTTCAACGCCATCGCCGTCCATGGCGATGCCGTCGGTGATGCCCTCTTCTACGGCCGTGGCGCGGGCCAGGATCCCACCGCCTCGGCCGTCGTGGCCGACCTCGTCGAAGCCGCCCGCTCCTTGGCTCTGCCGAACGGTCATCGCGGCTTCCTGCCGTATCGCGACTCCGGAAACCTTCTGCCAGTTGAGGAAACCGAAACCGCCTACTATGTCCGCTTCGATGTCACCGACCGCCCCGGCGTGGTCGCAGAAATCGCCCGCGTGCTGGCGGATCACCGCATCGGCATCTCCGGCACCCATTCCCCGGTGAACCCCGAGAACCCCGACGCCGCCTTCGTCGACATGGTCTTCCTCCTCCACACCTGCAAGTTCGGCACCCTCAAGACCGCACTCGCCCAGATCAAATCCCTCGACTGCATCAACAGCACGCCGGTCGTGTTTCGGATCGAGAAGATTTGAGTCAAGGCATAGCTTCAGTTCAAGTGTTCAGTTTACGAATGAACCATGAGGAGAAGCGTTTCGCGTGGTGCTCTTGATCGAGAAGAGGTGAGGAAATCGAATAATCTGGCATCTGCTGGTAGATGATTTAATGGCTCAAGTGTCATGAGGGACATCGGACCGCTTTTTTTCATGTGCCTGATGGGGGCCATCTGTTCCTTGATCGCGAACTCCAAGGGGCGGAACGCCTTTGGCTGGTTCTGCTGCGGCTTCTTTTTCTCGTTCATCGGCCTGATCATCATCATTGCCCTGAGCAACCTGAACACCGAGCGGGCGGTCCTCAATGCGCAGTTGGAGATGAACCGACGGCTGCGCGACCAGGGACAGAGGACACGTCAGAAGGTCGAGCAGTTTTCCAATCACACACTTTCCCGCCTCGATCAACATGACCGGGCGTTGGGTATCGACAGCCGGAGTCTGGCCCCGCCGCTGGAAGCCAAATCTTCACGGGTCATGCCGCCCGCGCTGCCGATGGCAAAGTCCTCCGCCCGTCCGGCACCGATCCACCCCACCCGACCCCGTATTGAAGAAGTTCCTGCCATCTGGTTCTGGAATGATGGTGGTGACGCCCGGCACGGCCCAGTGACGATCAACGATCTCAGGCTCGGCGTTCGGAGGGGTCGCCTGCTGCCCGAGTCGCTGGTCTGGAAGGAAGGCATGGAGATCTGGCAGGAGGCGAGGACGGTCAACGAACTGGCAAGGATCTGGGAAGCGGAGGTGATTTGAGACCAATACTTCCAGTTGATTTCACGAAACCGGCTGCCACTCGATCCGCTTGATGCCTGCGACGTGATCGAAATGACGGCCCTTGCTGAGGATTTCCATCCGGTGCTGCCTGACCAATGCCGCGATCCAGCAATCGTTTGCCGGAATCGGCGTTCCGGCCTTCTTCAGCTTGTCCCGGATCTGCGCGTAGTGCAGCAGCGTGGCATGGTCGCAGTGGAGGATCTTCGCGCGCTCCAGAAAGGCCTCCAGCCATGTCTGCAATTCGCGGCGCTTCTTCGAGGCAAGAATCCCAAAAAGAGTTTCGCCAACCGTCAAATAGGTCACAGCCAGCACCTTGGCTGATGACAGCTTTGCCAACAGCTCTGGCTCCTTATCCGCGAGTGCGGAAAGTGCATTGGTATCGAGGATCATTCCCACATCCCGGGTTCGACTGGCCGGAATTCCTTTGCCGAAAGCGCGGCCTTAAGATCCTTGGAAGCAGCCTTGGAAACCGTCGGCAGACTCAGTGACCATTCGGCAAGCGACGACACGGGCTCGCCCTCTTCAAGTGAGGCCTCCAGGCACTCTTCCAGGTAAAGGCTCAACGGCTTCCCGAGCAGGGCCGCACGCGACTTCGCCCTTCGGAAAACATCATCCTTCAACACCACCGTCGTTTTCATGCTGCCATCAATGCGGCAAATCCCTCTTCCCGTTCATCCGGCGAATGACCGCCATCCGGAATTTTTAGAGAAGACTCCGCCGCCCGGACGCTTCATGGTCAGCCAAACTTTTCGCCGGCAACACCCCACCTTCCAGGACCCATGCAACTTTCCCTCTTCCGCCGCGCCGCGCTTGCTGCCTTGGCCCTTGCCACTTTCTCCACAGGTGCCCGTGCGGATCAGGCCAATTTCAACGAGGTGGGTCGCCAGGTGGCGATCATGCTTCAGAACGCCCATTTCGCGAGGCTGCCGTTCAATGAGGAGACCAGCCGTCGTTTCCTCGCGGAGTATCTGAAGCAGCTCGACCCCTCGAAGATGTATTTCACGCAGAAGGATGTGGATCACTTCGGCGAGCTCTACGGCGACAAGCTTTTCAAGCTGCTCATTTCCAGCAAGACGATGGAGGTGGCAAACGATGTCCACGGCACATTCAAGACCCGGGTAGCGACGCGGGGCGAGATGGCGAAGAAGTTCCTGAAGGACGAGGAGCTGGATTTCAGCGCCAAGGAAGCGACTCCGCGCGACCGGGACGAGATCCCTTGGGCGAAGGACGATGCCGAAGCGGATGCACGGGTGAGGGCGATGCTGAAGGAAGCGGTCCTTTCCGAAATCGTGGTGCGAGAGCTGCAGGCAAAGATGGCGAAGGACCAAGGCAAGCCCGATCCGACGCAGAGTGAGGTGCCGCCGAAGGAAAAGGTCACCCTGCGCTACGAGCGCTACCTCCACAGCGTCAGCGGTGCGGCCGAGGACGACATCGCCGATGGGCTGCTGCAGGCAGTGGCCCGTGCGTATGATCCGCACACGGATTACATGATCGATCGCGAGGCGAGCCGTTTCAACGACAGCATGCGCAACGAGCTGGTTGGCATCGGCGCGGAGCTCCGGGCCGACGACGACGGGACCACGCGGGTGATGGGCATCATGATCGGCGGGCCAGCGGATCGCGAAGGCACCGTCCAGCTTCGCGACCGGATTCTGGAGGTCGACACGAACAACTCCGGCAGCTTTACCGACATCAAGTTCATGGATCAGTACAAGGTGGTGGACCTGATCCGTGGCAAGGCCGGCACAACGGTCCGGCTTAAAGTCCAGCCCGCCACTGCCGCTGCCGGGGAAACGAAGATCGTGGTCATCCCGCGTGGCAAGGTGGAGATCAAGGGCACGCAGGCCAGCGCCGGAATCCTCGATACCAAGTCGTCCGACGGCGCGCCGCGTCGGCTTGGCTGGATCCAACTGCCTTCGTTTTACGCCGATTTCACCAACCCACGGATCCGCTGCGCGAAGGACGTTGAAGGTTTCCTCAAGCGACTGGTCGCGGAAAAAATCGACGGTCTGGTGTTCGACGTCCGCGACAACGGCGGCGGCTCGCTTGAGGAGGTCCGGCGGATGACGGGCTTTTTCATCGGCAAGGGTCCGGTGGTGCAGGAGAAGACCACGCTCGGCCAGATCAAGGCCTCCGATTCCGATGACCAGGAGGCGATTTACAAAGGCCCGATGGTCGTGCTCATCAACAAGGCCAGCGCCTCTGCCAGCGAAATCCTTGCTGGAGCGCTCCAGGACTGCAATCGCGCGGTCATCGTGGGCGATTCCTCGACCTTCGGCAAAGGCACGGTGCAGGAGGCGCTCGACGTCTCGAAGATGATGCCGTTCTTCTCCGACCGCGATGGTGCCGGCATGCTCAAGCTGACGACGCGAAAGTTCTACCGCCCGTCCGGCTCGTCGACGCAGCTCGAAGGCGTGGCGTCCGACATCGTGCTTCCAGGACCAGCGGACTCGGTGGAGTTCGGCGAAGGATTTCTTCCCCACGCCTTCCCGCACGATTCGATCAAGCCCGCACCAGGCTTCTGTCCGGTGGATCAAAAGCAACTTTTCCTGCCGCAGCTCAAGGAACTCAGTGAAAAGCGGGTGAAGGAGGACAAGGATTTCGGCTATTACGCCGAGGATGCGAAGCGCTCAGAGGAACTCCGCAAAAAGAACGCGATCTCGATCAACCTCGAGGAGCGCCGCAAGGAACTGATGGAGCTCGATGCACGCCTGACCCAGCGAAATGCCGAGCGCCGCGAACGGTTCAAGGCCCTGGCGGCCGGGGACGCGGACAAGATCAAGCTTTCGAAAATCACGCTCGACGACCTCGCCTCCGGAGCGCCCTTCCACGCCTTCGATCCTACCAAGGAATCCGCCGACTACCTCCGTCGCGCCAAGGACCCGGTCGCTGAACTCAATGACACCCCCGAGTGGCCGAGCGGACTCGATCCGATCAAGCGCGAGGGATTCAGCGTGCTGATGGACCTGGTCAACCTCACCAAGGCGGGCGAAGTCGCGGGGGCCTCAGGCAAGAAGGACGAGGCGACCCACTGATCAGGCCTCCGGGGCCCCCGGGGCCTCCGGCTTCGGCTCGATCAAGGCACCGCCCTTCAGCAGGCGGCAGAACTCCTTTTTCGTCGCCGACAGGTGCTCGCCAGCTCCGTCCTCAAGGTCGGCGATTTTCTTGTACTCCACGCCAAAGCGCTCCAGAAGCGTGATCCGAATGAATCCTGATTTCGTCCGCCAAAGCTGGCCTTGCTGCAATCTCATGCCGAATCGTGGCGCGATCCCACTTGCCTGACGATGATGATTTGAGGTTTGCGGAAGTTTCCACGACCACCAAGGCTACCGGGGAAAGCTCCATGTCCGCTGCCGCCGCCCTATTCTACAAGATCTCAAAGCTGGTCCTGCGACGACAGACGCGGCAGAGCCTGAAAAAGTATCGGGGCGGGAGCCTGCTCGCGAGGCTCAGGCTCGGCTTGAAACGTCCGCCGCAGGTGCTGGGAGGACCATTTTCCGGCCTCGTCTACCCGAGCTACGGCATCGGTTCCGAGTATTTCCCGAAACTGCTCGGGACCTACGAGCTTGAGCTGCATGAGTCGATCGCCGCCTTGTGCCGTCAGGTTTTCGACAAGATCATCGTGATCGGAGCTGGCGAAGGATACTACGTTGGCGGGCTCGCGCGGCTGTTTCCGGACACCGCCATCGCGTGCTTCGAGGCGGATGCGGATGGTCAGTCAGCGGTTGCTGAAATGGCTGCTGAAAACGGCTTCACGATGCGACTGGAGAACCGGGGATTCTGCTCACCGCAGGATCTCCTCGAATCCATGGGATCGTGGAACCGGACGCTCGTCGTGATGGATGTGGAAGGAGGCGAGCGGCAACTTCTCGATCCCGAGGTCGTTCCGGGGTTAGAGCGGGCGACTATCCTGGTGGAGGTTCACGACTGCTTCGAGCCCGGCCTAGACGGGTTGCTGAAGGAGCGTTTCAAGACAAGCCATCACTGCCTGGACATCTTGAGCCGTCCCCGGAGCCGCGCAGACGCGGACATCGTGCCGGTCACGGATCGCCTGCGTGCGGCGCTGCTGCCCTTGATGGAAGAAGGTCGCCCCGCGCAGATGCGCTGGTTCGTCCTGACCCCGCGCCCGCAGTCCCCGTCATGAAACATCTCCGCCCTCAACCGAGTATCGCCCTGCCTCCATGAAACGCCTCCTGCTCCTCGCCCTGATCCCAACCGCTCATGCGGCTGAGGTGACCTTCACGAAACAAATCGTCTCCGAGGAATTCGTCGCGGAAGGCGCGGCGGTGGCGGATTTCAACAGCGACGGCCAGAAGGACATCGCCGCCGGGCCCTACATCTGGCTGGGGCCGAAGTTTGAGCAGCGGGTGGCCTACACCACACCGCCCGCCACGCCGTATGATGGAGCCAAGGGCTACTCGAACTACTTCCTGGCCGACAGCACCGATCTCAACGGCGACGGCAAGGCGGACATTGTCGTCTTCGACTACCCCGGCAAGCAGACCTGGGGCTTCCTGAATCCCGGAAAGTCCGGCGAACTCTGGAACAAATACTCCCTGCTCGACTCCACCGACGGCGAATCACCCGCACTCGGCGATGTGAATGGCGATGGAAAACCAGAGATCCTCTGCCTCAGCGGTGGATCGCCCGGCTACGCCGAAATCCCCTGGGGCAAATCCGGGGAGCCTTCGAAATTCCAGTCCGTCGCCCCTTCCAATCCGAAACGCTACCAGCGCTACACCCACGGCTACGGCGCGGGCGATCTGAACGGCGACAAGCGAATCGATCTGTTGGAAAAGGACGGCTGGTATGAACAACCCACCGAAGCCGGAAAAGAATGGACCTTTCACCCGGTGAAATTCAGCCCGCCCCAGCAAAACGGCGGCGCACAGATGCTCGTTTTCGATGTCAACGGTGACGGCCGCAACGATGTGGTCACCGCCTACAACGCCCACGGATACGGCCTCGGCTGGTTCGAGCAAGCAGCGGATGGCCAGTTCACCGACCACCAGATTCTCCCCCCGGAAGCCATCAAGACCCCAGGGGCGATCAGTTTTTCCCAGCTCCATGCCCTGGCTGCTGCGGATTTCAATGGCGATGGAGTCCCCGACTTCGTTACAGGCAAGCGCCACTGGGCACACGGTCCGAATGGCGATCCGGAGCCGAACAGCGACTCGGTGCTCTACTGGTTTGAAACAAAACGCGACGGCAAGGGCGGCGCGGAAATCATCCCGCATGAGATCGACCGCAATTCCGGAGTAGGCACCCAAGTCACCGCCACTGATGTCAATGGCGACGGCAAGTCCGACGTCGTCGTGGCGAACAAGAACGGCGTGTTCGTGTTTCTTCAAAACTCTGCGAAGTAGGTCGAGGTTCGCAGTTTCACGCAGGGAGGGGATGCATTTTTTGCGCGACCGATCGGCTTTCAGAGGGTATAAGCGAAATACCTCTGAATGATCGACCTCGCCAAATGATGCGCATCACCACCGCTATCGGGTTTCTTTCCACGGCTCTGCCCCTGCTGGCATTGGATGTGGACAATGATGGCATGTGCGATGTCTGGGAGGCCCGCTATCACGCCACGGCCCTTCTTCCGGGTGCGGATGAGGATGGCGATGGCATTTCGAATCTGGACGAATCGAGGGCCGGGACGAATCCCTCGGATGCGAATTCCCGCCATGCCGCGTCGATCACCTCACAGGCTGGGGCTTTTCGGATCAACGTGGTGAGCCAGCTCGGAAAAAGTTACCAACTCACGTCCTGCCTGACGCTGGATGGTCCGTGGTTGCCGGTCGGATCAGCCGTCGCCGGAAACGGCAACGCGCTCGATTTGCCGGCCCCTGCTGCGGGAGGAAAGGGCTTTTTCCGAGTCGCGGTCACGGATGCGGATACCGATGGCGATGGCCTCAACGATTGGGCCGAGCGGCAGTTGTCGGGCTTTGATCCCAACACGGCGGATACCTTCGGAGGAGGCGTTCCGGGAAACGATCTGGCGGTCGCGACCGAGATGCTTCAAATGCTGCGTGATGGCAATGTGTCGGTCGAGGTCACTGCGGCCACCGCCTACGAGAAGGAGAACGAAGCCGCCGGGCTGACCGTTTCCCGCTCCAGCGCACCGGGCTACCCGATGACGCTTTTCCTGAAGCCGGCAGGCGCGACCAACTCGACCAAGTCATCTGCTGCCGGCGACGATTATGCTTTCAAGGATTCCGCCAATCAGGTGGCAACGCGTCTGGTCATCCCTGCGGGACAATTTTCTGCTTCGCTTTCCATCACGCCAACCCCCGACACCAGAAACGAGGTCCCTGAACAGCTCCGGGTCCTGATCGGCGGCTCGACCTTGGAAGGCTCCGTTGCGATCGCCGACGCAAAGCCAGTGGAAGCCAACCAGCGCCTGCTCGTCGCCTACCTCCGCCCCGGCCCGGGGATCAGCACGCTCGGCAGCGGGATCGCGACGATCCTTCTCGAGGGCGACAACGATCTGGCAACGGTCGCCGTTTCCTTCTCAAACCTCGCCTCGCCGGTGAATTCGGTGCAGGTGCTGACGACTTCCTCCGCGATCCTTCAATCGGTGCCGCCAGCCACTTATGGAGGCCAAATCTGGTCGATCCGCGCCAGTCAGTCATTCACCAGCGACCAATCGGTGCTCGATGCCTTGCTCAGTGGCAGCGTCAAGCTCGGCGTCTACACGATGGTGAATGTCAGCGGTGAAATCGAAGGGCCATTCCTCGCTACCAGCGGCTCCACGACCTTCCAAACTCCACCTTCCGCCACGCCGGTCGGCACGCTTTCAGGCACCGCACTGGACCGCGACATCGTGCGTTTCCTGACGCAGGCGACTTTTGGACCGACCCCGGCCCTGATCACGGATCTCCAGACCCGTGTGGCCAATGCTGGCGGAGATCAACTCGCCGCCTACAGTGCCTGGATCGACGAGCAGTTCACCGTGCCCTCGCCTTCGCTGCTCGCCTACACCACGGCGGCGAACCAGCAGGAAATCATCAGCCGCGCAGCGCTGCCAATCACGGACGTCAACTACAGCGCCGCCTACGACCCGAACAGCAACAACCGTCGCCGCGGCTGGTGGCTGCATGCGCTCCACGCACCCGACCATCTCCGGCAGCGCGTGGCCTTCGCCCTGAGCGAGATCTTCGTCATCTCGGAAATCGACAGCCTGATCATGGACCGTTCCTACGGGGCCGCGAGTTACTACGACATGCTTCGTACCAACGCCTCCGGCTCCTATCGGAATCTTCTGGAGGGCGTCTCTACCCATCCGATGATGGGCTATTATCTCTCGCACCTCCGGAACTCCAAAGCGACCTACTCTGGTGGAAATTTGGTGACCTCGCCGGATGAGAACTATGCCCGAGAGATCATGCAGCTTTTCTCGATCGGACTGGTGCAACTCCATCCCGACGGCTCGCTGAAGCTCGGCAGCAACGGCCTTCCGATCACCACCTACACCCAGACCGACATCACCGAGATGGCACGGGTGTTTACGGGTTGGTCGTTCAGCCAGCGCAACAACCCCTCGAATTCCAACACTGTCATCGCCAACACCACCTTTACTTATGGCAACGGCACCGAGCGCTACGAGGCGCAGTGGACTTCGCCGATGGCGATGTTTTCCACCAATCACGACATCGGAGCCAAGTCGATGATCGGCCTCTCGCTGCCCGCCAATCAGACCGGACAAAAGGACCTCGCCGATGTACTCACTCATCTTTCAAATCACGCGAACACCGCTCCGTTCATCTGCCGTCGCCTGATCCAGAGGCTGGTCACCTCGAATCCCTCGGCCGGCTACCTCTATCGGGTTGCGGGCGTGTTCACTTCCTCGGGCGGAAACTTCCCGACGGTGGTGAAGGCCATCCTGCTCGATCCGGAAGCGCGCTCACAGAGCCAGGCGATTTCCCTAACAAGTTCTGGAAAACCGCGCGAGCCCATCGTCCGCGCCACCGCATTCCTGAGGGCCTTCGGAGCGAAGTCACAGCTGCCACTTGCCGACCTGACCACGTATGGATTTCCTTCCACCGAATTGGCAAAATTCCCAGCCGGAACCACACGTCCACGCCTGAACAACAGCACTGCCGCGCTCGCCCAAAGCCCGCTGGCCGCGCCCACCGTCTTCAACTGGTTCCTCCCGGATTACTCGCCCTCAGGACTGCTCGCCGCCAACGGACTCAACGCGCCCGAGCTTCAACTCGCCAACGAGAACACCGTCATCCAGAGCACCAACTTTTTCTATAACTCTACCATCGCGAGCACTCCCAGCGTGTCCAACCTCGTCGATCAAAGCCTTCCTCCTTACAATTATTCTTCGACCGCCCACTACGTGCTGATCGACGTGACGCCACTCAACGCGATCTACATGGCGGTCGTCGATGCCAATGGCGACGGGCAGTTCACCAGTCTCGACACCGCCACCTTCAACAATGCCACCAAGATCGCTGAGGCCTGCACCGCCGTGGTCGACCGGATCGACTTCCTCCTCTGCGCCGGCGGCCTCAATGCCCGTTACGGCAACACCGCCGGAAAGCCGCGCAAGCTCATCCTTGATGCCGTCGCGTCCATCTCGGCTTCAGGAAACAGCTCCAACAGCGCGACCAATCAAGCCGCCTACATGCGTGATCGTATCCGGACCGCACTCTGGCTGGTGATGTCCTCGCCGGAGTGTGTGATTCAAAAATAAATGCCTCTTCCGCTGTCATGAAAAAACACCAAAAGGAAGACCTCCGGACGCGGCGCGATTTCCTCCGTCAGTCCGCTTGTGCCTCGCTCGGAGTCACCGGCCTGGTCAACGCCCTCGCCCAGATGCGGCTGATGACCGCCGCCATGGCGCAAGGTCCTGGAGATGGAAGCTACAAGGCACTCGTGTGTCTTTTTCTGAACGGTGGTCACGATTCCAACAACCTGCTCGTGCCATCCGGTGATCCCGCCAGCGATGGCCTGCGTGCCGACTATCAGACTGGTCGCGGGGTGCTCGCGCTTGATCGCACCACGCTCGCGCCGCTGAACGTTCCGCTCACGACCAAGACCTTCGACCGTCATCACGGCGGTGTGTTCCATTCAATGGGCGCGCATCCCAACGCCTCGGCCCTCGCCACGCTCTTCAACGAGAGAAAACTCGCATTCATCAGCAACGTCGGCACGCTCGCCTTCCCCGTCGCCAGCCGGACCGAGTACCTCAGCGGAGCGATTCCACTGCCACCGCAGTTGTTCTCGCACTCCGACCAGCAGACGCAGTGGCAATCCTCCGTCTCCGATAAGCCCTTTACCTCCGGCTGGGGAGGTCGTGCGGCGGATCTACTGAATTCCTCGTACAACAGCAGCGGCAGCTCGAAGGTGTCGATGTCGATCTCGCTGGCCGGAATCAATTCCTTCCAGGTCGGAACCTCGGGCCAGGTGACGCAATATGTGGTCAATTCTACGGGGACGGTTCCACTCAGCGGCTTCAACAGCGTCTCGGACGCGACCGATAACAACCCCTACGATCTCGCCCTTGATGGTTTCGGTGCCTACAAAACCAGCGACCAAGGGAAACGCCTCAAGGCCTTCGAGGACATCATGAAGCTGACCCACTCGAACCTTCATGAAGAGGAATACAACCGCATCGTCGCCCGTGCCCGGGCGACTGAAGGCACGGTCGGTGCGGCCCTGACCGCCGCGGCTGCGACAGGTGTGGATTTCAACACACCCTTCATCGGCACCACCGCCTCGCTCGGCGGCCAGCTCAAGATGATCGCAAAGCTCATCGCGGGTCGCAATGTCCTCGGCAACAACCGCCAGATCTTCTTCTGCCAGGTTGGTGGTTACGACACCCATCAGACTCTGCTCACCTCCCACGGCAATCTGGTGACGGAGCTATCGAACGGGCTCAAGGCCTTCCACGACACGCTCCAGGCCCTCGGGGTATGGAATGACGTCGTCACCTTCACCGCCTCCGATTTCAACCGCACGCTCACTGCGAACAACACCGACGCCACCAAGGCCGGCTCGGACCACGGCTGGGGTGGCCACGCTGTGGTGATGGGTGGCGCGGTTCATGGCGGTGATATTTATGGCCATTTCCCCACCTTGAAAACCGGCGCGGTCACCGGCTCGCTCGACGCCGGATCGACCCGTGGCCGATGGATTCCGGGGACCTCGGTCGATCAATATTCCTCCGTGCTCACCTCCTGGATGGGCGCGGGGAGCAACGAGATCGGAGCGATATTCCCGAACCTCGGCCGCTTCGACAATCCATTCACCCAGTCGTCCGCGAATCTTGCTTTCATCTGATCCGCGATGACCCGGCGAAATCAGATTTTCCTCCTCCTCGGGATCGGGTCGCTGGTGGCTTCGTTCTTCTTCGGACGGCCCGATCAAGCGAAGCAGCCCCCGGCTCCACAGCCTGCTCCGGTCGAAATCGTCCGCCCGCCGCCAGTTCCGGCTCCCGACTCATCACCCATCATCGCACTCCCGGTCACAGAGGCCGCCGCGACCCTGAACACCGCCGACACGTTGCCTGCGGACGATCTTTCCACCATTGATCTGCTGTTCGCCGAGTTCCGAAAAAATCATGGGGGCAACCCGGTCGGCGAGAACGAAGAGATCACCGCCTCGCTGCTGGGAAAGAACCCGAAGCACCTCGCCTACCTGCCAACCTCCGGCTCGTTTCTCGATGGCTCCAGGAAACTCATCGACCGCTGGGGTACGCCGTATGTCTTCCATTCCCTCACCG
Organism: Luteolibacter sp.; assembly: GCA_031411755.1. Taxonomy (GTDB): domain Bacteria; phylum Verrucomicrobiota; class Verrucomicrobiia; order Verrucomicrobiales; family Akkermansiaceae; genus Luteolibacter. The sequence goes on along the minus strand of JANOBS010000364.1, from coordinate 1,915 downwards.
CCTCCCGCACCGAGATCCGCTCGGCGGGACCGGATCGCGAGCTTTGGACTGGCGATGACGTCACTCTAACGCCCTGATCATTTGACAAGCCGCCGCGATGGGGCGTTGCTCGGGCATGTCAAAGATCCTTGCCTGCCTCATCGCCTGTTCCTCGTTCGCGTCCGCCGCCATCGTGGAAAAGACCGTCATCTATGAGCAGGGAGGCACGAAGCTGGAGGGCTGCCATGTGTATGATGACGCAGTCACCGGCAAGCGTCCGGCCGTTCTCGTGATCCACCAGTGGACCGGCCTGACGAACTACGAGAAGGAGCGTAGCAGGATGCTGGCGAAGCTCGGCTACAACGTCTTTGCCGCTGACATTTACGGGCAGGGCGTCCGCCCCGTGCCGCCCGCTGCCGGCCAGGAGGCCGGGAAATACAAGGCCGACCGCAAGCTTTACCGCGCCCGCCTGATGGCCGCGCTCGATCAGTTGACGAAGGATGAACGCACCGACGCCACCAAGCTCGGCGCGATCGGTTACTGCTTTGGCGGCATGGGCGTTCTCGAACTCGCACGCGCCGGAGTCGATCTGAAGGGCGTCGTTTCCTTCCATGGCAGCCTTGATGCCGCCGAGGGATTCGCCGCTGCCAAGGATGGCGTGAAGGCGAAGGTGCTCGTGCTTCACGGAGCCGATGACCCCTTCGCGCCCGCCGCGCAGGTGGAGGCCCTGAAGAAGGAAATGGAAGCCGCGGGCGTGGACTCGAAGGTCGTGCTCTATCCCGGAGCCGTCCATTCCTTCACCCACCCCTCCGCCGGAAACGATCCTTCCAAAGGAGCCGCCTACAACGAAAAGGCCGACAAGGAATCCTGGGAAGCCATGAAGGCCTTTTTCGAAGGACTCTTCGGCAAGACCCAGCCGTGATCACGGTGCTCACGCAATCGCCACGGATGGCTCGACGAAGGGTAGATCATGGGCCGAGGCCACGGGCTCACAGGTCAGCTTTCCGCCGGTGGTGTTGATGCCTTTCAGGAGATCGGGACGCTTTTTGCAGGCACCCGCGAGTCCGTTTTCGGCGATCAGCATCGTCCATGGGTGAGTGACATTGTTCAGCGCCTGTGTGGCCGTGCGGGAGTAGGCACCGGGCATGTTGGCGACGCAGTAATGGAGCACTCCTTCTTCCTCGTAGGTGGGGTTGTCGTGGGTGGTGGGACGCGTCGTTTCCGAGCAACCGCCTTGATCGACCGCGATGTCGACGAAGACACTGCCCTTCGGCATGAGGCGGAGCAGCTCGCGGTTGAGAAGCTTCGGCGCGCGGGCCCCGGGAACAAGGACCGCGCCGATGACGAGGTCCACACGTGGGAGCATTTCGGCGAGGTTTGCCTCGTTTGAGAAAACGGTGTGCGCGCCGTCCATCGTGATATCGAGGAAGCGCATGCGTTCGAAATCGACCTCCAGGATCGTGACATCCGCGCCGATGCCGGTAGCCACTCGGGCGGCATTCACGCCAGCGGTGCCACCACCGAGGACAACGACGCGACCAGGAGCGACACCGGGCACGCCACCCAACAGAATCCCGCGTCCGCCACGGTGCTTGGCGAGATGGTAGGAACCAACGATCGCGGACATGCGCCCGGCGATCTCGCTCATCGGCTCTAGCAGTGGAAGGCGGCGGTTCACCTCGATGGTTTCATAGGCGATGGCCGTGCAACCGGACGCGAGCAGGCCTTCTGTTAGAGGCTTGCTGGCAGCGAGGTGGAGATAGGTGAAAAGCAGGTGATCCGGCCGCAGCATCGCGATTTCCGAGGGCTGCGGTTCCTTGACCTTCACGATCAGGTTCGCGCGGGCAAAGACCTCAGCCGCCGTCTCGACGATTTCCGCGCCAGCGGCCTGGTAGAGGGCGTCATCATAACTCGCGCCGAGCCCGGCCCCGCGCTG
>JANOBS010000363.1:0-10190 GCA_031411755.1 Luteolibacter sp. | reverse complement strand
CGAATGCGCGGCCGTGCCTAACAGGATCACCACCACCGCGACCGCTTGCGACGGGATCGCGGGAAAACTCGCGTGCACATAGCCGCCGATCGCGAGGGCGCTGAGGGCCGTCGGCGCGGCGAACCCGACGACCGCCGAGAGCAGGCCGGACATGAAGCCGAACGACGGGTGATAGATCTCGCTCAGGTAATGATACTCGCCGCCTGACTTCGGCAGAAAGCTCGCCAGCTCGGCATAGCACAGCGCCCCACAAAGTGCGGTCAGCCCGCCGATGATCCAAAGCATCAGGATCGGCGGCGCTGCCTGGTAGTCCAGCAACTGAAATCCCAACGAAGTGAAGACCCCCGTGCCGATCATGCTCGCCACCACCAGCGCGGTGGCGGCTGCGGAGCCAGCTTTCGGTTTTTCAGGCACGCGCCAAGCTCTCCCCATCGGCTTCTTGGCGGAAGGAGAAAAATTTCCGCAGCCTCCCGGGTTCGTGTAGGGTCCAGCCCGTGAGCACGGTGGCCGACGATGAACATTACTGGACCGATCCGGAGGGTCGTGCGCTGTGCTATGCCGAGTATGGCGATCCTGCCGGACAGCCCTTGTTCTTCTTCCATGGCTGGCCGAGCTCGCGGCTGCAGGGCAAAGTCCTCGATGCCGAGGCCAAGCGGCTGGGCTTGCGGATCATTTCCCCGGACCGCCCCGGGCTGGGACGCTCGGACTTCGCCGGAAAACGAGCGCTCTCGGGTTGGCCGCGGATCGTTTCCGGTCTGGCGGATCATCTGGAAATCGGGCGCTTCCGTGTGCTCGGATATTCGGGTGGAGGACCGTACGCCCTGTCGTGCGCAGCCTGGCTTCCAGATCGAGTGGAAAAGGTGTCGGTCGTTTGCGGAGCGCCGCCGCTGGCCGAGTTTCCAGATCGCTCCAGCATGCTCTGGGCCTACCGATCGTTGCTTGGTGTTAGGAAGCGCGCGCCGTGGTTGCTGGAAGGCCTGGTGAACCTTTCCCGTCCCTTTTCAAAAATCCCCGCCGACTGTCCACCGATGAGCTGGCTGATGCGCTCGCTTCCAAAAGAAGATCGGATGGCGATGGAAACCGCCGGGGGCTATGAGACCTACTTCAACATCTTCCGTGAAGCCGTTCGACAAGGCGGTCGCGGCGTGGTCGCGGATGCCGATGTTTACCTCGATCCTTGGGAGATGGATTTCTCCTCGATCCAGGTTCCGGTGTTGTTCTGGCATGGTGCGCTGGATCGGAATATTCCGATCCACATGGCCCGGGAAATCTCCGCCCGCATCCCAAATGCCAACGGCAGGTGGTTCGAAAATGAGGGGCACTATTCGCTGCTTCTCCGTCACATGCCGGGGATCCTGGAGGAGCTGGCGGCGAGTTGAGACGCTTGTTTTGGAAATCAACTCGAACTGTCCTGCGAGACCTCGTTCGAGATCGCCACCGGCATGGATTCGGGAGTGGCTTGTTCGACGGGCTGGACCTTGATTTCGACGTTCACCGGGACGGCACGCAGGCCTTCAATGATCTTCTGGAGGTGACCGAGAGTGTCCTGAGAGAGTGTGGAGTTTCCAACCGCGTGCTCGATTTTCTCAAGGCCAACGGTGAAGGCGTTCATGTGGCCGGTGATGCGGTTGATCGGATCGTTTTCGCCGCTGCCGCCGGTGAGCAGATTGCGGCTGAAGGTGCTCTTGATGGCGGCCCAGCGGACGGCGTCTTCTTCGGTGGAGAGGGTGTTGATCTCTCTCCATTTCAAGAGATTTGCCTCGGCGGCCTGGCTGAGGGTCTGGGCCTCGCCGCGGTAGTGGTCGGCGATAAGGGTAGCGACCTCGGCATCGGTCATGAGCGGTTGGATCTTGTCGGCGATCTTGTTCATGTTCCGGTAACTGCCCTGGAGCTTGAACGGAGGCTCGGTGCGATAGGCATCCTCCATCGCCGCGCTGCGGACGTATTCCTGGTTCACGCGCAGGATGATCTCGCGGACGTGCAGGAGCTTCTCCATGACCGCCACGGCGTCGTTGATTTCCTCGGCGCTGAAACTGCCCTCGAACTCGACACCCTCGCGGGTGCCGGTGCGGGCGATCTTCAGCACGGCCAAGGCATCGGCATGGCTGCGCGCGGCGATGCGGGCGAGGACGGCGTTGCTGGTGAGGGCGTTTTCGATGTAGCTGTCCTTGAAGGCTTCTTCATGGCCGCCGAGGATGTCGCCGAGATTGTAGGTGTCCGCGCGGTTGGCGAGCATGTCGGGCACCTGGAATTTCCCGCCGACTTCGGTGTAAGGGTTGCCTGCCATGACAACGGCGACCTTGCGGCCCCGAAGGTCGTAGGTTTTGGCCTCGCCCTTGAAGACGCCTTCGATCTTGCGGGTGCCGTCGCAGAGCGAGATGAACTTTTGCAGGAACTCGGGATTGGTGTGCTGGATGTCGTCAATGTAGATCATGACATTATCCCCCATCTCGAAGGCGAGATTGAGTTTTTCGATTTCCTCGCGCGCGCTGGCGTTGCGCGCTTCGGCGGGATCGAGCGAGGTGACGTGATGGCCGAGCGCGGGTCCGTTGATCTTCACCAGCGTGATGCCTAGGCGGCTGGCGACGTATTCCATAAGCGTCGTCTTGCCATAGCCGGGCGGGGAAATGAGCAGCAGCAGGCCCATGCGGTCGGTGCGGGTGTCGCTGCCCGCAGCACCGAGTTGCTTGGCGAGATTGGCACCAATGAGCGGCAGATAGACCTGATCGAGCAAGCGATTGCGGACGAAGGAACTGAGGACGCCAGCCTTGAACTGGTCGAGCCGCAGTTCGCGACGACGAGATTCGGCGAGGTCGTGCTTGAGTTTCTGGAAGTGGGTGAACGCGGGCACGATCTCCGCTTCGTAGCGCTGAAGTCGGGCGATGAATTCGTGGTAGTCGAGTTCCATGACACCGCCGTTGAGTCGCGGGTGCGTTCCGGTGAAACCGCTGAGGGTCATTCGTGAAGCGGGAGCTGCTGGGAGAATGACGGGAGGCTGATCATTGAGAACGACCAGAGCGGACGCCTCGATGAGGAGTGCGTGATCGGCTGCGGGATTGAGGGCCTGGAGCCACTCCCGGGCGATGTCGAAGGCGAGCAGAGGCTGGTCTGTTAGAGCGGCGAGGGTTTCATCGAAGTCCTTCGCCGCACGTTTGACGGTAAGTTCTTTTCGGAAGCCTCGGAGAAGCTCGACCGCAGCGGCAGACCGGGTGAACGGGAGCTGCGGATGTTTCGCGGAAAGCTGTTGGAGTTCCTCGACCAGGCAGGCGGCTATGGCAGTAGGATCCACCTGCCACCGTGAGGAGAAACTCGCGACTTGAGCCAGCAAGGCGGCATCCATTTCCCCGGAGGTGCTGCCGAGGAGTTCCTTCATGCGGCCCTTCGACTGCATGCGGACGGCGAGCGCGCGCTTCGTCTCGTCATCCTTCCACGCATGCCAGAACAGCAGCGCGAAGCCGCGTGCAGCGGGTGAGTGGCGAAGAAGCCCGAGGCTGGCGTGCATCTCCATCAGCGGTCGGAGGATGAGGGCGGCATCGTGGTCGTGGACGCCTTTCGTGTATCCTTCCTGATAACGCTCGGCCATGAAGGCGTGAACTTCATGGGGCTGCCCGGTCTTGTAGATCTGCCACGCGAGATACTCCGCGCGATAGATCTGCTCGTTCTCCGAAACAACCGGCTGATCCCAGACGTGGCGCTGGGCTTCAAGTGCGGCGCTTTCGATCTTTTCGAAAAAGCGCGTGCCGGTGAGATGATAGGCCAGCCCGCCAGCCCGCGGCAACACCGCCAGCTCAAGCGGCTGACGATTGACGCTGAACTTGTGGCGACCGAACTGGATGAGATCGCCGCCATCGACAAACAGTTCGGCCTTGTCGCGGATCTGCTTCAGCGAGTCCTGCTGGACGGTCTTGAGACGGGTTTGAAGTTCATCGGCGCGGACGCTGTCGCCAAGCTTGCGAAGCTCCTCGATGAGGTCGCGCAGCTTGGCAACCATGGCATCACCCGCGAGCCAGCTGTGAACCTCCTCGGGTTTCGCGAAGGCTCCAAGGCGGTTGCGGACACTTGTTAGAATGCGTTCGCCGGATTGTCCAAGTGACTGGCAGCGGCGGTTGAGAGTATCGGTCAGGCTCTGGCGGCGCGACTCGAAGGCGGTCTGTGCCTCCTCGCGCTTGCTGACGAGTTCCGCTGCGTATTCGTCGAACTCGGAAAAGCGCGTCTCCATTTCCTCGATCTGCACGAGAACCCGGGTGAGGGCTTCGTCGCACTTCTCGGGTGTGGTGGCGATTTCGAGGTAGTTGAGAATGCTCTGGCTAAGGAGGCTGAGCTGTGCCTGAAACTGGGCCGCGCCTTCGGATTTCGCGAGCTCGTTGCGGCGGTTCCGCAGAACGCTGCGGACCTGGTTGAGCTGCGCGAACAGAGCGGAAATATCCTCGATGATGCGCGTGGTCTCGGTGGCATCCTTGATCTTGAGACCGCTGACGATGGTGGTGAGCATTTCGAGCTCGCTGCTGGACTTGGCCAGTGCGGCTTCGACTTCCTCGGATTCGGTGACCTTCGCCAGAGCCGGCACGCGGGCCTGCTGCTCGGTGATCTGCTTTCGATACGGGTCCAGTGCTTTGGGCTGAAGCAGGAAGGCGACGCATTTTCCGCTGAGCTTGTCCGAGCCTTCGACCACGGCCTGATCCATCCGGTCGATCACGGCTGCGTCCGTATAGCGCACATCGCGCAGGGCGATGATCTGGCCGCGCAGGTCACGCAGGGAAGTCAGTAGCTGAACGAAGCCGAGAATATCCTCCGGCGCGGTGCCGTCGGCGTTGCTGAGGAGCTTCTGAACCTGAGCCTGCAGCGCTTCCGTCTGATCCGCCGCGGTCTTGCGCATGCGGCGGACTTTTTCAAACTCACCGAGTGCAGCCTCCGCGGCGACCTTGATGTCGACGAGCGCTTCCTTAAAGTTGTGGGTTTCCGTTTGGGCGACCCAGAAATAGCTGTCGACGATGTCGCCGGTGGCGCGGGCGAGTTCGACGTAGAGTCCAGAGAACGAGTCGTCCTTCGCGAGGAGGGTCAGGATGCCTCGGCATTCGGCCATGCAGCGGACGATTTCGGCGTTGCCGATCTTTCCGAGGAAGGTCTGGGTGGGCATGGCGGCCTTTCCGTCAGCGGCCATGAATGGCGTTCGCCAAACCTGCACCACGTGGTGCTTGCGCGGTTCTTCGTCGGACTCGAACACCACGAGTTCACCGCTCGGAAAGAGGCTGAAGCCGCTGCACTTGATGGGCGTGGCGACGCTCTGAGCGATGAGATTGTAGCTCAGCAGCAGGTAAGCGCCGCTTTCGAGATCACTGAAAACAAACAGCGTGTCCTCGCCATTCGCCGCCGCCAGCCGGCGCTCGAAACGCATGGGCGGCAGGCCGGTTTCGAAGCGTCGGACCTCGCCGGTCTGAAGAACGTAGCCGTGGGGAAAGAGGATGCCGTGACCGTCGGGGAGAAGCACGCAGCTTTCGGCGAGGCTGTCGATACGGTGGGCCTCGCGGGTGCGTTCATTGAAGACAAGATGCCTCCAGGTTTTCTCCTGATACGGCAGGACCTTGAGCAGGATGAGATTGCCAACGACGGCGTAGTGGATCTCCGCGTCGTCGAGCGTCTGGTCCTTGTTTTCCACAGGCTCGCTGTAGATGCCGCGACCAGACTCGGTGTTGTTCTCGACCTTGACCGTCAGGTCTCCGCCGATGGTCTCGATGAAGACGCGGTCCTCGATGCTGATGTGCGGATGCTGGCCTTCGCGATACATGTCGCGGGTGGCCCGTTTCCACACGAACTCCTGCGGCGGGGGGAAGACGAACTCATGATCGCTGCGATTTCCGAGGTAGGTGAGCGTGCCGGCCTCGTCATCGACGAGCCACTTGAAGGTCTTCACCTCGGTGGCACGCTGACCTACCTGGAAGCCCATGTAGAGATGCGGGCCGATGCGGTGGAACTTGAGGAACGTCGCGTTCTTGTAGTAGCTGTAGAGATAGGTGAAATCCTCGGCGAAGCGTGCATCACCGAGCAAACCGTCCTTGTTCGGGTGGAAACTGTGATCCTCCGCGTGCCAATCCACCACGGTGAAGACGTCCTCAACGCGCATGCTGGTGCGCAGGCCGAGGTGGACGTTGTAACCGAAGAGAAAGCGCTTCGGCCCGATGGCGGTCATGTCCCGGGGGACGCAGTTGTTCTCCGTGGTGAGGCGCGAGGTGGCCAGCAGTTCGGTCTCGATACCGCCGAACTCCTTCTTGCGATCCTCATTGAGCAGATCAAGACGACGCTGGAGCTCAGCGCCGTGCTTGTTCAGCCGCTGACGAATGACTTCGTAAGCACCGGCCTCAAGCTGCGAAGGGGCCGCAGCAGGTTGGATGGGATCTGGCATGGGAGTGAGTCAAAGGCCAGTGGTATACCGGCGCTCCATGTCAGAGTTTCGCAGCTCCGCCATCCAACACGCTTGCTGCCTGTTGACCCGCGAGACCGAAGCGGTTGGCCGCTCCGATCATGCCGGTGAGCTTGTTCAAGGTGGCGGCGTCGGGATTGAGTCCGATCAGCTTGGTGAACAGGGCGGCGAGGGTGAGGTTCTTGGTATCCTCAGAGGTGAGTCCGAACTGATCGACGATGTTCGTGAGCTGCGATTTGAAATAGGCAGGATCGCCATTGAAGAAGGTCTCCTTCACATCGGTCAGGGTGCGGCTTCCCTCGACCAGACGGTCCACTGCACGGGCATTACCAATGGCGTTGGTGATCTTGTCAAAGAACTGGGTTTCGCCACCGACGATCTCGATCTTGGCGGACTTCATCGCCTCGCCAAGCACACCGGCCTGCGCGGCGGCGATGTCCTTCTGGATGTTGATCTCGGCAAGCGCGATGGCCTTGTCCTTGTCCAGCGTGAGCTTGAACTCCTCGTGTTCGCGGCCGGCGTTTTCGAGCAGCTTCATCGCCTGTGCCTTCTTGGTGATGCCATCCGCTTCGGCGGCGAGCTTGAGTTGGGTGACCTCGGCGTCGACGGTGCCTTGCTTCTGCGAAGCCTCGGCCTTGGCCATGAGGACTTGAGCCTCACCCAATCCTTCCGCAGCAGACGCAGCGGTTCTTCCTTCGGCGATGGATTTCTCCGCAGCGGCGTCCTTGACGGCGGACTCCTGACGGGCGTCGGCCAAAGTGAGGATTTCCTGCGCGTGAAGCTCGGCGGATTGCTTGGAAACTTCCGCTGCCTTGATCGAGGTGTAGGCAGCCTGATCGGCCGCGAGTCGCGCGGCTTCCTGGTCGGCCTCGGCCTGCTTGATCTTCTGGATGAGCTGCTCCTGCGCGTTCTTCTCGGCGTTGGTCAGCGCGACCTGCTTCTCGCGATCCGCCGTGGCGAAGGCCTCGGTGTCCTTGATCTTCTGTTGCTCGATGACAACAGTCTTTTCGAGCACCACTCGGTCCTTGATGACCTCCTGAATGTTCTTCTTTTCAATTTCGACGGCTTTCTCCTTCTCGATGCTCTTCAGCGTGGTCTGGCGCTCGCGGTCGATCACTTCAAGATCGCGATCGCGGGTGACGCGCTCGATTTCGACGGCGTCGGTGCGCTCCTTGTTGCGCTGGGCGACGAGCACCTGGCGTTGCTTGTTTTCGGTGGCGATGGCGATTTCCTCATCGGCGGCGATGTTCGCTTTCTCCGCCTTGAGACGCTCTTCGGCCTGCACTTTCATGGTTTCCGCTTCTTCACGGGCCATGACGCTCTGCACGTCGCGCTTCTGCTTGGACTCGGTCTCGGCGAGCTGCCTTTCCAGCTCAAGAATCGCCTCGCGGGCCTGCACGTCCTGCTGCTTGATGACCTTTTCCTTATCGCGCTGGATGTTGTTCGACATCTTCGCCTGGATGGCGGTCAGCTCGGTGATCTTCTTGATACCTTCCGCGTCGAGGATGTTGTCGGGGTCCAGATTCTCGAGCTGGGTTTGTTCGAGGAAATCAATGGCGCAGTCGTCGAGGGCGAAGCCGTTCAAGTCGGTGCCGATGACTTGGAGGATCTCGCTCTTGAACGTGTCGCGCTCATTGTAGAGCTGCACGAAATCAAAGCGCTTGCCGACGGTTTTCAAGGCTTCGGAAAACTTGGCGTCGAAGAGGGTGCGAATCATGTCCACGTTCGAAGCTCGGGCGCAACCGACGGACTGGGCGACACGGAGGACGTCATCAGGGGTCTTGTTCACGCGCACGAAGAAGGCGACCTTGATGTCAGCGCGGATGTTGTCCTGACAGATGAGTCCCTCGGTGGCTCCGCGTTCGATCTCGATGCGCTTCACCGAGATGTCCATGTATTCCGACTGGTGGGCCACCGGGATGACGATCATGCCGTTGAACGAAACGTGGGTGCCGCCGATGCCGTTCCTGACGATCGCCTGGCCCTGTTGAACCTTGCGGAAAAAGCGCGAGAACAGGATCAGTACACCAATGAAGATGCCGATGATGATGGCACCAACAAGGATGCTGCCTTCGAGGATCACAGCGGGTGGTAAGGATGGGATCATGGATTCAGGGGTTGGATGATTCGATGTAGTAAAACTTGTTGTCCGGACCGGAGTCCGTGACTTTAACGGCGGTTCCTTTTTTCAAGACAGGTGAGCCGGGCTGGCAACGAACATTGACGAGCAGCGGAGCCCCTTTCACGGGGATCTCGATCTGCCCATACGTCTCGTTCGCTTCCATCGAAATGACGGTGCCGCTGCGTCCAAGAATCTCCTCTCCTTCGCTATCCGCATCCGCCATCGCGGCGAAGAGTCGGGCGATCGGGATGGTGACGATCTTGGTCACGATGACGCTCACCACGAAATTAGGTGCCAACAGGAGCAGCGCTCGTGAAACATCGGCACCCGGATTCCAATACTGGTTCAGGACCAGGGAGAAGAACCACATGAAGAGGCTTACGAAACTGAGCCAGACGACGATGGGCACCTTTGAAAATCCAAGGAATCGGCCGGTGGACATCCAGATGCTGCCGGTGGCGGCATCATGACCGGGATCCATGTCGATGTCCCCATCGACACCGCCGTCCGCGACGTCGGTATCCAAGTCCAACACGCCGAGGATGACCATCAGCCAATAGCAGACGACCATCCCAAGAATGATCGTTAGCAATATCTGGTTTTGGCTGACTGATGCCTGGAAAAGCTCGAACACGTTGGCGCTATGTTTGGGAACGCCGCGAATCCAAACAGGCCGAACAATCAGGGGCGATTATAATTTCATACGGGAATCCTTTTCTCTTGGGCAGCCACCGAAAGCCATCCTGAGGCCATTTGGCGGATCCTTCACCGGTTTTTCATGATTGGGGAATCGACCGATCCAGCTTGAGGGCTTTTGCTGACTTCATGACTCCGCTGAAGCAGATCCGCCTCGCCCTCCTGATCGTAATCGTCGGGCTGGTAGTGAGTGGCGTGACGGCGTTTCCACTGCTGCTTGAGCTGAATCTTCTGTCTGAACTTCTGGCCGGAAGCTCACGCGATCCCTCTGCCCACAGTGGACTGACGCACTGGATCCTGACGGTCCGAGAGGGACTTGAGGTGACCTATCAACGCTATCCCTTCATCGCCTACGGCACCGATTGGCTGGCCTTCGCCCACCTGATGATCGCGCTGTTCTTCATCCTGCCTTACCGGGACCCGGTCCGTTACGAAGGCGTGCTGAAGGTCGGCATCGCGTGTTCACTGCTGATCATTCCCCTTGCCTTCATCTGCGGACCGATCCGTGGCATCCCGTTCTGGTGGAGCGTGATCGACTGTTCGTTCGGCATCCTCTGCATCCCACCGCTGCTCTTCGCACTTCGGAAGATCAAGGCTCTCCAAAAATAATCACGCCCGATCCCAGCGGAGCTTTCGGTCCGCTTCGGCGATCGCCTGGTCATTGATGCTGGCAAAACGGCGTTGCATGTAACCGTGCTCATCGAACTCCCAGTTCTCGTTGCCGTGGCTGCGCCACCATTGGCCGCTTGCATCGTGCCACTCATATTCGAAGCGCACGGCAATGCGGTTTCCAGTGAATGCCCAAAGAGATTTTCTGAGCCGATAGTCATGCTCCCGCTGCCACTTGCTGGTGAGAAATTCCACCACAGCAGCGCGACCGTTGATGAATCGATCGCGGTTCCGCCATTCGGTGTCCTCGGTGTAGGCGAGCGAAACCCGTTCGGGATCGCGGCT
>JANOBS010000362.1:0-10247 GCA_031411755.1 Luteolibacter sp. | reverse complement strand
CACCACCTTTGGCGATTTCCCGAACGTCGTGCCCAAAGCCGCAGCCGGGCACCAGCACCGGTCCGCCCGCCCAAAGGGAGCCTTGCTTCCAGCGTGCCAGAAGTTCGAGCAAGGGCGGTGCGGCGGCACCCTTCTCCCACGGTGTGTCACCCTGACGGTAGCGCGTTTCCCAATCGGTCATGCCCATCTCTCGTCGCGGGCGGACGACGCGTCAATCCATCAAGCCCGTCGCAGATAGTCCGGCACCTGCTCGCGTTGCAACGCTGGCGGCACGGAGGAGCTCGCGAAGGAGATCACCGCCCCGATCCCCGCCGCGTGGCTGCCTCCGAGTCGCGGCTCAATCTCGAAGTCCGGAAAGCGGTATCGCGCCCGATATCGCAGCCAGGCATTCATCGCGAAGGCGACGAGCATCGTCCCGAGAATCACCGACACAGGCAACTGCCAGCGCGGCGGCAGGACCTTGTTCAGACGCTCCATCATCCCAGGCGAGGCGACGGCTGTCACCACTTCATGATCCGAAGTCACCGCCTCCGGGACCGTCGCTCCGGACAGCATCCGCTCCATCCAGTAGAGCCGGATCGACATCTGGACCGAGAAGGCTTCGAGCTGGTCCACCGAGTCCGCCTTTTCCAGCGACTTGATCACCGAACTCTGCAAGGCCCGCTTCTGCTCCGCGCCCGACACCGTGTCTGTTAGAGACGGACTCAGGTAGATCACCGAGCGCTGCGGTGCCCCGAGAAAGTAGTAAACCACCGCCGCCGGACGACCGCTGGAATACAGTCGCTCCGTCAGTTCCTCCGCCCGCACCTCACCCGGAATGTCCTGCGCCATGCCGAAGACGTAGACGAACAGGTCGATCGACGAGTCCGTGGCGTGGTATTCCAGAAATGCCAATCGGTCGCGATACTGCTGCGAGGTCAACAGCTTCTGCGGATCGATCAGGAAAGAGGTCGGCCGCTCATTGAAATAGGCTCCCAGGAACTTGTCCGGGATCTGCGTCGGCGGCGTCTGCTCCACCGCCAGTTCCTCCGGCGTCGGTCCCGGCAGCGGCTCCTGCTTCTCCACCGGCGGCTCATCGGCGGGCACCTCATCGGTCAGCAGCGAGCTGCCCGGCAGCCATTTTCCCGCCTTCACCGCGGCGCGATCGGCATCGTCCCAGCTTGGCAGCGATGGCTCGATGTTCGCCGCATGGAGCGAGGAAAGCGTCAGCCACGCGATCAGGAATCGCCGTCTCACGGCGACACCTCCCGGTCCTTCGGCACGTCCTGTTTCTCCACCTTCCGGCCGCTACGGATCTTCTGCACCAGCGCGTCCACCTGCGGAGGCCGCGCTACCTTGCGCTCGAAGCGCTCCGGATCGCGGCGCGCCTGACGGCTGCGCTTTTTCAGGATGATCGTGAGTTGCTCGATCGCTTTCACCAGCCCATCGGCATGGCGACCCTCCAGCCAGTAGGCATGGGCGCGGGAAAGGCATTGAAAGGTATCGTCCTCCTCCAGAAAGGCATCCAGCGCGTAACCGAACGACATCCCCGCCGCCTTTGCATCGGCATCGATCGCGATCAGGATGCCCGCTTCATTAAGACGATCCACCGGCAGGTCTTCGAACACCGCGCGGTTGAGCAACCAGAAACCGAACTGCCGCAGGTTGGAAACGCCCTTGAACGAGCCCGTGTGCACCGCCACGAAAAGCTGGGGAAACTGGCGGTTAAAGCGCTGCATCGCCGACTCCACCCGGCGCTGTTCCTCACGCCGCATCAAGCCCGCGGCATCGGTCAGGGTCCGGAGTTTCACGTCCTCCGCGCCGAACAAGGCATCCGCATCCGCCAGCGTGAACCCGCAATGCGGACAACCACCGGCCGCCCGGTGGATTCGCTGCACGCATCTGGGACACTTCATGGGGAAAACAAGTTCCCGCAGGCTACGGATCCACTGACATTTCGTCAAAGTGAATCATTGCGGGCAACAACAACCAGTGAGATCCGATTGTAATCACCAGAGACAACCTGCTATCTGATCTCATGAAATTCCGGCGACTTGCAAACCCCACACTGGTGTTGGCCATGATGGGCCTGCCCTCCTGTGATCGCAAAAGCAGCCAAATCGCGGCCACCGCTCCCACAACGGAGGTCACTGAAATCGACCCGTTCGCGGTGGCAAGCGACGACACCACCGAATCCCAACCACGGCCGAAATATCATGGTGGAAATGACGAGTTTGGAGAAATCGTACTCTTTTCGAAAACCGACGAGCCCAAGGTGGGACTGAAAGTGGAAATTTTGGAGCCTGTCGAGTGGGTTTCAGCAACGAAGGCCAGCTTCACTTACCGAATCGCCAATTGCACGGACGATGAGGTGTTCGTGGAGTTACAGGATCTCGTTAAAGTCGGAGCTAATTATGAAGGTCCGGAAGGTTTGTCGATGGACGGGGAAGGAGCTGGAGGCGTGGCTGACAACCACTTTTTGCTCAAACGACTACACTCAAACGGACGCAATGGGTCGGACGTCGAAATCAAGGCATCCACCGAAATTCCATCCCTCGCCAGCGACAAAGGGAAGACAACCGTTTCGATCAAGGTCACCGGCTTCTACCGCTCGACAGGCAAACAATTCATCAACTGGATCAAACTACCCTTCCCTCTCAAAAAGTGACTGGCGACTCAGCCGGTCCTTGGACTGTAGCGGTTCACCCCTTCCACATCTCACACGCATGCGCCGCAAACCCGGCTCCGAACGCGGTGAGCCACCAGCGTTGATCGCCGTTCGCGTTGGCCACGGCTTTCTCCAGAGCGAAGAGAACCGACGGGCTGCTCATGTTGCCATGGTCTCGGAGGACCTCGCGGGTTTCGTGAAGTTGATGTGGAAGCACGGCTTCGAGGGCATCAATGACATCGCGACCACCGGAATGGGCGAGAACCCGATCCGGCTCACCACGGCGCTGGGCGTAGAGGCTCGCCACGGCCTCGGCGGCAAGACCAGGCACCGCCTTGTGGAGCTGGTTCTTGAGTTTGCCGTCGGAGTTGATGAAGCGAATTTTTTCCCGATCCGCCGGTCGGTGGACGGTGGTGAAATGACCGGCCTGCCACTTGTCCGGCGCGGCTTCATCCGACCAGATTGCGGCCGCAGCTCCATCGCCGAAGAGGCAGAGGGAAATGAGCACGCCGGGGTCATCGTCGGCAAAGAAAGCGGAAGAGCAGATCTCAACTGCGACCGTGGCGACCTTCGATCCCGGATGCGCGGCCAGAAATCCCGCCGCTGAACGGAGCATCGGAATGGCCGCGCCACAGCCGAGGCCGACGAGGTCCTGGAGGTAGGCATTTTCCCGGAACCCGAGCGACTCCGCGACGTGACTGGTGACGCCCGGGCAGAGGTAGCCGGTGCAGGTGCAGATGAAAAGCGCATCCAGATCGCAGGCCTGAAGGCCGGCCTTTTCCAAAGCCGCACTCACCGCAGCAGAGGCCAAGACGGGAGCTTCGCGCTCGAAGCTTTCATTCAGCATCTGCGGGCCGTGGCCGACGACCGGCCCGATCTCGGCGAGACAGAGATTCCGCGTGGCGATCCCGGAGGCATCGCTGCCGAGGACTTTCGAAAGCAGGGCCTGCGAACGGGGTCGGAGTCCGGCGAAGGCCTCCGTCGCCGAGAGCGCCGCGTAGCATTCGAGCTGGGTGTAGGCATGGGCGGGGCTGGCGGTGGCGATGGAGTCGAGGAACATCATTGGCGGACGAGGGAAAGGAGCGAGCGAAACGGCAGCAGCCCACTGCGGCCGAGGCCGTTCATAAGGCCCCGCCCGAGCGGGTGGCCGAGCAGGCCTTGGAGCAGGTTGGCGGCTCCGAGGCGTTTGGAAAAGCGCTGGCGTAGGGAGGCTTGGAGGGCGGAAACAGCTTCCGGCCAGGAGCATTCGCCCGCGCTCCATGCGGTGAGCGGATCGAGGGCGGACTCGGCGGATTGGAAGGCCATCGACATGCCGTTTCCCGTGAAGGGCGGGATCATCGCGGCGGCGTCGCCGATCGAAAAGAGTCCGGCTTCCGGCTCCTGCCAGCCGAGCTGGAGGGCGGAGACCCCTTTGAACGAGGCCTCGTCCGGCATCGCGCGGGCCAGACGATCCGCCAAGGCCCCAAGTCCTCCGGCGCGGAGGTAATCGAGCTGAAGAGCGGAGCCTTTTCCGCTGCGTTCGCGGTCGAGCCGAAAGAGTCCGCAAACATTCACGCGACCATCCTCGACGCCAGCGAGTCCGACGTAGCCATTCGAGCCAACATGCATCTCCAGATCGGCGAGCATCGGCAGATCGAGAAAGTGCGCCTTCAAACCGATCCACGGGCTTTCCCCGGCGATCCGTCCAGCGGCCCAGACTTTTCCCTCATCCGCCTCGCGAGGATCGCGCACACCTTGGAAGACTTCGCCGCCGAGTCGCTCGACCAGTTGAACGAGTCGGAGATCGAGTCGATGACGGGAAATGCCGTAAGCGGGCGAAGGCAGGAGATTTTCGTGGATGCGCTGATCGCCGTGAAACCAGACCACACTGCGATGCAACCGGGCATCGTCGAAGGCCTCCGCGATGCCGAGGGCCTCCAGAGTCGAGCGCTCCACGCCCGAAATGAACTCGCCGCAGACACGGTGTCGCGGGTACTGCCCGGCCTCGTGGACCGACACCGCCACGCCACGATTCCTCAGCCCGGCCGCGAGCGAAAGCCCAGCCAGGCCACCGCCAACGATCACGAGAGGAGCCTTCAAGTGCGCCATGCTACCACACGAATGCCTCCGCGCCATGAGGTTTGCTCGCGAACGTGCCATTTGCCCGGATCGAGTTCTAACAATTGCAAAAGCTCGCCCGGCAGAAAACCCGCGCGGATGCTGACCGGCATGTCGTGTCGGGTGATGCGGTTGACGAAAGGCAGCATCCCCGCACCAAGTCGGAGTGCACCGGGCGTGCGGAGAGGTTCCACGAAACAAAGCGACTGGAAACCGGAGCACCACTTGGCGAGACGCTGCATCGACTCGCCCTCGAAGTGGTGGAGGAAAAGATTCGCCACCAGCAAGTCGCCGCCAACAGGCGGTGCGGCGAAAAGATCGCCCTGATGCCAGGTCACGCGTGAGTTGAGCGATGCGGGGCGCGGTGTGAGGTCGTAGCTATCCACCGGAGCGATGGCGGCGAGCTTTCCACTGAGCATCCCCTCGCCCGCACCGAGTTCCGTGATGGACGCCGGAGCGAGGCGTCGTGCTTGTCGGAGGATCCAGCGCTCGTTTCCCATCAGGAAATTGATCGCTCGAAGATCACGACGACTCCGGATCGCCTCGAGATCGTCCGCCGGAAGGTGGTCGAGGAGTTCGGGAAGGACTTGGCGGAGCATGGAGTAGCACAACTTTGCAAGTTGTGAGCGGGGTGGAGCCGATTGATCGGCAAGGGTGGATCAAGCTGGAAGAACTGGCTTTTTCCTAACGGACAGATTCAGCAGCCAAATCAAGGGAAGGGAGAGGAAGGGAGAAAGGACCAGGCCACCGAGGATTCCGGAGAGCAGATTGAAGCGGACATTTGGGCTGATTGGGATCTGGGCGATCACGGGGGATTCGTGGACGAACATAGGGACCGATGGTTCGATCCATTCACGTGTGCGCTTTTGAATCTCTTGAGAAGTGCCGCCCGACTGTAGATCACGCAGCTTTGAGTAGTAAACATTCACCACCTCTGCCGCAATGTCTCGTGCATCCTCCTTGTTGGTGTGGCGCACACGAACCGTGACGAGATCCGTTGCGCGGATCTGCTCGACTTGAATCAGGGGCCGCAGCTGTTGGAGTATTTCCGTTCTCCCATATCCCCACTTGTTGGGAAGCTCAAGATTGTCCGCAACCTTGAGAAGCACCTCATCCGACAATATGGACTGCAGGTGGTCCCGGACGCTTAGCTGGAAGGCTTTGCCCGGAAAGTAGCCGTGCTGAAATCCATCAGCACCGAACTGAATGGTCGCCGTGCTCTCAAACCTCTTCGGCATCACGTAGGTGATGACCGATGAAATCATCAGCCCGAGAATCGGCATGGCCACGGCCATGACCAGAAACACCCACCAGAAGCGCTTGAACATGGGGACATGGTAGAGTGCCCTTTCAACGACTCAATCAAGTTCTGGAATCACACCAGATCAGCAAAGTCTGAGGTGAAACCGGAAATCAGGCATCGCCGCGTTTCCCTTTGCCCAGGGCAAATCGGAACATCCATCGGGACGCCGAAAACAATATCAGCAACAGATACAAGGCCACGCCGAACTCCTCCATCCACGAGCCGATCGCGTCGTGGAGCCGATGTGCGGTTTGCTGCGCAGGAGTTGGATTCGGGTAGGGCATCCCGGCGAAAAGCACCCGGTAGAAATAGCCTGTCATCATGCACAGAATTCCGATGAGTAGAAGAAACCAAAGATTTCGGCGCTTGTTCATCGGAGGAAATCTTGCCGATTCAAAACTCGCAATGCCCGGGCGTCCGGGCGAAGGGGATCACATCGCGGATGTTGCCCATTCCCGTGACAAACATGAGCAGTCGCTCAAAGCCCATGCCGAAACCCGCGTGCGGGACGGTGCCGTATTTCCGGAGATCGGCGTACCAACCGTAGTCCTCCTGCGAGAGGCCGTGATGGGCCATGTTCCCTAACAGCACATCGAGCCGCTCCTCGCGCTGGCTGCCACCGATGATCTCGCCGATGCCGGGAACGAGGACGTCCATAGCGGTGACGGTTTTTTCATCGTCGTTGAGGCGCATGTAGAAGGGTTTGATCTCCTTCGGATAGTTGAAGACGGTGACCGGCCGCTTGAAATGCTCCTCGGTGAGCCAGCGCTCGTGCTCGCTTTGAAGGTTGAGGCCGTATTCGACCGGGTAGTCGAAGGTCTTGCCAGAGCCCTTCAGGATCGCGATGGCCTCGGTGTAGGACAGACGCTCAAAGCCCTTCTCGGCGACGAGTTCCAGCTTCTGCCGCAGGGCCTTGTCGACGAACTTCTCGAAGATCGAGAGGTCGCCGTCCTGTCCGTCGAGCGCGTCGCGGACCAGGTATTTCAGCATCTCCTCGGCGAGATCCATGTCACCCTGAAGATCGCAGAAGGCCATTTCAGGTTCGATCATCCAGAACTCCGCCGCGTGGCGTGAGGTGTTGGAATTCTCGGCGCGGAAGGTCGGCCCGAAGGTGTAGATGTTGCCGAGGGCACAGGCGAAGGTCTCGCCTTCAAGCTGGCCGGAAACGGTGAGGTGCGCGGCCTTGCCGAAGAAGTCGTCGTCGAAGGACTTCTTGGTCGGCTGGCTCGGATCGAGCGTCGTCACGCGGAACATTTCCCCCGCCCCTTCGCAGTCGCTGGCGGTGATGATCGGCGTGTGGATGCAGTGGAAGCCGCGCTCCTGGAAGAAGCGATGGATCGCGAAGCTCATCCGGCTACGAACGCGAAACATCGCGCCGTAGAGATTGGTGCGCGGACGCAGGTGGCCGATGCTGCGGAGGAACTCGGGGGTGTGGCCCTTTTTCTGAAGCGGAAAATCCTCCGGAGCCGCGCCAATGAGGCGGATCGAGGTCGCCTGCACTTCCCAGGCCTGCCCTCCGCCCTGGGACGGGACCAGTTTCCCGACCACCGACACCGAGGCTCCGGTGCTCATTTTCGCGAGATCCTCGGAGCCGGGAATGCCGACATCGGCGATGACCTGAAGATTTCCGAGGCAGGAGCCGTCGTTGAGTTCGAGGAAGGAAAAGGCCTTTGAGTCCCGCCGGGTGCGGACCCAGCCGGCGGCTTGGATGGACTCGACCGGCCCGGTGGCCTTGAGAATGTCGCGAATGGTCTGACGCATGGGAATGTCTGTAGATGGGAGCGTGAAGATCAGCAAGCCAGCCGATGGAATCAAAGGAACCTCGTCAGCTCCTCCACTGTTTCCTCATCCAGTCGCCGCGCCAGGGCCACGGTCAGCGAGACCATGTGCAGGTAGTCGTTGAGGTCGATCACGCTGTTATGCGAGTGGATGTACCGGGCAGGCACCCCGAGCACGATGCTGGGCGTGCCGCTGTTGGCCTGGTGGAATGAACCGGCATCGGTGCCACCACTGCGGCGGACCGTAATCTGATGGGGAATCCCTTCTTCACGCGCCGTCTGAATCGCGAGCTGGGCAAGGCGCGGATTGGTGATGGCCGAGGGATCGAACAGGCGGATCTGCACGCCGCCGCCGAGTCGGCCCTGGGATTCGGATTTCATGAAACCCGGAGTATCGTCTGCTGGTGGTCCTTCGAGAACGATCGCGACATCCGGCTTCGTTTGCACCGCCGCAGTTTTCGCGCCACGCAGGCCGACTTCCTCCTGAACCGTGCCTGTTAGAATGAGCCGGTTCGGATGGATCGACTGGCCGAGGATGCGTCCCGCCTGAATCACTCCGGCCATGCCGACGCGATTGTCGAAGGCCTTCGCCATGTACCAGTCCTCGTGTGCCATCGGCGTGAAGGGCGACCACGGACAGATCGGATCGCCCAGAGAAATACCAAACTCCACCTCGGCCTCGGTCCGCGAGGTGGCCCCGACATCGATGAACATTTGATCAAGCGTCATCACCTGGCGACGCTGCGCCTCAGGCAGGAAATGCGGTGGCCTCGAGCAAATCACGCCGATGAACTTTTCGCCGCTGCGAGTGCGGATTTCCACACGCTGGGAAAGCAGGTTGTGCTCCCACCAGCCGCCGACCGCGACGAACTGCAGGAAGCCGTCCGGCGTGATGTTCTGCACCAGAAAGCCAACCTCGTCCATGTGCCCGGCGATCATCACGCGCGGCCCTTCGCCGGTTTCACAGAAGACCGAGCCATTGCGGTCGGTGGAGAGTTCACCAATCGACTCCAACTCATCGACGAAGATCGCCCGCACCTCGTCCTCGTGACCGGGGACCGAGTGGGCTTCCGTGAGTTCCTTCAGCAGGGCTAGGGCATGATCGCGCACGGAGTGACGTTAGCGTCACTGTCATCGCAGGCGAGAGGAAATGGCGGATCGACTTCCGCTTTCGCACGGCTAGGATTTACGGTTTTACCGATGACTCCCAAGCGCTCCAGCGGCCTGCTCACAACATTGCTCGCGTTGACGATTTCGCTTCAAGTGGCGGAAGGCCAGCGCACGTGGGGCCCTGATGACAAGGATGGCCGCCCCCCTTCACGTGGCTTTCGTGGTGGTCCGCGCATTCCGCTTGATGGCTACGATCCGGCGACTGCGAATTTCAGTTCACCCTGGCCCGCGACTGCAGGAGTGAAGGGTGAGGCGATCACAAAGATGATCGAGGAAACCCCGACGAGTCCGCGGTTCATCTACGAGAGTTTTCATTTCCGAATTCAGTCAGACATCGCGATCCAACCCGCCGACCTCACCAGGATCGCGACTCTACTCGAAGCCTGCTTTCAGGCCCATCACGACATCCCGCTCAACAACCGCCGCACGCGCTCACCGGGCGCCCCGAAGCTCAAGGTCAGGCTGTTCGAAACTTTGGAGAAATACAGCCAGTCCGGCGCACCACCCGGCACCGTCGGGGCCTACCTGGGCCGATCCGACGAGCTGGCCATTCCGCTTGAATCCATCGGCCTGAAAAAATCCGGCAGCAGCTACACCTTCGATCCGAACAGCGATTTCCACGTTCTCTTTCATGAGATCACCCATCTGCTCTGGGCGGACCTCGGTCCATGCGTCGGCACGTGGATGTCGGAAGGCTTTGCCGAATACATGGGCTGCCTGGCCTATCGCGATGGCAGATTTTCTTTCGCCCAACTTCCAAGCTCGGTGCTCATCTTCGCCACCGCCCACGGCGAAAAAGGTTCCAACGGCGGTCGCGCACTCGGAAAGGAATTCATCATGCCGCGTTTGTCCGAGCTGATGACCTCGTCACAGGAGGCCTTTTACAAGAACCCGAACAACAACTACGGCTACGGTCTGCTGCTGGTGCACTACTTCCTGCTGGCCGACGGCAAAGGCGACGGAGCGAAATTCAAAGCCTGCATCAAGGCCCTCCAGTCCGGCCAATCGGCGGAGGAAGCGCGGAAGACTTTGTTAGGCGAAGGCGGCTACGAGGGACTGGAGAAATCCTTCGCCGCCGCGATGCTGAAGAAGGGAATTCAGATTGGTTTTCGCTAGAAGTGGTTTCAAAAGTGTCTGACGAGAATCATGATGCAGGCGAGCTTGAAAAAGCCGCTGTAGAGATCGATTCGCCGTTCATGGCGTACGAGCAGGCGTCGCCAGTTGCCAAGCCAGGCGAAGAGCCGCTCGATCT
>JANOBS010000361.1:0-10462 GCA_031411755.1 Luteolibacter sp. | reverse complement strand
TGTAGGTAGGCTCGGCGAGGGCGGAGGAGGCCAAGGCAAGTAATGGAAGCACGGAAAGAAGTTTCATGGTTCAAATGGAGTAAGCTTTCGTGGTCATCGGCGGTCAAGCTGATAAGGAAATCCCCTGGGCCAACGGCCTAGGGCCCAATCACCGAAGAAATCCGGAGGGCCAACGATCTGTTCGATCCGGGCGGGAGTCTCGAGTGGAGGCATCTTCCAATCAACGCGGACCCGGACACTAGAATTTCCGACCGACCCTCTTTCAGACGACCCCTTTCATCAGCAAAGAAGATACCCGGTGAATCATGAACCCGACAGACTAGGAAAGCCGCAAAGCCACCGCAAGGAGGGGAAGCAGGGGTGGGAAAATGGGTTGAAATTCAAGCTCCGTGGCATCAATGGAGCCCTTCGCAGAAGGCCTGGCTGAAGTCCCGGTGGCGACGAGGCTCAGGGCGAGGGGATCTCGTTCAGCAGATAGTAACGGCTGGTGACCGAGGGATCCGCAGGAGATACGTTGGTGAAGGGCGGGCCGTTGTCGATCCATTGGGTTCTGTCGTTGGCGGCCTGGATCGGAACTGATGATTCATACCACTTTTGCAGGTCGGAGCTGTAGCGGACTCGATACCAGTGCCCTGGAATTGAAGGGAATTCGAGTAGGACGGTTCGGTCAGGGAGTCGCTGGAGGGCAGGGCTCACTCCTTTCTGGAAGGAAGTGGGAAGCTGGGAGACAGCGAGCTTTTCCAAAGTCAGAACCGGGGAGAAGGGATTCGGCAACGTCCTGGTGCTGGTGTAGAACTGAAGTTTCAAGGTGACGGAGCCATCCACCTGGACCGGAAATGGATAGTCAACGTAGGGATCCGGGCTGAGGGAACTCGCATTATATAGGCGCAGGCTGGGGAATGCTGCGGCATAGGCCCGGTAGTCCACATGAAGGCGGAAGCCGTTGATGGGATCTGGAGTGGTATTGGTGACAGTGACGGAGAGTTCGAAGAGACCGTTCTGGCGATTCACTGTGCCGTTGGTCTGCAACTGTCCGGGAGACGGCTGGACGGTGCCAACGGCCACTGTGATCGAGGCGCTGTTGTTGGATGGAGCCGGATCCGACTCATTGCTTGCAACAGTGATGGAGTTGGAAATGCGCGTGCCGTTCGGCGTAGCGGCGCCCAGCCTGGTCACCAAAGTGAAGCGGGAAGTCGCTCTGCTGATCAGGGTGGCGCTTCGAGTGAACTCCACCTCGCCCGCAGATCCTGGTATTGGAGCCTGAACGGTCCAACCTTGTTCGAGAATGGAGGAGAGGTAAGTCATGTGTGGGGGAATCACGTCGCTCACACGAACCGCCGCGGCGTCACTTGGGCCATGGTTGGTCATCGTGATGGAATAGGTCACGTTTCCTCCCTTCACGACGGGATCCGGTGCGGCTCCCAAAGTGACCTCAAGATCAGAAGAGGTGTGGATGGTCCTGGGAAAGGCGGCAGACGAGTTCCCGGTGACAATGTCCTGAACGGAGGAAGTGGCGGCCAGGCCTGTTTGGATGAGATCCCCGTCCCGGAGGCTGGAGATGATATGCGCGACGATGGTGAACTCGGCGGAAGCGCCGTTGGCCAGCAATGGCCTTGTGAAAACCACGCTGCCCTTCGCTCCCACGTCCGGCGACACGCGGGTCCATCCCTCTGGAACAACGGCGGAAACAAACGTGAGCCCTGTTGGCAGAACAGCGGTGACCACGGCATCGACTGCATCCATCGGACCGTTGTTCACGACCTGAACCGTGTAGGTGATGTCGGTGCCGGCGATGTTGGAATCCGGTGCAGAGCCGGAGACTTCCAGGTCGGCACTGCTTTTCACCCGGGTTGTGGACGTGGCGAAATTGTTTTCGGTGACCGGGTCAGGGTCAGGGGTAGAGACGTTGGCGGTGAGGGTGAGGACCGATTGGTCCGGGGCCAGGCGGTCCACCTTTGCGACAATCGCGAAGGCACCGGTGGCGGATGCGGCCAAGGTCGATTTCCTGAATTGCACGGTTCCCGCCGACCCGAGGCCGGGGTTTACGAGAGTCCATCCATCGGGTGTGGTGGCCGAGACAAAGGTGGTGTTGGCGGGGAGGGGTGCGTCGACTACCACGTCAGATGCATCGCTGGGGCCCAGGTTGGTGAGTCCGAGCGTGTAGGTGACATTTTCCGTGATGTTCACCGGATCCGGCGAGTCCGTCATGGTGAGCGCCAGATCGGTGGACCGGACGATGGAAAGTGACTTTGAGATGGAACCCTTGATTCCGGAAGTAGACGAGGTCACGGCTGAATTGAAAGTCGTCGAGCCACCCCCTGGAACAGTCGGCAAGAGAGAGCCAACGACGATGAATCTCGCGGTGGCACCCAGCGGAAGGATCGGGATATTGAAGTTGCCCTGAGTCAACGAGCCGGTCCTCGTCCAGTCACTTGGGCCGGTGGCCGAGACGAGCAGCATGGAACCCAGGAAGGAGGAGGAGAAGGTGACGTTCTCGGCATCACTGGGACCATCGTTCACCAGATCGAGGGTGAAAGTGGTGTTGGTGCCAGCCACCACCGGGTCTGCCGTGGAGCTGAAGGTGAGCGGAATGGCCGCGATGCCGGTCAGGATCCCGCTGATGGAAACGGAGTTGTTGGAAGGGGTTGGATCAGGCATGTCCGACGCCATCGTCACCTGGTTGGTCAGGAACAATCCGGTCTTCATCGACGGTGGCAGGGAGATCTGCAAAGTGAGAACGGCGCTTTCGTTTTCATCCATGTCCGCTTTCAGGAACTTCACCGTCCCGCCCGCTCCTACGGCCGGGGATTCAACCGTCCATCCTGGAGCAGGAGTGGCGGAGACAAGGGAGGTGCCGGCAGGAAGGATATCCGACACGACGATGTGGGTGGCTGGACTGGGACCAAGGTTGATCGGTTTGAGGGTGTAGGTGACGACGGTTCCAGGCACCACGATGCTCGGACCTGTGCTGTCGGTGATGTCGAGATTGGAGAGCGGTTCCACGGTCACGACATTGCTGGTCGCGGAGATGCTGCTGAAGCCGACAGGACTTACGGTGATCGTCTGCGGCCCGCCGGTTTTCAGGACTGCATTGAAATGGCCGACTCCTTTCGACAGGAGGAATCTCGATTCCGGCAGGATGGCCTTTGGATCAGTGCAGGTGTAAAGAAATCCTCCCGGGTATCCGGCAGTGGCGATGTTTTCGAAGGCGTCCAGTGCGGTGACTGTGAACTGCAGGAACAAACCGGCGGTGATCGTCGGTGTGTCGGTGACCACCGTCAGGTGGGTTGGCGGAGCGGACGTGATGTTGAAGGTCGAGCTGGTGACGCTGAGCGCCGCCGACTTTGCGCGCAGGGCGTAGCCGGTGGCTGCCTTGGTCAGCGAGATATCCGAAAAGGTGGCCACGCCACCCACTGCGGCCACGGTGGTAGTCCCGAGGACGGTGGTGTTTCCGGGATTGGTGACGAGATCGAGAGTCACGTCTGCAGTGCTCGTCGTCAGGTTTCCGAGGGCATCGAGAAGCTTCACCGTCAGTGATGGGGCTAGGTTGACACCTGCCACAGTGTTTCCCGGCTGCTGGGTGAACACAAGCTGGGAGGCCGGACCTGGAACGATCTCGAAGGCGGCTGAAATGGCCGAGGCCAGTCCCGATGTGGAGGCGGTCAATGTGTAGCCTGGCGAGGCCTTGGCGATCGAGAGGTTGGTAAAGGTGGAAAGTCCCGCAGAGGAAGTGACAGAGGTGGTGCCGGCCAGAGTGCCCGCAGCCGGATTCGTGCTGATGGCCACGGCGATGCTCCGGGCGTCGGCGGTTTGGTTGTTGAAGGCATCGAGGACCTGGACCTTGACAGCAGGTGCCACGGCAGCCCCGGCCACGGTGTTGACCGGAGGTTGCAGGAAGCCGAGGTGGTGCGCCGCAGCCGGGGTGATGTTGAAGGCGGAGCTTTCACCTCCGGCTGGCACGCCGGGTGCCGAGGCGGAGACTCTGTAGCCGATGCCTGCCTTTTCGATCGTCAGTCCGGGGAATGTCGCAATGCCGTCGACTGCCGCCACGGTCAGGTTTCCCAGGAGAGAACCTCCACCGGGGTTGGTCGTGATGCCGAGCGTGACGTTGAATGTATCCGTCGTTCTGTTGCCGAATTGATCGACGATGTATCCGGTGATGGCGGGCGAAATGGTGACGCCGGCCACGGCATTGGCCATGCTCCCACTGACCCTGACCTCGGTGGCAGGTCCGGCTACCACGGTGGTGAGTGCGTTGCCGATAATGGCGAATCCGTTAGCCCGCGCGGTGACCGTCTGGATCCCTCTGGTTTTGAACATCGCGGTGAAGGAGGCGACCCCGTTGACCACCGGTATGAAGTCGACGAAAGGCTTGCCGTTGATGAGTCCGATGGCCTGTGAGTTCTCGATTCGCAGATCCGCCACCGCATAGCTGCTGGCGAAGTTGTTGAACTGGTCGAGCGCCGTGACGGTGCCATTCACGGTGACGCCTGCTATGGAATTGGCCGGGATGGCCACCTGGAACGTGGTGACCGGTGAATGGGTGATGGTGAACGGATTGCTGGTGGCACCGGCAAGCCCGGTCAAGGCGGCAGTGAGTGTGTAGCCGACGCCGATCTTGTGCAGGTTGACACTGCTGAAGGTGGCGGTCCCTCCGACGGCAGCCGCCGTGAGGCTGCCGGAGAGCGAGCCGCCTACGGGATTGTTTCCGATCGCCAGTTGAACGTTCGCATTGCTGGAGATGACATTTCCGAAGGCATCCTGAATCTGCACCGTGACGGCAGGTGAGAAGGCCACGCCGGCGACGGCATCGGACGGATGCTGGCCAAAGGCAAGCTTGGCAGGAGCGCCCGGTGTGATGTTGAAAGTTCCGCTGATGCCATCGGTCACGCCCTGGGAGGTCGCCCGGAGCTTGTAAGAAGTGCCTGATTTATCGATCGAAAGCCCGGTGAACGTGGCAATCCCACCCACGGCCGTCACCGTCCTGGTGCCGGACAGGGTGCCGCCACTGGGATTGCTGTCGATGCTCAGGGTGACGTTCGCCGTGCTGGTGCTCAGGTTGTCGTTGGCATCAAGGAGCCTCACGGTCATCGTGGTCGAGATCGGCTCTCCCGCCACGGTGTTGACCGGTTGCCGGAGAAAAACGAGCTGGGTGGCCGGCCCCGGGACGATGTCAAAGGGGGCCGAGGTGATCGTGGGCAGACCCGAGGTCGAAGCCGTCAGGGTGTAACCTGGCGCTGCCTGGGTGATCGAGAGATTGCCAAACGTCGAAAGGCCCGAGGTGGAGTTGACCAGTCTGGTGCCGAGCAGGTTTCCCGTGCCGGGATTCGTGCCGATGGCCACGGTGATGGCCTTGGCATCCGTCGTCTGGTTTCCAAAAGCATCGAGCACCTGGACCTTCACCGACGGCGAGATGACAGAACCCGCCACGGTGTTCACCGGAGTCTGGAGGAACCCGAGCTGGCTTGCTGCCGCTGCGGTGATGTTGAACGGCGCGCTGACTGTGCTGGTCAGACCGAGGGCGGAGGCTTCCAAGGTGTAGCCGACCCCTGCCTTGTCGATGTAGAGGTCATTGAAGTCTACAAACCCCGTGCCGCCCTGTGTGAATCCCCCTGTCAAGGTCGCGCCCCCTGGGTTGGATTTCAGTTTGAACGTCACTCGGACGGACGTATTGGTAAAATTCCCCGAGGCGTCCTGCGTCCGCACCAGCAAGAGAGGGCTGACCCTTTGACCTGCGATGGAATTCCCCGGCTGCTGGGTGATCACGAGCTTCGTGGTCGCATCTGTGTTGACGGTCAGGTTGCCGGTTTGAGCGGTGAGCGATGGCTTGACCGTATCGGTGACGATGAGGTTCTGAACGCCGGCAGTCCTGAAGGTGACGGGAAAGACGGTCTGGCCATTGACTAATACGGAATCCGGCGGAAGCACGGCTGCGCTGTCGGTGCAGGTGAAGCGGACCTTTCCGGTGTAGGCCGTCACGAAATTCCCCCAATTGTCGAGAGCCGCCACGGTGAATGGGATGGGAAGTCCGACAGATGCCACTGAAGGAAACGCTGGCCCTTGGATTGAAAGGCCTAACAATGGCCCGGGCAGGACCTCGAAGGGATCACTTAAGGGCTGATCGGCGATTCCAGAGGCTTGGAGTCTTAGGCGATTGGTCCCCGCCTCGACCAGATAGGTCGCGGTAAATGATGCGGTGCCGGTGGCCAGGCTTTGCGAGAAATTGGAGTTGAGCGAGCCTGGGCCGGTTGAATTGAGGGAAACGGTGCCGTTGCTGGTCGTGAGATTTCCGAAGGCATCCAACAGTCGTGCGGTCACCACTGGCGAGAACGGCTGGCCAGCCACGCAGTTGGTCGGCTGTTGGCCAAACACGATCCGGGATCCCACGCCGGGCGTGATGTTGAATCCACTGCTGACCACCACGGGCAATGAAGTCATAGTCGCTGCCAGCGTGTAGCCGGTGCCCGCCGCCTGGATGTTCAGATCGGGAAAGGTCGCTACGCCCGACACTGCTGCCTGGCTTTTGGTTCCCAGAAGGGTTCCACCACCCGGGTTGGATCCGATTTCCAGCGAAACGGTCAGACCGGCGCGGGTCACATTTCCGTAGGCATCCAGAATGCTCACCGTGACCGCTGGGGAAAGAGGCGCGCCAGCCGTGGCGGATGTTGGCTGCTGGGAAAACGCGAGACTCGCCGGAGTCGAAGGTGAGACGGTGAAAAGGTCCGTCCCGATGATGGTGGAAAGACCATCATATGCCGTGACGCTTTGAGCGCCGCTGGTCTTCGGAGTAAGGTTGAATAACCCAAGCCCATTGACCAACGTCACTTGGCTTGGCCACACCGCCGCCGGATCGCTGCAATCGAGGTTCACGACTCCCGAGTAACTGGTGACCTGATTGCTTGCGGCATCCAGGACGCGCACCGAGCCGGTGTAGGTTGTCCCGGCAGTCGGGGACCCAGCCCCAGACATGATGACCTCAAAGCGATTCGCCGTACTGGCGGCGACGTTGAAGGCGCCGCTGGTCACACCGGTCAATCCCGCTGAGCTGGCGGCAAGGGTGTAGCCGGTGCCGGGCTTGTCGAGACTCAGCCTGGGGAAGGTCGCCGTGCCCGCAACAGCCGCCACGCTCCTCGTGCCGGCAAGAACTGAAGAGCCGGGATTGGTGCCGACCGCAATCGTCACATTTGAGGTGGACGGCGTGAGATTTCCAAAGGAATCCAGGATCCGGACCGTGAGTGGAGGCGTGAGCCAGGTGCCAGCGTTGGAATTGACCGGGCCTTGGTCAAACACCAGGCGGGACGCTGTAGCCGGTGAGATGGAAAAAGGGGTGCTGGTGGCGGATGTGATTCCAGGCGAGCTGGCGATCAGGGTGTATCCCGAACCGGATTTGTTCAGGTTCAGCGTGCTGAAGGTCGCGGTGCCGGAGGAGGCCGCCACTGTGGTCGTTCCTGAAAGCACGCCGCCGCCGGGATTGGTGCCGATGGAGAGAGTAACCGCCGCGTTGGACGTGGTGGCATTGCCGTAGGGATCCAGCAACTTCACCGTGACTGACGGCGAAACCACCGCCCCCGCCACTGCATTCGACGGATTCTGGACAAACACCAGCTGGGAAGGATTTGCAGGCTGCACCGTGACCTGGGACGTGCTGCCCTTGATGCTCGGCGTGGAAACGTCCGTGGCGGTGACTGTCGCCGAGGTGGCTATTTTCAGAGTGGCCGGGAAGACCCCCGTTCCATTGGTGATCACACTGTCTGCGGGCAAAATCGCAGTGGCGTCCGTGGAGGTGAAGCGAATCGTTCCCGTGTAGGTAGGGGTGCTGTTGTTGAGGAAATCTTTCGCATTCACCGTCACATTGATCGGCGTACCGGCGGTGGGGCTCGAGGCGAAGAAGACCTGGAACTTGCTGGTGGGACCGGGAACGATGGCGAGTGTCGTGGAACCGGTGATCGTCGACGTGACCGTATCGGTGGCGGTGATGCTCGCGGAGGCGGACGGCGTCGAGACCGAGAATCTCGCGACCACTGAGCCATTGATCAGCGGGGTATTTCCAGGGCTGTTGCCACTGATGGTGAATTTGGCAGTACCGGCATAGCCCGTGGCGATGTTGTCAAAGGCATCCAGCGCCGTCACCGTGACATCGAAATAAGTACCAGCCGTTGCGCTCACAGGAGCCGACAATCTGAAACGAGTGGCATTGCCGGGTGTCAGCGAGAATGCGGAGCTTGTCGCACCAGTCAGTCCGCTGGAACTGGCGACCAGCGTGTAACCTGATCCCACCTTGTTGATCCTCAAATTGCTGAACGTCGCCACCCCGGCAACAGCCGCCACCGAGGTGGTGCCGGTCAGGGTGCCTCCGCCGGGATTGTTGCCGATGGCCAAGGTTACGGTGGCCGTGCTGGTGGTTGGATTTCCCGCCCCATCCAGAATCTGCACCTTGATGGCGGGTGAGAACGACGTTCCGACCGTGCGGCTGACCGGCTGCTGGGAAAACAACAGGCTCACATCTGCGGCGCGCCCCAGAGCTGCGAATATCAGGGAACAGATCAGGAACAAAACAGTACAACCGCGATTCATCGTGACAGAGGGTTCCGGGGGAGGGCTCCAGCCCTGACGAGCGGAGTGAGCAGAATGTGGACAGATCGAATCGATTTTTTGTGATACAAACTGGTCCAGTAGCAACATTCAACTGCCTGAGTTTCAATCTTAGGTCAACCATATACCCGTGCCTTAGATGAAGGATTTCGGCAATGGTGGGAATTGCACGGCGTCAGCCCAACGGCCCGCCCAATCCCGTCGTCATCCCCAGGCCAACGGTGCATCCTGTTCGCCGGTGTCCCAAGCGTCATCGGACCGCCCGATCCCGTGATCGTCTTCAGCGCCACCGGCGCGCCCCATACCAGCCTGGGCCAAAAGCTTAGGACCCAATCACCGAAGAAATCCGGAGGGCCAACGGTCCGTTCGATCAGGGCGGGAGGGGGGCGTGGTTGCGCGGGCGGATAGATCTTATAGGGTTTATAGGACCTATTCTTGCTAATCCTTTCTATTCTTCCGGTATTCCAGTCTTGCGCGGGTCATGTTCTCGCGGAGGCCACCCTTTTCCGTGAAGTCCTTCTCCAGGCGCTTGATCTGTCGGTCCAGCAGGTAGTTCGCCTGATGGATCAGGCAGATGGCGATGTTGGCGAGGACCTCAGGAGGGCGGGTGTCCATATAAGTCCTACAGGTCTCATAGGACTCATTTTCTATTTTGCCGAGCTTCCGGACAAAAAGGGCTTCCTTGGAGTTCTTCTCCCAAAGAGGTAAGTCCCGCACCCGGAGAAAGTCCTGATAGTCCAGAAGCAGTTCCTCCAGGCTGGCCCGCGCCACATTGGTGAGCTTCAGCTCCATCTCGGTGGAGGTGACGGAGGCCTTGCTGCCTTCGGCGATGTTCTGCTTTCCTGAGCGGGCGGCCTGCACCATCTGGTCAATGGTGCGGTCGCCGCGCTTGAGAAAGCGTTCGCAGAAGCGAAAGGTGAAGTCGTAGAGGATCTCTGATTTCTTGTAGGAGAGGAGTTGTTGGTAGTTTCCGCCGGATAGGAGGAAACCTGGGGAGTTTTCTGACATAAGAAATAAGTCCTATGGGACCTATAGGACTTATACCTTCTGGTAAAGCTCCGAACCAGCCTCCGCGAACTCCTTGCTCTTTTCTTCCATGCCTTTCTGGATGGCTTCTTCTTCCGAGATCGCTTGTTCGGCGGCGTATTGCCGGACGTCTTCGCTGATCTTCATCGAGCAGAAGTGCGGGCCGCACATGGAGCAGAAGTGGGCGGTTTTGGCTCCGTCCTGCGGCAGGGTTTCATCGTGGAAGGAGCGGGCGGTTTCCGGGTCGAGGCCGAGGTTGAACTGGTCTTCCCAGCGGAACTCGAAGCGGGCCTTGCTGAGGGCGTTGTCGCGGTACTGGGCACCGGGGTGGCCTTTGGCGAGGTCGGCGGCGTGGGCGGCGAGCTTGTAGGTGATGACGCCGACTTTGACGTCATCCTTGTTCGGCAGACCGAGGTGTTCCTTCGGCGTGACGTAGCAGAGCATGGCGCAGCCATACCAGCCGATCATGGCGGCACCGATGCCGGAGGTGATGTGGTCGTAGCCGGGGGCGATGTCGGTGGTCAATGGTCCAAGCGTGTAGAACGGAGCCTCGTGGCACCACTCGAGCTGCTTGGCCATGTTTTCCTCGATCATGTGCATGGGGACGTGGCCGGGGCCTTCGTTCATGACCTGGCAGCCCTTCGCCCAGGCGCGGGTGGTGAGTTCGCCCTGCACTTCGAGTTCGCCGAACTGGGCCTTGTCATTCGCATCGGCGATGGAGCCGGGGCGGAGTCCGTCGCCGATGGAGAAGCTGACATCGTAGGCAGCGCAGATGTCGCAGATCTCATCCCAGTGGGTGTAGAGGAAGTTTTCCTTGTGATGGGCGAGGCACCACTTCGCCATG
>JANOBS010000360.1:0-2638 GCA_031411755.1 Luteolibacter sp. | reverse complement strand
GCGATCCCTACATCGGCTGGGCCGCTTCCAAGGGCCTAACCGGAGGTAATAATGCCAAGATCGACGATCCAGACAACGACGGTCGCAACAACCTCTACGAATTCGCCTTCGATGGAAACCCGCTCTCGGGTGCCAATGACGGCAAGATCGTTGGAAAGATCGCCACCGTCGGGGCTGACCAGGTCATGACCCTGACCCTGCCCGTCCGCACCGGAGCCACCTTCACGGCCAACTCCGGCGACCAGGTCTCCGCGCTGATCGATGCCCTCTATTACAAGATCGAAGGCGATGTGAATCTGGGAACCTTCGCCAATACCATCAGCGAAGTCACTCCTGCGATCACTGCCGGATTGCCCACGCTTTCCACTGGCTGGACCTACCGCACCTTCCGGGAAGCGGGCACGGTTCCAACGGTTCCGAAGGTCTTCCTCCGCGCCAAGATCAGCGATGCCCCATGATCTGATCGACTATTCCTCAAGACAAGCGGCGCGGCGGGTCCTTCCTGCCGCGCCGTTTTCTTTTCCAGATCCCCTCATCAAACTGACGAGGCTCGACACAAAATGAGACAAAAAGATTCACTCCGTCCCGCCTGCTTTGCTGGACAGCCAATGCTCGACGTTGGAACCTCCGACTCGACATCCACGGGCCTCTTGCCAATCTCGCAGCCCGCATTCCCACCACGCTGAAACTCCATGTCTGAATTCCTCGTCATTCCCCGCGAAGCCCACGACACCCTCGTCATCCGCGCCTATGAGTCCCGTGGATACTCCCACGATGAAGCAGTCGAAGGCGCCAAGCTCGCCGGAGAAGCCTCCCGCCACGGCATCCGCACCCACAACGCCCTGAAGGCCCTGCACCTCGACCATCTCTTCGGCTCCGAGGTTGGCGGCTGCGTCCCTTGCGCTGAGATCGAGGTGAAGCCCTCGCGCTTCGCTGCATCGGAAATCTGGGATTCCAACAAGAAGCTTGGCCAATCGGTCGCTTACCGCGCCATCAACCGTGCCATCGAACTCGCCGACCAGTTCGGCATCGGCCAGGTCGCCATCGACAACTGCTTCCACTACCTCTGGGGCGGCGGCTACGTGATGGAGGCCGCCGAGCGCGGTTATTTCGCCTATACCAACTGCACTTCGACCCTCGCTGAGGTCGTGCCCTTCGGCGGAAAATTCCCAACCCTCGGCACCAATCCCCACTCCTGGGGCATCCCCACCACCGACGCCGTCGGCTACCCGATCGTCATCGACTGGGCCACCTCGACCGTCGCCATGGGTCGCGTCCAGGTCCTGAAGCGCGAAGGCAAGCAGCTTCCGCCCGGCGCCGCCGTCGACAAGGATGGCAACCCCACCACCGACCCGAATGCAGTGGCCGCCCTCCTGCCCTTCGGCGCACACAAAGGCTACGGCATGGCCCTCATCAACGAAATCTTCGGCGGCCTGATCGGCGGCTCGCTTCCCACCATCCGTGGTCGCCAGACTTCGATCCCCGGTGAAAAGAGCACCTCCGCCTTCTACTTCCAGGTCATCCACCCCGACGCCATCTCCGGCGGCGGCTTCGCTCAGGGACGCGACCAAAAGGGCAACCTCAAGGCCGTCCTCGACGACATCCTCGGCCACGGCAATGACAAGGCGATGCTCCCCGGCCAGCTCGAAGCCGAGTTCCGCAAGCGTTCGGATGCCGCCAACGGCCTGCTTTTCACCGAAGCGGAAATCGCCGAGTTCAACGAACTCTCTACCTCCCTTGGCCTCCCGATCTGGGACACCGCCACCCTCGCCAGCGCTTAATTAGAACGTGTCCCGGCTGTCTCAGCCAGACTCCATAACTTCCAACTCAATCCACCATGCAACCCAGCTCCTTCCTCAAAGATCTCTTCAGCCTCCAGGGTAAAACCGCCGTCGTCATCGGCGGCACCGGTGAACTCTGCGGCACCATGGCCGTCGGCCTGGCACGCGCCGGAGCCGAGGTCGTCCTCGGTGGCCGCATCCCGGAAAAGGCCGAGAAGCGCCTCGCCGAAATCGAAAGCCATGGCGGCAAGGGCTACTTCGTCCCGGTCGATGTGACCTCGCGCGAGTCCCTCCAGCACCTGCTCGACACCGTTCTCGAACGCTCCGGCCAGGTCGACATCCTCATCAATGGTGCCGGCACCAATTCCCCCACCCCCTTCCTCCAGATCACCGAGGAGGAATACGCGCGGATCATGGACACCAATCTCGCCGCCATTTTCCGTGCCTGCCAGGTCTTCGGGAAATACTTTGTCGAGAACAACCAACCGGCTTCGATCATCAACCTCGGCTCGATTTCCGGCCTGAACCCGCTTTCCCGCGTCTTCACCTACTCCGCCTCGAAAGCGGCGGTCCACAACCTGACCCGCAACCTCGCCCGCGAGTGGGCCGACAAGGACATCCGCGTCAATACGCTCGTCCCCGGCTTCTTCCCCGCCGAGCAGAACCGCAAGGTCCTCGATGAGTCACGCGTCCTCGACATCCTCCGCCAGACCCCGGCCTCGCGTTTCGGAAACGCCGAGGAGCTGATCGGTGCGACCATCCTCCTCGCCTCCTCAAACGCCGGCTCCTTCATCACCGGCACCGAAATGATCGTCGACGGCGGTTTCCAGGCGATGACGATCTGATTTCGGATTCCA
>JANOBS010000359.1:0-4779 GCA_031411755.1 Luteolibacter sp. | reverse complement strand
GAAGTGATCATGGAATGCCGCAAGCGCGGTGCCACACGGGTGGACGTGCTGGCCTTCGAGTTCGAGATGGGTCTGTTTCCCGCTGTGCTGGAGGAGTCCAAGCAGAAGGGCATCGACATCGCGCCCAAGACGATCCCGCCGGAAGTCTTCGACAAGCGCGCCGTGGAGAAAGGCCAGGTCCGCTTCGCCGACATCGCCTACGTCGAGGCCACCCCGCGCTACGACAAGAAGGACAAGCTCGCCCTCAGCATCGAGCTAACCGATTTCTCCGTCCACTACTCGCAAGGCCTGGTGGACACCATCACCGCCGAGCTCAAGGCCGGAAAAAGCGAGGTCGTCTGCGATGCCGGGCAGCTCGCCAAGTTCACCAAGGACAAGGACGGCATCGTCAAGCGCGAGGTGCTCACCAAGAAGTGGACCGACTGGGTGGACTATTGGGCCGTGGATTTCAACTACGAGAGCCGCAAGGAAATCATCAAGATGGCCAAGACCATGGGCGTGGACGGCGAGCTTCCCGGAGTAGTGGATGCCGCGTCCGGCGAGTTCCTCGAATTCGAGGAACGCTGGACCGGAGCCTACATCTTCGAGAACGAGTGGCAGAGCTTCCGCACCCGCCGCGACCGCGATCTGGAAATGACCACCGTCAGCCACACCTACGCCAAGCCGGGCCGGTACACCGTCGCCGTGAAGGTCATTGATATTTTCGGTAACGACACCATGACGCTGGTGCCGGTGAACGTGGGGTGAAGAGACTTTGATTGATTCAGGACCGCTTCCGCTCCATTCTCATGTCGAGCGCACCCACCATCCGGCGAAAACGTGTAGCCAATGGTGCATAGCGGCTGGGGAGTCTTAACCCTTTCCACCTGCACCGCTCCCAATCTTCGGTTACTTCAACTCAATGCTGACGCGGGCCTTGCCGTCCTGGTTCTTGGCAGGATCCGGCGACCATAGGAGGGTGAATCCGCGATACAGCGGAGCTGGCTTGGCATTCGAGAGTTTCATGGCGGTATTTGGCGAGGAGGTGAGCAGGAACTTTTTTCCTGCACAAACACTGACTTCGATCTCTGCTGCAGCGATGCCCGGTCCATTGATTTCCGCAGAGGAAGTATCCACATCCTCGCTGAAGGTGAGCTTCTTCCTTTTGCCGTCAGTCCATTTCAAGTCGATGCGGTCATTCTTGATCTTCTCCTCAAATGCCTTCACCACCTTCTTATCATCCGGCTTTTCACCCGGCAGATCGTGCGGATAGGGCGTCGGGAAATACATGCGAGCCGCAAAGCGGAGCGGGTTCTTCACGAGCGGCCCAGGCTCGAGCACGCGACCACCCACTGAAATCACCCCACGGATTTGTTCGAAGGTGGCCTCGACGACCGCGTCGCCGTTGACCTTGGCCGTGAGGACGGTCTTATCGAAATTCCCATTGGGAGCCTGCGCGGATTCGATGGTTTCCGGTTTGATGGGACGCAACAGGGTCTTGCCATCGGGCAATGTCTCCTCGATGCCGATCGTGAATCTGACATGAAAGGGCGAGGGGCTGACCACTCCCTTGTTGTCGACCATCTTCAAGGTGATTTCACCATTCCCAGCGATGCCGAACTGATACTTCTTGTTCATGTATCCGGTGTGGAACCCGAGCATCGGTGGCTGACTCAGGGTCGGGAGTTCGGCGGCGGCAGGTCCGGTCGAGGAAATGGCACAAAGCAGCATGGCGAGAGCACCAGACAGGCGTTTCCGGGCGTTCATGGCGAGGTTCATTGGGTTTTTCATATTGAGAAGGTTTAGCATCCAAATGGGGGGCCGTGCCTGCCGACAAGACAAGCAGAAATCCGCGCAGGAATGGAAATTGCTTTCGGATCAATCTCCCATGGAGCTGGAGGCACCGGCGCGACATCCACTAGCGATTGGCTTCCGTGCCTGGCGAGCTGATGAGGAGGCGATTGGCGATGCGATACTCTTTGGGTGTTTGCCCATATCGTTGGCGGAACAGGTTCACCAGCGCGCTGGAGGTGCGGAAGCCGGAGCGTTCGGCGACGTTTTGAAGGGAAAGATCGGAAGAGGACAGCAGCCGCTTCGCAAGATCGAAATGGGCCTTCCAGATCTCGTCGTGAATGGTCCGCCCGATCAGCTTGTTGAACCGCCCTTCCAGCGAGCGGCGCGAAATGCCGGTGGACTTGACGACATCCGTCACCTTGATGCTTTCCGGGGCATGAGCGTGGATGAAACGCAGCGCCGCCACGACATCCGCGTCCTCGAATGCGAATGTATGGGTGGAGCGGCGTTCCACAACGTGGGCGGGCTGGATCAATTTGGAACGGTTTGGCACGGACTCACCTTGGAAAAATCGATCCAGATACTCAGCCGCTTCGTAGCCACGGCGCTCCATGTCCAGATCCACGCTGGAAAGTGTCGGGGAGCATAGTTCACAAAGCTGCTCTGAATTTCCGATTCCCAGCACGGAAACCTCCTCGGGAACCTTCAACCCCAGTCGCCAGCAAGCTTCGATCACA
Source organism: Luteolibacter sp. (assembly GCA_031411755.1). Lineage (GTDB taxonomy): Bacteria > Verrucomicrobiota > Verrucomicrobiia > Verrucomicrobiales > Akkermansiaceae > Luteolibacter. The sequence goes on along the minus strand of JANOBS010000359.1, from coordinate 2,269 downwards.
ATCGAGGCTAGGCGGTCCGTCGCACCAAGCACCGCGAGCGGGCGAGGAAGCTTGGAAAGCCATCGTTCGACCTCCTCGTCTCCGCCGTTGCCAATCGAAATTGTTTCGGCATTGAAACCGGCCGCCGCCACGGTTTCGGAGAATCCCTTGCCGCGTTCAGAGGCAAACCGCGAGGTTTCCTTGCGGCGAAGGAAGCCAAACGACTCGAACCCGCGTTCCAGCAAAAAATTGGCGGCCATGACACCGACCATGGTGTCGTCACTCGTGATGTTGATCATCTGTGGTTCCAGGAAACGCCCGGTGACATTGATCACCGGAATATCCCGACTCCCGGCGGACGTGGCGAAGCGGGCATCGACAGCGGAGCAAATGATCCCGTCGCCCTGCCAGGTCCCAACGAGATCGGCGAGCTCCTTTTGTTCCCTGTCAAAGTAGGCAATGCGCCAGTTGGACTTTTGATGGGCGTAGCGGCTTATTCCGGTAAGGATCTTGCTGCCATAGCCGTTCAGCGACTCAATCATCAGGCCGATGTATCGATAGTCTTCGGACATTTCATTGAATCATGCGCATGGCATGGTTCTTGTAAATGCGGATCCTTGCAATGATTTGCGCAGGTGTTAAACCGGGAGTCTGGTGGGCCGGTTGGCGGGTAGCGTCTATCATCGCCAATGCCATCGAATTTTTATGGCAGTGGATGCAGGGTCACGACAAATTCGCAGAATGAACTTCAAAGCGATGGGTTTGTCGGCCGGATTGATGCTGGGTGCTGTTGATGCGCCGCTTCTGGCAGAGGAGGCCAAGAGCATCGGGAGCCTTGAGCAGGTGGTGGGCATTCCCGTGGAATATTTCGCTGATGCTCTGGCGGGCAAGGACACGACATTCAAGGATCAGCCGGCGGATCCAGCGAAACTCGACGAGCTGCGTCAGGCACTTTTCAATGCCTATTGCGCTGCCGCGAAGAAGCTGGGTGAGGGGAAATTCAAAGCGCCGCTTCATTTGGAAAAAGGAGTGAAGAACGAGCTTTCTCCCGGCGAGTATCACATCGCGGAAGGATTGGACATGCCCTACCTCGTGTTTTCTCGTGGTGAAAAGCCCGAAGGTGGCTGGCCCTTGGTGATCGCGATGCACGGTGGTGGAGGGACGTCCGACAAGCTGCCCAACCCGCATGCCTGGCCGGTCAATACGCGTGAATGGCAGGCACAGGCCTCGCTTTCCGCATCGCTCTACCCCGATGGCGCGGTCTATTTCGTGCCGCGGATGGTGGACGACAATCAGGGACGCTGGTGGCGCGATTTCAATGTTACGGCTTTCGACCAGATGATCCGTCACGCCATTGTCCACTGGGAGGTGAATCCGGATCGCGTGTACATGCTCGGCATTTCCGAGGGTGGTTATGGCACCGAGGTGCTCTCCACGAGGATGGCTGACCGCTTGTCCGCCGTCAGTGCGATGGCCTGTGGCTCGGGTTCATCCATCCATGTCGAGAACCTGCGTAATTTGCCTTTCCGCACCGGGGTGGGAGAAATGGACAGTGCCTTTGGTCGTGTGACCAATGCACGCAAGAACCATCAGCGGTTGGAAGCACTGCACCAGCAGGATCCCCAGGGCTATGTCAATTTCCTCGACGAACAGAAAGGCAAAGGGCACGGCATCGACTACAAGCCGGGTCCGGCCTGGATGATCGGTTTCACGCGCAAGACTCACCCTGAACGCGTGGTGCTGACCACCTACCGTGCCGACAAGAAGCGAAACGACAGTGCCTACTGGCTGCAGGTGACTCAGAATCTTGGAGAACGCGATCTGTATCTGGATGCCAAGGTCGACAAGGCCAACAACGCCATCGACATCAAGGCCGAGGCTACCGCCGAGGAGGCCAAGTATCAGAGTCCCGACTGGCAGCAGGCTCTTGTCGAACCTGGACCTCTCGTTCCCGCAAAAGGACTCAAGCTGCGACTCTGGCTGAATGAATCCCTGATTGATTTCTCCAAGCCACTGATCGTGCGCATCAACGGCAAGGAGGTGAAGAATGGCAACATCGCAACCAGCCTCAAGGCCATGGCGGAAAGTCTTCAGCGGAATGGTGATCCGAAGCGCATTTATCCGGCTTTCCTGGATGTGGAGGTGGATGGCACCTCGCCCTGATGATGGCAATGCTTCGGCGGCCAAGGGAATGATTCCGGTGCATTTCAGCGACCGGGCGGCACCCGAAAAATGGGCACTAAAAAGCCCTGCAATTCATTGAATTGCAGGGCTTGGAAAGTGGTTGCGG
>JANOBS010000358.1:0-3312 GCA_031411755.1 Luteolibacter sp. | reverse complement strand
CCACCAACACCCTCATCTTCAACGGCGGCACCCTGCGGGCGACCGGCACCATCGCTTCTCCATCCACGCGCGGCGTGACGATGACCGGCACTGGCATTGTTGATACCAACGCCCAAGCCGTGAGCATCGCCGGTAACATCGGTGGCGCGGGCGGCTTGACCAAGACCGGCGCGGGCACCTTCACCCTCTCTGGCACCAATAGCTACGGCGGCGTCACCACGGTGAATGCGGGAACGCTGGCCATCACCAAGGAAGTCGCGCTTGCGAGCAATACGGCCGCAAACCTCAACGTGAAGAGCGGAGCCGGCCTCGCGTTGAACGTGGACTCCGCTGGGAGCGCCGGATTCTCCGTTGCGAATCTGGACACCCTGCTCGGCAACATCCTGGTGGCCAACACCGCGGCGCAAGGTTTGCAGGCTGGAGCAGGCATCACCCTCGATACCAGCACCGCCAACCTTGGCACCTTCACCCAAGGCAACGCCATCACTAATTCCACCGGTGCCTTCGGCGGCCTGATCAGCCTGACCAAGCTCGGCGCCGGCACCCTGATCCTCGACAAAACCAACACTTACACCGGCACCACCACCATCAGCGCCGGCACGCTTCAGATCAACGACGGCGGCTCCATTTCGGCAGCGCCCTTGTTCCTCAACGGTGGAACCTTCGCCTCGAACGGCACCGGGACCACCACGATGGGGACCAACACCCCCGCCCTCATCGGCGGCACTGGTGGGTTGGCCAATGTCGGCGCGGGCACCCTCGCCCTGAACGCCCCCACCTACCACACGGGCAATACCGCCGCCACCGCTGGTAACATCACCCTGAGCCACGCGAGGGCCATCCAATTCAGCGCGCTCGACACCACCGGCGCGGGCACCGTCACCCTCAGCGGCACGGGCGCAACCACCCCGATCATCGGCGGCCTGGCCAACAGCGGCACCACCAGAAACCTCGCCTCCGTCATCGACAGCAGTTACGCCAGCGTGACCAATCTCACGCTCAACCCGCAATCCGGCAGCAGCTTCACCTACAGTGGTGTGATTGCCAACGGCTTGCCTGCGGGCATGTCCCTCACCAAGACGGGTGCGGGCACGCAAATCCTCACCGGCATCAACACCTACACCGGCACGACCTTCCTCAACGGCGGCGCGCTTCATGTCGGCACAGGCAGCACCATTGGCAAGATCAACGGCTCCACCGACCTCAACTTCAACGGCGGCACGTTGCAGTTCAACCGTTCCGGCATCACTGATGTCGACGCCTTCAACAACTCGGCGACCATCACGGTCAACAGCAGCAGCACGTTCGGCGTGACCTCTGCGGATGCCGGCAACGCCAACGCCAATGAAACCATCGGAGCGGTCACCCTCAATGCGGGGCAGATGAACTTCAACTGGACGAACGGCGGCAGCAGCGGAACGCAAATGATCCTGACCAGTTTGGGCAGATCCGGCACCGCGTCCGCAAATTTCAATTCCGGCTTTGCGAGCAACAACAGTCGGTGGAAGGTCACCGGTGCGGGAACGACCACGGGGGGCCAGATCATCGGACCATGGTATTCCACCGGCGGCAACAACGCCGGTTTTGCTTCGACGGATTACGCCGTTTACAGCTCGGACTTCGTCGCCCAAGCCAACATCGCGGCCAGCGACCAAACAACCTGGAGCACCGCCGCCAATGCCTACACCGCCAACGCCGGGGCAAGCGCGGGAGGTAGCGCCGGTCTCACCGGCACCCGCACAATCACGGCCCTGCGGTCGATTTCGGCTGCCAATGCCATGACTGTGGACAATGTCGGCAACACCTTCGCTCTCACTTCGAACACCTTTGCCGACGGGGATGCCTTCATTCTTGGCGGGACTGCTCCCACAGGTTTGACCTCAGGCACTACTTATTACGTCGTCGGTAAATCCGGAAACACGTTCCAGGTCGCGGTCACGCCCGGCGGTGCAGCCATCGATTTCTCGACCAACGGCACATCCGTCACCGCCACAGGGGCTATCACCCTCTCCACGGGAAACAACCTTGAAACCTACGGGCTGCTGAATGGTGTCGCCACCACGGCGGTTGTCCTCGCCAACGGCACCGGTGCCCTGACCACCCCAACGGGCGGTGGCAATCTATACGTCAACGCCGGTGCCGGTGCCATTACCATCAGTGCGCCTATCAACAACAACGGCACTGTCACGCTCGTGAAGAATGGCTCCAACATCCTGAACCTGAGCTCCGCCACCAGCACCTATTCCGGCGGCACGGTCATCAACGCTGGCACGGTGGAGATCAGAGCTAACACGAATCTAGGTGTCGCTGGCACCGGCCTCACCTTCAACGGCAGTGCGACGCTGAGCGCCTCGGATCAAGTCACATCCGGTGGCAATATCGACCTTGGGGCACGCACCCTCACCTTGAACAATGGCGCGATCGCGACTTTCAGCACATGGAGCGGAAACGGGCGCGGCAACGTCACCATTGGGGGAGCCGTCACCGGCACAGGCGGCGTGGCATTCAACAATGCCTCATTTTGGCTAAAAACGGCGCTGAGCAGCACCTCGAACACATTCTCGGGGTCGATTAGCGTCATCTCTGCTGGTGATGACGGCAATAGCTTGCACAGCATCAACAGCATTGCGGATGGCGCGGGTTATGGAAATATCATCCTGAGCAATTCCAGCATCGATGGCGATGTTATCGGCCTCGATTACGGAACAGGTGGAACGAACGGAACAGGTGGTGGAGGTGCGATTGCCCCGCTCGTCTTGAACAATCGCCAGATCATCATCGCGACGAACACCAATAACCTGCTCAACAACTCCAGCAATCAAGCAGTGACCATCAACACCGACATCGGCTTCAGCGGCACGGGTGCCCGGTCGATGCGCTTCGGTGCGGGTGCCCGTGCTGGCAGTGGCATCAGCACTTTCGCTGGGAAACTGACCGACAACGTGGGCGGAGCCTTCACCCCTACCTTTGGCGGCGGCACTTGGGTCCTCTCCAACTCCAACACCTACAGCGGCGCAACCACCATCACCGCAGGAACCTTGGTGATTTCGGGCATAAACACCTACACTGGCGCAACCACTATCAACGGCGGCACCCTTTCCATTAACTCCATTGCCGACTACGGCGTCTCCAGCGCCGTGGGCAGGGGAACCAGCGGCACCGCCATTCAGGTCGGCGGCAACGGCAGCGCGCCAACTCTGATCTACACTGGGGCCGGAAACAGCACCAACCGCCAAATCATGGTCGGCTACAGCGGCAACGGCAGCGGCAGTTCCATCATTAACAACGGCACGGGGGCTCTGACTTTCACCG
>JANOBS010000357.1:0-2941 GCA_031411755.1 Luteolibacter sp. | reverse complement strand
AGATATTGCAAGCCACGCTCGATGGCTCGGTCCGCGGCTTCGGTCAGCTCGGGTGAGTCTTTGGAGGCGGCCGCCTCGGAGGGGCCAGCGGCGGGCGGCGTGTCCTGGGCGAGAAGCGTGTTGGGGACCATGCCTGCCCAGAGCAGGCTGACCGCGAGGATACGAGGGAGTTGGCGAATACTGGCGGGAGTTTTCATTTTGCGACCCTTTCGTAGTAGTTTTTTAAAGTGGCCCGGAATTCGAGGGGAAGCTCGCGGGCGAAGTTCTGGTTGAGGGCGGCCCGGTTGCGGGTGCCGAGGATCTCCCATTCGGATTTCTTGTCCTTCGGGGCCTCGCCGCTCACGAAATCCGAGACGAAACCGACGGTATTGGATTCGTAGAGGTCATCGGTTTCGGATTCCGATTCCACGGGATCATCGCTGGATGAAGCCGGTGGTTTGGCGGTGTTGAGGATGAGGGCTTGTTCAATGACGAAGTGGCGGAGGGTCTGGTCGGCGGCTTGCTGGGCAGTCATGGCCTCGGCCTTCCTCGATCCGTTGAGCAAATCGGCGATGGGCATCAACTGTTGGTGGGCCGCAGTCAGCATCGGATGAACGGCTGGGCCCTCGGGGCTGGGCTGTGTGAGTTTCTCCGCGGCTTCGGTCAGCTTCGACTGCAGCTTGGCGATCGCGGGGAGGTCCTTGTCGGCGGTGCCCTGTGTTTGGCGCAGCAGCTTGCGGTGCTTGCTGGCGAGGTCGAGGGCGGCGATCAGGCGATGAAGCTCCGGTGGATCCGCTTTCGTCACTTCGATTCCAGGCAGACCGTTGAGCATGGTGATGATGACCAGGAGCTGATCCGAGTTGGCGGTCAGGGCTTTCTCGGCGGCCAGCATCGGCTCCGTGGCGGGTTGGCCGGATTCCATGAGTTTGACCGCGTTGTTCATGAGGGTGGAGGGCGATCCGAAATCGACCGTGAGATCGATCTTGCCAAGTTTCTCCCTCGTCTTTTCGTCGAGCAACTTGAAGTCGATGGTGCCTGCGACCTGGGTCAGGAGGCTTCCGGATTTCTCGGTTTCGGAAGCGAGCGCCTGTTGCAGGGCGAGCGCATCCTTCGCCTGCGGGTTCTCGCGAAGCTGGCGCTGGCGGAAGGCAAACACCGCGGCATCCGACTGGGCCTCGTGGAGAAACTCGACGATCTCGGCGACGTATCCGGTCTGCACCGAAATTTCGGAGACGAGTCCCTGCACCTTGGTGAGCGACTCGACGGCGATCTGCTGGATATCGGCCGCGCCCTCGCCATCGCCGTCTTCCATGGCCTTGAGGGCGTCCTCGACATCCGAAGCGGCGAAGACCAGCGGCGTGCCGACATCGAGGCGCGCGGCGACCAGATCCAGGGCGGGTGCGATGTCGGTGAGACAGGCGAGAAGGTTTTTCTGCGGAGCGAGCAGGGGAGGCAGCGATTTCTTGTCTGCCACCTTGGTCGCGGCGATCAGGTCATTCTGGCCACCGACCACGTCCGCCATGCCATCGCCGGCCTTTCCGACCGACTGCTCGAAGGCGATGAGTTGCGCCAGAAGGTTGACCTGCACCAGTTGCCCTGCGGCGAGTTCGCGGGCTTCGGTGAGGGCGGCGGAGGCCGCTTCCTGGTGTTCGAGGGCGTCCTCGGCTCCCTTATCCTGAAGGGTCTTGGTGGCAAGATCGATGGCTTTCGCCGCGGCCTCAAGACGGCCGAGCAGCGGGAGAACCTCTTTGGAGGGTTTCGCTTCGGCACCGGCGAGTTCCTTCAGGAAATCGTGAATCTCCGTCGCGAGGGACTGCTGGTCGGCGGCGAGGTTCTTGGCATTTTTTTTGTCGAGTGCGACTTCCTCGGTTTTTTCGAGCAGGCCGATCTGACGGGTTTCCATTTGTTCCAGCGCGCCGACGCGGTTGGTGGCATCGGAGACAAGTGCGGAAACCCCGAGGGCTTTCTGGGCCAACTCGACCGACCAGCGGTTGAGGATGGTTTCGAGTTCGCGGAGGGATTGGATCACACCGCGCTGGGCCACCAGTGCCTCGTCCTTGGAACCGGCGCCAATCTTGGCAAGGGCTTCGGTCATGAGGGTTTCAGCACGGAGGCGGAAATCATCGGTGGGTGGAACGGGCGGCATCGCCATGTCGAAAAGACGGGTGCGCGCGGCAGGGATGGCGGGCAGCGGGGCGAGGACGAGCGTATTGCGCAGGCCCTCCTGGCGTTTCCTGATTTCCGGAGCCTGCCCGCCGAGGTCCGGCAGTTTTTCGCAGGTGGAAAGGAGGTCCTGTTGGCCCGAAATGAGGGCGGTGAGCTTTTCACGCAGGTCGCGGTTCAGTGCGTATTCGGAGCCGCTGCGCATCGTGAACTCCGCCTCCAACAGCGGACGGATGAGCGGATACTGAAGCGTGGCGGCCTCAGCGGTTTTACCCTCCCTGGCGAGCGATGCGGTCTTGCGGATCGAGCCGGTGATGTCGGCGAGGCGCAGCGCGTAGATTCGGCGGTTGAGGCCGAGCACGGCGAGCGGCCGCTTTTGGTAACTCATGCCTTTGGTGAGCTTTTCGAGGAGTTGATCGGTCCAGTCCGCGACATCCTCGTGTCCCTTCGCCAAGGCCTCCGCCTGATCCGGGGTGGCGTTGAGGAGACGCAGGCGCAGGCCGGAAAGTTCACGGGCGAACATGTGGGTCTCGCGGGCAAATACCTCGCGGGATTCATCGATGCCGCGCAGCAGGACCAAGCCGCCAAGTTCGCGGGCCGCCTGGTTCACCGCGGCGATGGCGGTTTGCGGATCAAGGGATTTCGCTCCGACCTGTTTGCGCAGCAGTTCGGAAGCGCGCGCGACATGGTCGGCGGCAATCGCCCGCAGGGACTTCTGCATGGAGGTGAGGGCATCGTTTTCCACAGCATCGCTGACCTGATTGGCGGCGAGGTCGTCGAGCAAGGCCTTCACGCCGTC
>JANOBS010000356.1:0-4446 GCA_031411755.1 Luteolibacter sp. | reverse complement strand
GGTATGTATGCTGGTAATGCCGGGGAAAGGATAGTGGCCGACGGTAGACCGCTTACGATTTTCTTTGGATTGGGGGATGACAAGTGGTCTGACGAATGTTCGTGAGGGCCGTTGATTGAGGGCACCAGGAGCCTGGCTCGTGTGCGGTGGCATCACTCCACTTCCGAATGGAACCGAGTGCCGTGCATCATGCGCGAATGATCAAGCAACCAATGGAGTAGGAATTGAACAACCTCTATGAAGAAATCACCAACCGCATCATCGACCAACTGAGCAAGGGCGTTGTCCCGTGGAAATCGCCTTACTTTTCCAAAACGGGTTTCCCGAAGAACTTTTCCACGCAGAAGGAATACCAGGGCATCAACGTCCTGCTGCTCGGCAGCCAGCGATTCACGTCACCGTATTTCCTGACTTTCCTCCAGGCCAAGGAGCTTGGCGGTAATGTCCGCAAAGGAGAGAAGGGCTTTCTTGTCGTCAAATACGGCACTTACACCAAGGAAGACGAACACGCGCAGCCAGAAGACGAGGCCAAACGCCGTGGCTTTTTGAAGGGTTACACGGTTTTTCACGAGTCGCAGATCGATGGCATCCAGTTCCCAGATTTTTTGGCGTCTCCGGAGCTGACCACGACCGAGAAAACCGACCGCGCACGTGCCATTGTCGAGGCCATGCCGCAGCGGCCGCAAATCCAGGAGGGCAGTGCGGTTCCGTGCTACCGACCAGTGACGGATTCCGTCCACATGCCTGAAATGCGCTTCTTCACCAACGAGGAGGCTTACTACTCGACGTTGTTCCATGAACTCGGTCACGCCACCGGCCATCAGTCGCGGCTTGCCCGGAAATCAATGATCGAAAACATGGGCATCATCGCCACTGGCGACACCGCCAAGAAAATCTACGCCGAAGAAGAGCTGGTCGCCGAAATGACGGCGTCATTCCTCAACGCTCACGCCGGAATCATCGAAGGGGAAATCGAGAACTCAGCCGCCTACCTGCAAAGCTGGGTGAACGCACTCAAAGGCAAGGATGCCCAAAGCTGGGTTGTCCGCGCCGCGTCCCAAGGACAGAAAGCTGCGGATTTCATCCTTAGCCGCAATGAGAGCCACGTTGAACGCCTGACGGCAGGGTCGGCCAGCCAGAGGAGCGCATAATGGAGCTTGATGAACTTCGCACGATCGCTGCTGAACTTTTCCCGATGGCTGTTGAACACGCGATCGCCTACCCCGGCAAAACCAATGAGGCCTACGACAAGTTGCACGCAATGTGCTGGGTGCATTTCAAACCCCTCGGCTTCGATTGCATGGCCGACTGCTTTGGGGCAGTCGTGCCAAAATCTGAAAGCAAGCTGAACCTGCAAAGCTGGAGTGAAGCGGAGATCAAAGTCCAACCGTGGACGGTCCGCATCCGCTGCCGTCCACTTCGCTACACCGAATATTGGGCGCATCTGGAACTGCACCACGATGGGCCGTTGCCAGGAATCACTGAAACTGGCTACCGCTCGATGTTCGAGCCTATGGCGACTTTCGGCAAGACCACGCCGGAAGCCTACATCCGTGCCATCCTCGATGCGTTGCCGCAGTCGCAGCAGTTGTCGCTATTCTAAACGTTCACCCAACCAACCTATGGAGCAGCCCCTTGGCACATGAAACCTTCCGAACCATCATCGAACAAATCGCTCACAAAAAATCTTCCCCTGTCAGCGTCTTTTCCGACTTCTGCCGTGTCGCCGCCTGTGCGCTGGCGATGGGCAGCCGCGAACCGGAATACCTCGAAGTTGCCCGAAAATACACAAGCGATCAGCTCAGCGACCTTTCACGCGCCATGGCGCTTATGGTGCAGGAAATGGAAACCAAGCCGTTCTCCGACCTGCTGGGCGAATACTACCTGACGATTGCGGCCAACAGCTCCAAACAGGCTCGGGGTGAATTCTATACCCCTCCGGAAATCTCGAAACTCATGTCGCGGATGCTCTTCGATGTGGATGCGACCAAGGCCGCAGGGAAACCCGTCACTGTGAACGAACCGGCTTGCGGGGGTGGAGGGATGATCCTCGCTTTGGCGGAACAATTCGCGCCGGATTCCGTCGATCTGCTGCGCGTCACCGCCCAGGACATCAATCCTGTCGCTGTCGATATGGCCTACATCAATCTCACTCTTTGGGGCATTCCGGCCAGATTCATCCTTGGCGACACCATCCGCATGACCGTCACCGCCGAATGGAAAAACCTCCACTGGTTCCGGGTGGGTGAAGACCAGCGCATCAGGGTCAACCGCATGATCGAATTCCTCAAAGCCGAACCTGAATCGTCGCCACCAGCTCCACCGACCAGCTTTGTCGAAATGGTCAAATCGCGTGAAGGGAACGGGCAGTTCCAACTCGACCTTTAGGCCCGGTAGCGGCTCTACTAGTCTGCGGAGTCCTTTGCACGACAAGCCTGCATGTTGCATGGCTCCTACAACGCTCCTCGTCTGCGACAGAGCTTCATAAGCCATTGGATCCAGCCCGGGGCATGGGCTGCGGTGTTCAATCGGCATCTGGCTCAGGCTATGCGGAAGAACCCGCACCGCGACGCGGCCAGAATTGCGCGTTCCCCCAGCTAATTCGTGAGATTCGAGGGGACGAACATGAATGCCCCCTTTTCAGACGGGCCCTTTTCCAGATCCCCCCGAACTCATGAAACTCATTGCCATCATTTCCTTGTCCTCCCTCCTGCAATACTGCTTCCCAGTCTCAACAGCCTCAGTCGCACCCCGCCCACTCCCACCCAGCGCAGGCAATCCAGGTTTCACTCCGATGCTGGGAGAACCACCGACCAGCCCGGCTCTGCCATAGGTGCGAGGTGTTACATTTTTAGGGGGTGACCTGTTTTGCCGCCAGTTACTTCCTTATTGATGGGATCTGCACGGGGCATCCCGGCCAGATTCATCCTTGGCGATACCATCCGCATGACCGTCACCGCCGAATGGAAAAACCTCCAATGGTTCCGGGGTGGTGAGGACCAGCGCATCAGGGTCAACCGCATGATCGAATTCTTCAAAACCGAACCTGAACAGCCGCCACCAGCACCACCGACTAGCTTTGTCGAAATGGTGAAGTCGCGTGAAGTGAACGGACAGTTCCAGCTTGATTTCTAATTCCGTGGCAAGGACGCGTGGTGCAAGTTTGCCGATTTTGGAGTGACAGTTTTTTCTGCCGGTTACTTCCTTATTTGATGGGATGTGAACTTTGCAGACCCGTCGGCGAAATCAATACTCCTGCCCGCGCCAGTCGCTAAAGCGACCCGAGTTGGTGATTTCACCGCCTATGGGCCTGCGACGTTTTTTCATCCCAATAAGGGATTAACCAACAAAAGGAAAAACACCATGTCACAAGTAAAAAGCAAACCCACACACGAAATCCGCCTCGGCAATATTCGTGCAGCAATCTGGAAGAACGAAGGTCAAGGATACACGCTTCACAACGTCACTTTGAGCAAGCGTTACAAGGCCGGAGATACCTGGAAGGAAACCACCAGCTTCGGCCAAAATGATCTGCCAAAAGTCGTCAAATGCTCAAGCCTCGCACACGACTGGATCTTATCCAATCCGCAACAGCTTCCGATGGTAGCAGCACAGCCCGAAGGCAATTACTAGCCCAACAACCGCCCCGCCTTCACTGGCGGGGCTTAAATCCCAAACAATGGAGTCTAACATGACGAACAATTTTCCACTTACAAAATCACTCATCACTACATCCGTGGTTCGCAACCAATCACGGGTCAACCGCTGGGGCAGCAACCGCTACCGCGGAAATTGCAACGGTGCCATTTTCGCCGATCTCGTCACCCGCTACGGTGCGCGTTCAGTAGCTGACCCAATGATGGGTTCAGGCACTACACGCGACTGCATCGCTGAATTGAACCAGCGAGGTGCAGGCATCACCTATTGGGGCGGTGATCTCAACCAGGGCTTTAACCTCTCCGAGCACGAAATCCCCGGTAGCCATGATTTCGTATGGATTCACCCTCCATACTGGAATCTGATCCGCTACAGCCAACGCCCAGGGGATTTGAGCAACACGCCTACCTACGAAGCATTCATGGAAGAACTCGAAACCTGCCTTGCCAAATGCTACGCCGCTCTGAACCCAGGCGGCAGGCTGGCAATCCTGATCGGAGATCTCCACCATGACGGTCGTTACATCCCGGTTTGCCGGGACGTGATGAATTTGGAGGGCAAGCTAGGCCAACTCCGAACCGTGATCGTCAACGAGCAGGTGAATTGCTGGAGCGACATCAACCCTCCCAAGAACCGCAGCATTCCGCTCGATGGCATCCGTGTCCGCCATGATTGCTGCATCGTCTTTAAAAAACCGGTTTAGCTGGACCTACCGGCCCCGCCATCGGTGGGGCCGGTCCCGAATGCCATTAACCTAATGCCCCGTTGGGCAGACCACCGCCTTCGATA
>JANOBS010000355.1:0-1717 GCA_031411755.1 Luteolibacter sp. | reverse complement strand
TCTGAAAAAGACACGCTCTCCGGCCAGCCGGTCGAGGAGCACTGGGTCAAGGGCACCGGAGGCGACATCAGCACCAGCACCCGTGAGAACTACTCCTCGCACTATCAGCAGAAGCTGATGGACCTCCAGACGCTTTACGCTTCCCGCTCCGACAAGGGCCTGAAGGCACCGGCCGAGGATGAAATGGTCGGCATGTACACCCACGCCACCTTCAATCTCAACCCACGCGCGTCCTCGATCGACACGCCGCTGCACAGCTTCATCCCGGCGAAGTTCGTCGACCACATGCACCCGAACGCGATCATCGCGATCGCCGCTTCGAAGAACTGTGAGGCCCTCACGCAGGAAATCTTCGCCGGTGAAATGGCCTACGTGCCATGGATGCGCCCGGGCTTCGAGCTTGGACTCGCGATGCAGGAAATCGTCGCCAAGAACCCGACCGTGAAGTCGATCATGATGGGCCAGCACGGCTTCATCTCATGGGACGACGAGGAGAAGGCCTGCTACACCTACACGCTCGATTGCATCGAAAAGGCCGCCGCTTTCATCGAGGCGAAGTATGCCGCCAAGGGTGGCGATGCCGCAGCCTTCGGTGGTGCGAAATACTCGACCCTCACGCCCGAGCAACGCCGCGAAACCCTCGTCAGCATCCTTCCCTGGCTGCGCGGACAAGTTTCCCAGCAGAAGCGCTTCATCGGCACCGTGCAGGACGACGAGAAGATCCTGCGCTTCGTGAATTCCCAGGACGCCGCCCGCCTCGCCGAGCTCGGCACTTCCTGCCCGGACCACTTCCTCCGCACCAAGATCAAGCCGCTCTACGTCGACTGGAATCCGCAGTCCGAGGACGCCGCCGCGCTCAAGGCCAAGCTCGCCGCCGGACTTGAGCAGTATCGCAAGGACTACGCTGCCTATCACGCCAAGTGCAAGCACGCCAACTCGCCTGCGATGCGTGACCCGAACCCGACCGTCGTGCTCATCCCCGGCATCGGCATGATCGCCTGGGGCAAGGACAAGTCCGAGTCCCGCGTCACCGCCGAGTTCTACAACTGCGCCGTCGAAGTGATGCGCGGTGCCGAGGCGATCGATACCTACATTTCCCTCCCTCAGCAGGAAGCCTTCGACATCGAATACTGGCTGCTTGAGGAAGCGAAGCTCCAGCGCATGCCCGCTGAAAAGGAACTCGCCCGCCAGGTGATCGTCGTCATCGGCGCCGGTTCCGGCATCGGCAAGGAAACCGCCCACCGCCTCGTCAAGGAAGGCGCGCACATCGTCTGCGTCGACCTCAACGAGGACGCCGCCAAGGCCACTGCCAAGGAAATCACCGACAAGTATGGTCTCGGCATCGGTGTCGCCGGCACCGGACTTTCGAACTGCGGACCGGCCATCGGACTTGCGGCGAACATCACCGATCGCGCCTCGATCCGCCGCATGCTCGATGACGTTTCCATCGCCTACGGTGGTTTCGATTCCATCGCCGTCACCGCCGGTATCTTCGTGCCGAGCGACACCTCCGGCCACATCCCGGACGACAAGTGGGCGCTGACCTTCAACATCAACGTCACCGGCAGCTACTTCGTCGCCGACGAAGCGTTCAAGAGCTGGAAGGAACAGGGCCTCAAGGGCAACCTCGTCCTCACCACCAGCGCCAACGCGGCTGTGGCCAAGAAAGGCAGCCTGGCCTACGACACCTCCAAGGCGGCGGCAAACCACTTGGTGC
>JANOBS010000354.1:0-5286 GCA_031411755.1 Luteolibacter sp. | reverse complement strand
CCTCACCTACCACAGGCGCGGGAGTCGCCATCCAGGCCCAGCTCCGCAACAACACCGGCAGCACCGTCAGCAGCGTGAACATCGGTTATGACATCCGCCGCTACATCGTCGCCGTCGCATCGACAGTTCCGACAAACAACGAACTTCCCGGCTACTGGCTTTTCTACAGCCTCGACAACGGAACGACCTGGACCAACGTCACCGCACTCAATCCGACTGTTGCCGGGCCGTCCGGTGTGGTGGTTCCCAACACCGTCGGCGTGACGACGGTTCCTGTCACCACCATCGCGCTTTCCAGCGTCTGGTCCAACGGTTCGGACCTTCTCTTGCGGTGGGTGGACGATAATGCGGTGGCTACCTCACCCGACCAGATCGTGGGTCTGGACAACGTCAGCATCTCTCCCGTGACCACGGTCGGTGCCGCACCTTCCGTAGCGTTGACCGCACCGTTGACGACGGATTCCTTCCTTGCCCCCACCACCGTTTCCCTGGCGGCCTCGGCTTCTGATTCCGATGGTTCCGTCAGCAAGGTGGAGTTTTACAATGGAGCGACGAAACTGGGAGAAGATCTGACATCGCCCTATACCTATGACTGGACCAGCGTCGCAGCCGGTTCCTACAACCTCAGCGCACGTGCCACGGACAACGATGGCAACGTCTCTTCCTCCAGCGTCGTTGCCATCACGGTCGCTGCGCCGCCTAGTTCGGGCACACTCACCCGCGGGCCGTATTTGAATCAGGGCAATCAGAACAGCATCGTCATCCGCTGGCGCACCAGTCAGTCGGTGGTAGGCCGTGTTCGCTACGGAACTTCATCGAGCAACCTTGACCAGGTGACGAACGAGGCGAGAGCAAAGACCGATCACGAAGTGAAACTGACCGGACTCAGCCCTTACACCCGTTATTACTACAGCGTCGGTTCGGCTTACGACACCTTGACGCCACAAGTTGCCGAAACCACCTCGTTCACTCCCGGCGCACCGGCTCCCACGTCAGCGGACTACACCTTCCGCACCTCACCGGTTCCCGGCACCGCCGTGAACGCTCGCATCTGGATTGTGGGTGACTGCGGACGGGGCACCCAGGCTCAGGCAAACGGACGGGACGCGTATTACAGCTACAACGGATCGACCAGCTTCATCGGCACACGCATTCCCGACCTGAATCTGCAAATGGGTGACAACGCCTACAACAGTGGCACCGACACGGAATATCAAAGCGGCTATTTCAGCATGTATGCCAACATTTTCCGCAAGATGCCGCAGTGGAGCTGCCTCGGAAACCACGATGCCAACAACGGCTCAACCAGCACCACGGCGAACTTTCCTTACTTCGACATGTTCACCTTTCCAACCGCGGGCGAATGCGGCGGCGTGGCGTCTGGCACTGAGCGCTACTACAGCTTCGACTACGGCAACATCCATTTCATCTGCCTCGACTCCCAGGCGAGCAACACCTCTGTTGACAACCCCGCCACCACCACAGTGAACGAGGACGGTCCGATGGCCACCTGGCTGCGCGCTGATCTCGCGTCAAATACCGCCACCTGGACCATCGCCTTCTGGCATCATCCTCCCTACTCAAAGGGCAGCCATAACTCCGACAGCGAGGGACAGATGGTCACCATGCGGACCAATTTCAACCCGATCCTCGAAGCCGGAGGCGTGGATCTGCTCTACTTCGGTCACAGCCACAACTACGAGCGCAGCGTGCTGCTCGATGGCCACTATGGCACTTCCGACACCCTCACCAGCGGCATGAAGGTGAACTCCGGAAACGGAAGCATCACCGGCTTCACCTCCGGCTCCAGCGGCGTCATCCGCAACAGCGCAAATGGATTCGCCGCCACCGCCACGGTCAATGGCACGGTGATCCCCGGAAACGGCGCCTACATCAAGCCGCTCACCGGCCCGCGCGACCACTTCGGCGCAGTTTACAATACTGCCGGCATGTCAGGCCTCGCGGATGCCGGTTCCATCAACCATTCGGCGATGTACATCTGCTACAACACCGTCGGCACCGTGAACCTCGATGTGAATGGAAACACGCTCACCTCCACCTTCGTCCAGTCGGGCGGTGCCGTACCGGACAATTTCACCATCACCAAGCAGGGCGCGGCCGATACCGACCACGATGGCGTTTCAGACGAATATGAGATCGCCCATGGCATGAGCCGCTACTCGAACGACGCCACGGCGGACAGCGACTCGGACGGGGTCTCCAACTTCGCCGAATATGCCTTCGGTCTGAACGCCGCCGTCAGCGATGCCGCGCCCCTCAGCGTGAATGTAGAAGCTGCGGTCATCAATACACGCGGGCAGCCGACCACTTGGTTGAAGCCCACTGCCAGCGGCACCGACTATCGTGTCATCTTCACGCGAAGGAAGGATGCCGCTTCAAACGGCCTCACCTATACTCCGCAGTTCAGTGCGGACCTGGCCTCCTGGGTCAACAGCACGGCGACTCCGGCCGTGATCGCTGATGGTGGTGAAATCGAGGCAGTCAGTATCCGCTACCCATCCTTCATCAATGGCAGGAAGCCCCGCTTCTTCCGTGTCAGCGTCAGCGCCCCCTGATCCCTTATCCTTCCAGCGCTCCGATCCCATGAAACCGCTCCCACTCATCGCCCTGATCCTGCTCAGCGGCTCTGCGCATTCATCCGCCGCCATCGTCTCCAGCGGACTGCGCGACATCGTCATCACCAGCAATTTCGATGGAGTCTATCTGGATGTCGATGCTGGCACAACCGTCGCAGCGGAGGCTGTCGGCTGGGACATCAATCCCTTCTTTGGTGGCGAGGACATCGCTACCAGCCCGGCCTTCCAGGCCGCACGCACCACCATCACGCTGGACGCTCCGATCCTCAGTCTCAGCGTCGGCCAGACCGTGAATGGTGGCCTGAATTTTCTAACGGGATATGCTGGCTCGGAGGCTCATGTCGGAAATGGAGGCGGCCAGTTTGTGTCCGGCAGCGAGGGCTATCTCGGCTTCCGCTTCACGACCAATGCCAACGCCGGACCTTACTATGGCTGGATGCGCGTAGTGCTCGCCAACGACGGCTCAACTGGACTCATCCGCGACTGGGCATATGAAAACACCGGCAGCGCAATCACGGTCGGAGCCGTGCCGGAGCCCTCTGTCTACTGTCCGATCGCTCTTGGTGGCTTCGGTCTCCTATTGAGGCGTAGGCGGGTTGTGAGAAAGAAATGAGAGACATTTCAAATCACTGACCATCCGGGCCGGGAACAGCGATCGGTGGGGTGACTGCCTCCACGGGAGCGCGGCGGGGACCGGCTGGCATGCCGGGCATTCCCATGCCTGGGGGAAAGCCTTGGGGCATGCCTTGCGGGCCACCTTGGGCGGCGGGAGCATCGGCTTTCTTGAGCAGGGCGGCCTTGTCCTTGAGGAGGGCTTCCACGGAGGACTTTGAAACCTCGAAGGTACGGCCCTTCAGCTTCTGTTCGATTTCAAGCTGCTGCTGGAGCGCCTTGAGACGGGTGGTGAAGGCCTCGTCCTTGGTCTTGGCGTCCTCGGGCTTCTCGTCGGCCTCCTTTTTGCGCTCCTTGGCGAGCTCGGCGGTGACATCGACCGTGACGAAGTAGTTGTCGGTCGCGGCGGGGGCTCCATCGGGCGATGGAGCTTTCGCATCTCCGGGTTTCGCGGGGGTGATCGTGAAGGTGTAGTTGAAGCCTTCGACCGTCTCGATGGCGACCTTCTGCTTCTTGTCTGGCTGATCGCGCTTGGCGAGTTCAGCGGCGGTCACGACGTCTTCGAAGCGACCATAGGAAAAGACGCTCTTCAATGCGGTGGTCGAGGGCTCGTCGAGACCTTCACCCGGTGCGCCATCGAGGGCGAAGTTGGCATTTTCATCGGCGCGGGTGAGCTTCCACATCAGCTCATCCTTGCCCGGCTGGGTGATGGAGATGCTCTTTGGCTTCTCGACGTTCATGAATTCCATCGTGAGCCATTCAGAGGGCTTTCCAACGAGGCTGCCGAAGAGTTCGCTGGTCTTGTAAATGCCGGTTTCATCGCTGTGGCTGCGGATGAAACGACCGGTGGCACCACCGCCCGGACCGGCCATCGGATCGGCTTCCTCGTCGGCTTTTCCACCGAAGGATTTTCCGAGCGAAATCTTCGCGAGTTCCTTACCCGAGGCATCGGCGAAGGCGAGCGTGTAGCCGCGATCTTTCGAGACAGACGAGGACTCGTTCATGCCGAAGCGGGGAGCGAAACTCGGGCCTGCCTCGATGCCTTCGACAATCTTGAGCTCGGCCACGGTGCGGATGAGCGCGTTGACGTTCGAGCTGTTGGCCGGGTAACCATCGCGTTCCTGCACGGACCACTTCTTGTCGCTGCGGACAAGCGTGACGGTGCCGTCGGCGGAGGCGATGGTGACCTTGGCGACGTCGTTGGCTGGGAAGGCCTCAAGCAGCATTTGACCGCTGGTGCGGGCGGTGTTGACCTTGGTTTCGTGGGACTGGCTGACCTTCACGAAGGTGTAGAGCCCGACGAGGACGATGGCGGTGATCCAGAGGATGATGACCTGGCGTTTGGACATGGCGTTGGAAGTTGGAGTTGGGAAAAGCGTGGTTCAGCGGGCGCGGGTCTTGCCGCGGCGGACGATGAAGAGGCCGATGGCGAACAGGGTGACGACGATGGGCATGCCGGCGACGTTGAGAAGAGTGATGCGACCGGTGAGGGTGTCCTTCTGGGTCTTGAGGCCCTTTTCCTTTTCGCGGATCTCCTTGGAGGCTTTGAGCTGCTCGTTGCGGAGATTTTTGATGGCGGCTTCCTGTTCAGGGGAGGCGATTGGATCGTTGAGCTTGCTCTTCTCCGCCTGGAGGGCCTGGAGCTTGTCGATGGCGACCTTTTCCTTTTCGCGGATCTTGGCGATATCGGATCCGACTTCCTTGTCGAACTTGTCTTCCATTTCCTGGATGACCTTGAAGGGACGACGGGTGGCGGAGCGGCTGCGGGCACCGATCAGGTAGGGAGAGCCTGCGGACTGATCGAGGATGTTCATCAACAGCGAGGCGTTGCCGTTGATCGGGGAGACCATCTGCATGCCGCCGAAGTTCTGAACCGAGTAGGCGAAGCGGTCGTAGAAGGCATCGACGTCACTGATGAGGAAGACATTGCCCGGAGTGGTGGCTTCCTTGAGGGAGTCAGCCTTCTTTTCCTCGGGTTTCGGTTCTCCTTCGGGCTTCGGTTCGGCGGGTTTCCCGTCCGGGAAGGCGGACTTGAAGTTGCCGCTGAGCGAAAGCACGAGGTCGTAGGAGTGACCGG
>JANOBS010000353.1:0-9762 GCA_031411755.1 Luteolibacter sp. | reverse complement strand
GGTCGGCCTCGATGTCATCCCAATCGATCTCGGCGCGATTGGTGATCTTGTTGAAGAGCGATTTGAAGAAGCCTGCCATGGGTTCGAAGTGGCGGCAGACTACCGAGGATGACGGTCGGGTCAATCGCGGCCTGAGCGGGCCGTTTCAGAGTTCCTTGATACGGACATTCCTCCAGCGCACGTGGCAGGCCTTGCCGGCATGCACCTGGAGGGCGAAAAATCCTTCCGGAGTGAACTCAGGTGCCTCATCGACGAAATCGACACGCTTTTCACCATTCAGCCACATCTGGATATGTTTGCCCTCGCAGAGAATGCGGATCTCATTCCAGTCGTTCCATTTGAAAAGGGTTTTGCCTTTCTCGGTGAAGGCTTTCTGGGCTGCGAGATTGGTCTCGTTTTTCGGATCCTTGGCATCCTTGAGCGGCGAGAGCCAGCCCCGGCGGGCTTCGTCGTACAGCCCGGCCGTCCAGGCCCGTCCCTGGCCATTGTCGTGTTCGCACTGATATCCATTCACGCGTCCATCGGTGCCCGGCTTCTGAAGCCCGCGAAACATCATGCCGGAATTCCCCTGGAGATCGTCGAACTTCATCTCGAAGCGGAAATCGAAATCCTTGTAGGTCTTGTCGGTGCGCAGGAAGGTGTTGGACTTCACATTGTCACCGACACCGACGATGCAGTCGCCATCGATCTTGAATTCGCCTTCGCCATTGACGCGGGTCCAGCCGCTGAGGTCCTTGCCGTAGAAAAGCGGTTTGAAGACCTCCTCGAGGGCGGAGACGGGAATGATCAGGGCAATCAGGGAGAGGATGAATTTCATGGAATGAGGCTGGGTTTTTCGTGATTCTGGAACCTTCGTCAATCGACTCGGACGCGATCACGCTGCTGTGAATACGCGGTATGGCCAGGTTTTCATACTACCCTTTGGGGGGGATTGAACTTCGGGTGAATTCCCTGCCTACAGTGAACCGGGAATGGTCGGTGCTCCGTGCCTGAGCGGATCGAATCTCATGGGCAAACGGAGTCGGGTTTGCTATCTGTGGGGAATGAATGAGAGACGATGGATCCTGGTGGTGACTGCTTTGTCGATGGGAGTGGCAGGAGCGCAGGACCAAAATCCTTTGCTCCCCAGGACGCCAACCGCATTTGAGACGAGGAACGCGGGTGGAACGGGAGAAGGCGACGTCTCGATTCAAAAGGTAGAAGCCAAGACCGTGAAGGTCACCTATGTGGCGGTCACCGAATCACGGGATTGGAAGGATACCGCGGGCAAGGTCATTCGCGGCCGACTCCTCGCGTTTGACGCAGTAAAAGGAGACGAGGCCAACCTTGTCCGGGATGGCAAAATCCGTCTGCTGGTCGACGGAGCGAAGGGCTTCAGTCTCCTGTCACTTGAAAAGCTCTGCATGGAGGATCGGACCTACATCGGCGTTCTTGCGGATGCCCGTAAACCGAAAGCGGCTTTGCAGAAGGTCCCCCAGTGAAGTCATCGAGACGGGTTCCGCTTGGGAAGGAAATTCAGAGCCTTTTGGTCAAGGACTCCAGCGCCTGTTTCAGAAGAAGAACTGATTCCGGATCCTGTGCCGCCGAGTGGCTGATCCGGAGTCGTGCCTTGCCGCGTGGCACGGTGGGGTAGCGGATCGCCGGGACCAGGAAACCTAGGTCTTCGAGCTGATGGGCCGCGGCCAAGGCGGATTCGTTTCCCCCAAAAATCACGGGAACAATGGGAGTGGGCAGTTCTGATGACTCTCCGGCGAGAAGAAGAAGGTTCCGCAGTTTTATGCGTAGGGCATCTCCTTCGTCGGAGCGGATCAGATCGAGTGACGCGAGGCAGGCATGGGCAAGCGCGGGCGGTGGGGCAGTCGAGTAGATGAAGGCCCTGGCGCGGTTGATGAGCAGTTCAATCCAATCCGCCGAAGCTGCGACGTAGCCGCCGGACAATCCCGCAGCCTTGCTGAAGGTTCCCATTTGAAAGGCGATCCGATCCTGTAGTCCAAGTTCGGCAGCAAGTCCCATGCCGCGAGGTCCAAGGACTCCAAAGGCGTGTGCTTCGTCGAGCCACAGCAGCGCGTCGTGGGTCTCGGTGATGCGGACCATTTCCGCCAGCGGGCAAAGATCTCCATCCATGCTGAAGACCGACTCGGTGACCACCAGGATGCGGCCCCTGGCGTCCTTCGCGCGGAGGGAGGCGAGAAGGCGTTCCAGTTTCACCATGTCGTTGTGCGGGAAAACCCTGAGCGTCGCACCGGAAAGTCTCGCTCCATCGATCAGTGAGGCATGTGCCAGCTTGTCCAGAATGATGGTGTCACCCTTTCCCACAATGGCGGGCAGGCAACCGACCGCAGTGGCGAAGCCCGATGAGAACACCAGTGAGGCGTCCGTGCCTTTCGCCTCCGCCAAAGCGTTTTCAAGCGCCTGATGCGGTGGCAGGCTGCCGCAGACCAGGCGGGCCGAGGCCGCGCCTGCGCCGTAGCGTTTGACTCCCTCGATGAACGCCTCTGTTAGAGCGGGATGAACCGCGAGCCCGAGGTAGTCGTTCGAAGCGAAATTGTGAAGGCGGCGCCCATTTCGAATGACCGAAGGACCTCCACCGGAATCCAGCGGCTGGATGCGCCGCAACAAGCCATCGGAGCAAATCCCATTGAGCTCGCTGGCGGGAGAACGTGGCATGATCGTGGATCAACCTGCCGTCGGGGATTCAAGCGCCCAGCGCAGGAGCTTTTCCCCATCCTTCCAGATGTTCGGCGTGTTCGACTTCAGCAGCACGACGATCACCGAGCGGCCGTTGAGCGATCCAGTACAGACGAGGCAGCGGCCTGAGGCATCCGTGGTGCCGGTCTTCATCCCGTTGCAGTAGGGAACGGACTTGAGGATGCGGTTGGTATTCTCCAACTGCTTGGTCCGGCCATCCGAGTATTGGAAGTCGAAGGCCTTGGTCGCCACAAACGAGCGCAGCAAAGGACTGCGGTAGGCGGTTCGGGCGGCGATCGCCATGTCGCGGGCGGTGGATTGCTGGCCCGGCAGGGTGAGTCCGTTCGGATTGAGAAAGCGGGAATTCTTCATGCCCAAGGCGGCGGCCTTGCGGTTCATCATCGCCGAGAAGCCTTCCTGACTGCCTCCGACATCCCGGGCGAGGGCACGGGCGACATCATTCGCGCTCTTGACCATGAGGGCCTTGAGGAGTTCGCGGCGCGTATAGGTTTCGCCGGGCTTGAGATCAAGCTTGGTGGGCTCGCATGCGCCGTCCGACTTGTCGATGAGCACCGTCTTGTCGATATCGCCGGCATCGAGGACGCAGAGTGCGGTGATGATCTTCTGGGTGCTTGCCACCGCACGCGGCACGTCGGCATTCTTGGCGTAAAGCACGGTACCGGAATCCGGATCCACCACAATTGCGCTCTGTGCCGCGATCGGCGGCGGTGCCTGGACTGGAGCACCCGTCCTCGCCGGGCGTGCTGGAACGACTACTTGGGGCGTATTCGGGCTCGCGGTGCGGGGCGGTGGGCTGCCGCCACACGCAGTTACCATGACTAGCGAAAGGAAAAGCGCGGCAAGGCGGGTCAATGGCGGGCGCTGCATGGGTAGGATCTGCCTGATTCGATCGGGCGCTTCAAGGCTCAATCATCCTGATCTTTCCGCTTGCCTGATCAAATTTCTCATGTTTTGTTCTCCCGAACACTGTTCACAACACCATGTCACAAGGACTTACCACACGTCAGCAGGAAATCGTGGATTATCTCAAGGACAAGCAGCGGACCACGGGTCTGATGCCGTCCACCCGCGAGATCCAGCATTTCTTCGGGTTCGCCAGCCAGACGGCTGCCATGAGCCACCTGCGGGCCCTGGAGCGCAAGGGCGTCATCCAGCGTCTCGCCGGAAAGGCCCGGGCGGTGATTTTCCCGGAAGAATTGGATCGTGAGCAGATCGTCGACATTCCGATCTACGGCAACATTGCCGCCGGCATGTCCCAGGATGCCGAGCCCGACCGCCAAGGCTGTGTGTCGATCGACATCGCCTCGCTCGGCATCCCGCGCAACGCCCGCACCTTCGCCCTGAAAGTCAGAGGACACTCGATGATCGACGCCCACATCTGCAGCGGCGATACCGTCATTCTGGAATTCCGTGAGCCGCGCAACGGCGACATTGTGGCTGCCCTGATCGATGGGGAGACCACCCTCAAGCGCTTCGTCATGGAAAAGGGCAAGCCCTTCCTGCGTGCTGAGAACAGCGAGTTTCCGGATCTGGTCCCAGCCCGCGAACTGATCATCCAGGGGGTTCTCGTTGCCCTGCTGCGCAAGGCGGCGTAGTTCCAGGCTTCAGCTCGCTCGTTAGCCCAGCTTCAGTCGAGGGGCTGTTTCCCGGGCAGCTCGATCTGAAGGACCACGCTCACCTGGGCGGCCGTCAGTTTCTCCTCCCCTCGAGGCAACAGAAGGAACTCCCCTTTGGAAAACTTCGTGCCGTCCACGCTTGTTAGAGTGCCTTCCACCACGCCGAGAATGCTAAAGCGATCAGGTAGCGGATTGCTGATGGATTCACCCGCTTCCAGTGCCCTGCGGCTCGTCTTGAAATACTCGCACTCCGCCAGTAGATCGCCCAGCGGCTCATCCATGTCCGGCTCGAAGTCGTCGAAGTCGATGCTCGCCAGCGATTCTTGTACGTGCAGCGCCCGTGGTTTTCCGTCGAGACCGACACGGTTCCAGTCGAATACGCGGTAGGTCGTGTCCGAGTTCTGCTGGATCTCATGAATCAGCAATCCCGCACCGATCGCGTGCAGGCGGCCCGAGGGAATGAAGATCGATTCTCCTGACCTCGGATGGATCGCATGCACGCAGGCCTCCACGTTGCCGTCGTTGATGGCTTGCTGGAAATCGCTGCGGCTGACGCCTTTTTTTAATCCCACATAGAGTTTCGCCCCCGGTTCTGCGTCTGCGATGAACCACATTTCTGTCTTTGGCTCTCCACCCAGCTCATGAGCGTTCGCCACCGGCGGATGCACTTGGATCGATAGGTCGTCGCGAGCGTCCAGGATCTTGATTAGGATCGGAAAGCGCTCGGATTCCGGGAGGTCCGCTCCGAAAATCTCCTCGCGATGATGCGTCCACAGCTCATGCAGGGTCCTCCCGGCAAACGGCCCGCCTTTGACCACTGACTGCTCGGGCTCTCGATCCACAATCTCCCAAGCCTCGCCGAATGGTGTCACCGCATTCGGCAGGGTCCGACCGAACACGGTCTCCAAGCTGCGCCCGCCCCAGACGCGTTCCATGTAAAGTGGCTCGAAGGAAATTGGTGACATGCCCTCACGCTAGACGCGTTCGCGCACAAATGAAAAGCGTCATGAGAAGCGGTGATCCATCAGATGAAATGGGGGCCGGGGGGGGACGACACCTTGATCTTGAATTTCCGATCACTTCTTTCGGAACCTGGCCCTTGGGGACTCCTCTTCCTGTGACGGAATCGACACGTGAAAGGCAGTGAGACAACGTGGGAGGGCATGGTTTAGTATGACCACCGGGACCGTGGGTTCCGGACGTTAACATGAGAGTCGATTTCGTGACGGATACTTTCCCGCCCGATGTGAATGGCGTCGCAATGACGCTCGGAAGACTCAGCGACGGACTTCGCAAGCGCGGCCACCGGGTTCACGTCATCCGAACGGGAGATCACAAGAATCCGGGAGAAACGATCGCAGCCTCGGTGGCGCTGCCCGGATACAAGGAAGTTCGGGTGGGCTTGCCGGGGCCGTTCCGGCTGCGCAGGCGCTGGTTGAAACGTCGGCCGGATGTCGTCTATGTGGCGACCGAAAGTCCGCTCGGGCTTTCAGCGTTGAAGGCGGCAAAGGCGCTGGGGATACCCGTGGCGGCGGGATTTCATACGAATTTCCACGAGTACATGGAGCAGTACCGCCTCGGAGGTCTGGAGCCAGCGGCAAAGGCCTATCTGAAGCGCTTTCACAGTCGCGCCGACTGCACGCTGGCACCGTCTCCAGAGTTGGTGGAGGCGCTGAGGAATGAAGGCTTTCCAGAAGTGCATTTGTTGGGCCGTGGGGTCGACACCTTGCTCTTCTGCCCGACGAAACGTTGCGAATCCCTTCGCGCCGAATGGGGCGCGCGTCCAGAGACACCGGTCGCTATGGTCGTCGGCCGCGTGGCGCCTGAAAAGAATCTCGACCTCGCGATGGATCTCTTCAGCCGGATGATTGAGGCGGTGCCTGACCTGCGCTGTGTGGTGGTGGGAGACGGCCCGATTCGCCAGCGGCTGCAAACGTCCCACCGACATGTCCACTTCGCGGGCGTGCAGGTGGGCGAGGAACTGGCCCGCCATTATGCCTCGGCCGATGTGCTGATTTTCCCGAGCGAGACCGAAACCTTCGGCAACGTGCTGCTTGAAGGACTGGCGAGTGGTTTGGTCACCGTCAGCTACGATTACGCCGCCTCCGCCCGCTACGTCCGCCATGGCGAGAACGGCCTCAAGGCCCCCAAGGGCGACTCCACCTCTTTCCTCGCACTTTCACACCAAGCACTCGCCATGAGACACGACCCCGTCCTCCGCCAAGCCGCCCGTGACACCGCCGAATCGCTCGGCTGGGATCAGGTCATTTCCTCCTTCGAAGACCGCCTTTCCGGGCTCGCTGGATTCTCCGACGAGGAGGAACCGGACCGCACGCTGGAGAAGCGGAAAAAGTTCAAGTGCCGCACGCTGTTCCTCTCTGATATCCATCTCGGCACGGTCGACAGCAAGGCCACCGAGGTCGTGCATTTCCTCAAGCACATCCGCTGCGAAAAGCTCGTGCTCAATGGCGACATCATCGATGGCTGGGCGCTAAGACGCGGTGGACGCTGGCGCAACAGGCACAGCCGCTTCATCCGCAAGGTCCTGAAGATGATGGAAAAGGACAAGACCGAGGTCATCTACCTGCGCGGCAATCACGACGACATCCTCGAACGCTTCCTGCCGCTGGCCTTCGGGCGCCTGGAGATCGCCAAGGAACACATCCACACCGCCGCCGATGGAAAGCGTTACCTTGTCGTGCACGGCGATGGCTTCGACAGCGTTTCCACGAACTACAAGTGGCTGGCCGTGCTCGGTTCGATCGGCTACGACGCGCTGCTGAGCTTCAACCGTCTCTACAACCGCTGGCGCGCCTGGCGGGGAAAGGAATACTTCTCGCTGAGCAAGAAGGTGAAGGCGCGAGTGAAATCGGCTGTCAGTTTCGTCGACCGCTATGAGTTCCAGCTTCAGGAACTGGCCCGGCACAAGAAGTGCGACGGCATCATCTGCGGCCACATCCACACGCCGGAGGACAAGCAGGTGGAGGAAATCCGCTATCTGAATTCCGGCGACTGGGTGGAAAGCCTGACGGCGATCATCGAACACCACGACGGACGGATGGAGCTGGTCGAGTATCAGGACTTCCTCTCGAAGTTGGAAGTGAAGAAGCCGATGATGCGGAAAGTGGTCCTCGCGAAATAGAGACGGGAACACTCAAGACAGGAAGAGAAGAGCCTTACCAAACGATAAACGCCGGCCCCCTCACGGGAGCCGGCGCTTTTCATTCAACCAAAAACACAGAAGCAGAAACAGAAACTCAGAAGTAGGAACGGAAGCCGAAGAGGTAGGTGAGGCCATCCGGATTGGAGGCTCCCTTTTTGCTCGGAGTATTGAGGGCGGTGTATTCCACACCTGCCTGGACCTTCAGGTTGTCACCGCAGATCAGGTAGTTCAGACCGGCGTAAACGGTGGTGAGTTCATCACCATAGCCGCTGTTGACGATGTTAGGACTGCCGCCGCTGCCGTAGGAGGTGGCGCGGAAATAGCGGCTGTTCGTGCGGATGCCCTCGGGTTCCTCGGAGCCGGCATACATGATCTGAGCCACGGCCTGGAGCTTTGCGGGGATGATCCAGTAGTAGGGGGTGACGGTCACGGCCCAGAATTCTCCGGACCTTTTGGCGTTCTTCTTGACGTTGCCGGTGGTGACGTCGCCGTTGTCGCCGTAAAAGCCTTCCACGTTGATGCCGCCGTTGCCGATGGCATATTCCATGGAAAGAGTGGTGGCCCACTTGTATTGAAGCAGCGAGTCCTCGGTGCGGATGTCGGCGTCGTTGTAGAGGAATTCCCAGCCGAAGCGGAGGTCGTCAGTGGCGGAGTAAATCACCTCCGCGTTATACATCAGTCCGTCGTTCCATCCGCCGAAGCCTTCGACGTTGCGGCTGATGCCGGAGGGGACGTTGGAGTCGCTGCTGTAAATGCCGACGAGGGCGTTCAAGGGACCCTTGACCGCGTTGACGGTGAAACCGGTCGGACGCGCGCTCTGATAGAGCTTATTGGTGATGGCGGATCGCTCGACGGTGAGAAGCTCGTTCGACGAGGTGCGGGCCTCAAGGCCTCCGTGCCACTTGATGCGACCGTAGTTCAGGGTCAGGACGTCGAGCTGGGAAACTCCAAAGAGGCGCTGGGCGTCAAGAGTGAAGACAGCTTCATCGAAATCCTGATAGCCGTAGTCAAGCTCCTTGCCGTTGAAGCGCTGGTCGTCAACGAGGTTCACCGCGCCCTTGAATGTCATGTAATTCAGGAAGCCGATTTTCGCTCCGAGGCGGAAACGGCGGGCGTCGGTGTAGGTTTCGCTGAAATCCTTGCCGTTGGTGCCTTCACCGTCGATGTAGGCGGCGTTCCAGTGGTAGCGACCGAAGATCTGGACCTCGCTGATCCATGGATTGCCAGCGTCCTTGTAGAGGGTTCCCGGCTTGCTGGTGAGCCAGGAGCAGAAGTTGAAGTCGGCGAACATCGAGCCGTTGTCGGCTGCTGCCGGGGCGGCTGGAGGCTCTCCGGCGAGGGCGGCGGACGTCAGTCCACAAAGCAGGGCTGCGAGGGTCTTCAAGGTGGTGTGGGTGTGGTTCATGGATGGGGCGTAATGCTCCGCCGGGGTGGTCCGGCGAACGGCGCAAAGTCAAAGCGACGATTCCGTCACCCGGGTAGCTTTTGAATGTGACGGAGGCGTCACAAACCAAAATGCGCTGCAACTACGTCGGTTGCGGGGTTTGTGACAATATCGGCGGGCCTTGAGTGACGAACTTGTCACACGGAGGCGGTGGACGTTTCTTCCGGATACGTCATCCATGCCGCCGTCGCCCAGAGCGGGCGTTGAACTCCATCACCACCATGCGAACCACCATCCGCACCACCTTCGGCCTTCTCGCCGGAGCAGTCCTCACCGCCACCGCCGGTGCCCAGTCCATCAGCATCAAGGGATCCGATACCCTTGGCGCGAAACTGGTCCCACAGCTCGCCGAGAGCTTCAAGTCCAAGCACTCGGGCGTGAAGTTCGAGATCGCCGCTGAAGGCTCCTCCACCGCCTTCCCGGCCCTCGCCAATGGCACCGCCCAGATCGGGATGTCCTCCCGCAAGGCCAAGCCGGAGGAAATCACCGCCGCCCGCTCGAAGGGTATTTCCCTCAAGGAAGTCGAAGCCTGTCACGACATGCTGGTGGTGATCACCAACAAGTCCAACCCGATCAAGGCCCTCACCAAGGACCAGGTCGCCAAGATCTTCACCGGCCAGGTGAAGGACTGGAGCGAAGTCGGAGGCACTCCCGGACCGATCTCGATCTACACCCGCAACACTTCCTCCGGCACCTACAAGGACTGGCAGACCCTCGCCATGGGCGGCCGCAACTACCCCGGCAGCTCGCAGAAGATGGCCGGCACCGAGCAGATCGCCCAGGAAGTCGCCAAGAACAAGAACGGCATCGGCTACGTCGGTCTCGCCTTC
>JANOBS010000352.1:0-5298 GCA_031411755.1 Luteolibacter sp. | reverse complement strand
GAGCCGGAGATATTGACGGAGCCGCGCAGGATGCTGCCGCCGTGAACGAGGAGTTTGTCCATCTGGAGTCGGGAAAATCAGGATTTGCGTGCGAGGGGGAATCGGGCGATGCCGGATAGGTCGTTCTTCACTTCGATGCCGGTGAAGCCGGAGTCTTGGAGGAGTCGGGCGACCTGTGAAGCCTGTTCGTGTCCGATTTCAAGTCCGATCCATCCTCCCGGCCCAAGTTTTTCAATGGCCACGGGAGTGAATCGGCGAATCACGTCCAGTCCGTCGGGTCCGCCGAAGAGGGCTAGGTCGGGGTCATGGAGGACTTCCTTCGTGAGGGTGGCCCGATCGGTTTCCGGAACGTAGGGGAGATTTGCCGCGATGAGGTCGAAGGGACCTTCGAGAGCGGAAAAGAGATCGCTCTCAACGAAACGGACGTTTGAAATATCCAAATTAGTGGCGTTTTCTCGGGTCAGGGCGAGGGCGTCGGGCGAAATATCGGCCAGGGTGACGTGCCAGCCGGGTTTCGCCGCAGCGAGGGAAAGCCCGAGGACGCCGGAGCCGCAACCGAGGTCGAGCACCCGGGCGTTTTCCGGCAGCGGGAGCTTGAGGAGGATGTCCACGAGCTCCTCGGTCTCCGGGCGGGGAATCAGCGCCCGGGCGTCGGTGATGAACTCGTTTCGGTGAAACCAGACGGTTCCCAAAAGATGCTGGAGCGGGACGCCTTCGCCGCGCTTTTTCAGGGACTCGCGCAAGGGGACCAGATCGGCTTCTTCAATCGGTTGGTCGAATCGCAGGTAAAGGTCCATCCGGGTGCAATGGAGCTGATGGGCCACCAGCATCTGCATGTTCCGCCGGGCGTCCTCGATGCCGCGCTTTTCAAGGTAGCGCGTGCCGCCGTCGAGGATTTCAAGGACCGTGGTCATGGGTGGGCGGTGACCATGGACAGCCGGGACGCAACTTCCAAGGGCTGATCCACGGAAATTTTGGCGTAGGCGAATGGAAAACTTCTTCCCGAATCGGGTCGGACTGGATTTCCTGCTTCGACTTTCCGCTTTCGTCCGTTAGCACCTGACAAACCCATGCACTCCCAAGAGCACAACGACTACATTCACAGCGAGGCGTTTCTGGCCCGCCTCATGCGCCGACAGTTGAAACTCTCGATCGCGTGCGCCACCGCCTTTCTCCTCCTGCTGTTCGGACTGCCGCTGCTCAACTACTTCGCGCCGGAGCTGATGGCAACGCGGGTGGGTGGTTTCACACTGACGTGGCTGATCCTCGGCGTGTTGTTTTTCCCGTATGTCTGGGTCATCGCCAAGCTGTTCATCAACAAGTCGATCGCCTTGGAGAACGACGAGGTCCGCCACGCGGCCGAAACCAGCAAGCGTTCATCCTGATCCCGCACCGTCATGGACTACTACATTCTCGCTTTTTCCGCTGTCACGGTGGTGATCACCATCATCATGGGATTCCGCTCTGCGAAATCCTCGAAGTCGGCCTCCGACTTCTTCGTCGCCGGTCGTTCGGTTTCCGTTGGCTGGAACGCTTCCGCGATCTCCGGTGAATACCTTTCCGCCGCATCCTTCATGGGCGTTGCCGGCATGGTCATGCTCTCGGGCTATGACGCGCTCTGGTATCCGGTTTGCTACGCCTGCGGCTACCTGTTCCTGCTGCTGTTCATTGCCGGACCGCTGCGACGCTTCGGGGCCTACACAATTCCGGATTTCGCGGAAGGACGTTTCGATTCACCCGTGTTCCGAAAGATCGCCGTCTGCTTCGTGCTGTTCATCGGCTTTTTCTACACGATGCCGCAGATGAAGGGTGCGGGCACCACACTGGCTTATATTTTCCCTGGGCTGCCATATTGGGTCGGTGTCGCGGTTGTCGGTGCAGTCATCACTTTGAACGTCGCGCTCGGCGGCATGAAGGGCATCACCCTCGTGCAGGCCGTGCAGTACTGGATCAAGATGTTCGCCATCTCCGTGCCGGTCTTCGTGCTGCTGTCGGTCTATGGCGGCTATGGAAAGAACCTTTCGGCCAACAAGTCCGGCTCCGACTCTCCCGCTGCGATCGTTCAGACCGTGGACACCTCGACGCCTGAGCGCCTTGCCCTGCCGGAAAAAGCTCCGAAGGACGAAGCCTGGATCGCACCGTTCGGACCGCTCACCACCAAGGCTGCGAAAGCCTCAGGCCTGACTCCCGAGCAAACCCGTCCACTTTCCCTGCTCTACACCTTCTCGTTGATCGTCGCCCTCGTCTGCGGCACCGCCGGCCTGCCGCATATTCTTGTTAGATTCTACACCAACCCGGATGGCGTTGCGGCAAAGAAGACCACGATGTGGGTGATGATCCTGATCGGTGTGTTCTATGTCTTCCCGCCGGTCTTCGGCGTGCTGGGTCGCAATTTCCTGCCCGAACTTTATGCCGCCACCGGATCGAAAGGACCGGACAAGGTCGTGCTCGAACTGCCGATCCTGATCCGCCAGAAATACGGCATCCTCGGTTCCATCCTCAGCGGCATCACCTGCGCCGGGGCGTTTGCCGCGTTCATGAGTACCTTCTCAGGACTGCTGGTGTCCATGACCGGAGCCCTCGCCCACGACGTCTATGGCCGCATGCTCCGACCCAATGCCACGCCTGAACAGCGCATGAAAATGTTCAAGTGGTGCGCCATCCTCGTGGGCGGTGTTTCCGTGGCTCTGGGTTCGATGGTCGAGCCTTTGGAAATCAATTTCATGGTCGGCCAGGCCTTCGCGATCGCCGCCGCCAGCTATTTCCCGCTCTTGTTCATGAGCGTCTGGTGGCGTGGCATGACGATGAAGGGCGCCGCTACCGGCATGCTAACGGGTGGACTTTGTGCGCTCGTTTCCGCAGCGGTGGTGAACGTCAGCACGCTGGCCCTCGACAAGGGCCCGATGGGCAAGATCTTCGCCGGATTCGCAGGCATCAACGATTTCTGGAAAGCCCATCCACTGCTCCGCATCCTCTGCGAACAACCTGCGATCTGGGCCGTGCCGCTTTCCATCGGCTTGATGATCCTCGTTTCAAAGGCCACCCGCGCCTCGATTCCGGCCGATGCCGGTCGCAAGATGCTCGTGCTTCACGCCCCTGAGGCCCTTGGGCTGAAGGAGGAATACATCAAGGAGCATCAGGAAATGCCAGGGCACTGACGCTCGCTCCATTCTTATGCACAGGGACGTCGGCGGCTGTCCGGTGTCCCTGTTTTCGTTTCAGGTTCAGGCGCCGCCAAAGTTCAGGTGAACATCGAATTCAATTGGATCATTTGCAGCTTTCGTCCACTGTTCTCCTGAACTCATGGACCTTGCTGAAAAACTGGCGATCCTCGCCGATGCCGCGAAATACGATGCCTCCTGCGCCAGCTCTGGGGCGAACAAACGCGACTCGCGCGACGGAAAAGGCGTCGGCTCGGCGGGAGGTTCCGGGATCTGCCACAGCTATGCGCCCGACGGTCGTTGCATTTCCCTGCTGAAGATCCTGCTGACGAACCGCTGCATCTACGACTGCCACTACTGCATCAACCGTCGCTCCAGCAATGTCCGTCGTGCCGGCTTCACTGCTGAGGAGGCGGTCACGCTGACCTTGGATTTCTACAAGCGGAACTACATTGAAGGCCTGTTTCTCAGCTCCGGCATTGTCCGCAGCGCCGACTTCACGATGGAGCAGGTGATCCAGGTGGCGCGGACTCTCCGCGAGGAGCACGACTTTCGAGGCTACATCCATCTCAAGACCATCCCCGAGGCCTCGCCGGAGCTGATCGAACAAGCGGCCCGCTACGCCGATCGGATCAGCATCAATCTTGAGCTGCCGACGCAGGTCAGTCTAGACCGGCTCGCACCGGAAAAGAATCTGGCCCGCACCCAGAAGGCAATGGGTCGGATCAAGCTGAAGCTCGACGAGGCGCATGACCGTCGGAAGAACGGCGATCGCAAACTCCGCCACGCCACCGGCCAAAGCACGCAGGTGATCGTCGGCGCGGATGAATCGACGGATGCCGATTTTCTCGCCCAGTCCGACGTGCTCTATGGAATCTACCGGATGCGCCGCGTCTACTATTCCGCCTTCAGTCCGATTCCGGAGCCGTCGGTCGTGTTGCCGGTGAAGGCCGCGCCGCTGGTGCGCGAACATCGGCTCTATCAGGCCGACTGGTTGATGAGAAACTACGGCTTTCGTACTTCCGAGATCCTGCCTGCGGAGACCCCGAACCTCGACCTGCGGATCGACCCGAAGCTGGCGTGGGCCTTGAGGAACCGTCAGGATTTTCCACTCGATGTGCAGACGGCGACGCGTGAGCAGCTCGTCAGGGTGCCGGGACTCGGTTTGCGGAACGTGGACCGGATCATCACGATCCGACGGCACACGCGGGTAAGGCTGGAGGACCTGGCAAGGCTCCGCGTTTCCCTGCCAAAGGTCCGGCCTTTCCTGATCACCGCCGACCATCATCCGGCACGATACCTTCTCGACAGCGACCGCTTGATCGACCGCTTCCTGCCGAAGCCGGTGCAACTCGATCTCTTTGGCGATGAGAACCGTTGATCCTGGCGAATCCTTCGAATCGTGGAGGGCGGTCGCGAGGCGGCTGCTTCAGGAAGCTGTGTCACCGGCCGAGGTGATCTGGGAGGGCAACGCGTTGCCTTGCCTGTTCGAGGACCCTGTCGCCTACAAGGTGAACGCCGACAAGTTGGTCGTGCCTGCCAGCTTCATGGACCTGGCGAAAAGCGTGGCCTGCCACTTCGATCCGGATCGCTGGGCTTTGCTCTATCGGATACTCTGGAGAATCGCGCGTGGTTGGGAACGGTCACTCATCGAGATCAGCAGCGACCCAGAGATCGCGAAGGCGAGGCGGATGGAAAAAAGCGTGCGTCGTGAAATCCACAAGATGCATGCCTTTGTGCGCTTCAGGAAAACCGGCGAGGACGGGGATGGCCGCGAGCGCTTCGTCGCGTGGTTCGAACCGGATCATTTCATCGTCGAGGCGGGCACTCCGTTCTTCGTGAAACGCTTCGCGAACATGGACTGGTCGATCTTCACGCCCAAAGGCTGTGCGCACTGGATCGGTGGGATTTTGAAATTCTCACCTGGATGCTCCACTGATCCTTGCGATGACCCGGATGCGATGGAGGACATCTGGCGGATTTACTATCGCAGCATTTTCAATCCCGCGCGGCTCAAGGTGAAGATGATGCAGACCGAGATGCCGAAGCGTTACTGGAAGAACCTGCCCGAGGCCGATCTGATCGAATCGCTGGTGGCGGAAAGCAGGGGGCGTGTCGATGGGATGCTTGCTAAGAC
>JANOBS010000351.1:0-4244 GCA_031411755.1 Luteolibacter sp. | reverse complement strand
GACCGAACGCCACTGCTTGTCGTAATAGAACTCGGTGGTGGTGCTGGATTCGACTTTCTGTGTCCGACGGCTGCGGGCATCGTATTTCGCGGTGAAGACGACGGTTCCGCCTGAAGTCGTTTGATTGATGCGGATGAGTCGATTCCATGCATCCCAAGCGCAGTACCATTTGGTGCCCCAGTTGATTGGCTTGGGCATCAGGGTCATGTTGCCGGCTGCGTCGTAAGCCGGGTCGATGGCGCTGCCGTCGAAGGTGAGGATTTCGTTGGCGACGTTGTGGGTCCGGGCTTGGACCAGCAGCGGGTTGAAGGTGACCAGATTGGTCCAGTTCCCGGTCTGGTCGTAGGCGACGGTCTGTGACTGCTGGTAGCTGGTGATGCCGGTGTAGGGCGGGGTCGAGGGGGTGAGGTTGCCACGCGCGTAGCTGAGCACCTGCTGGAGGCCATCGTACTCGTAGAATGTATCCTGGGTGTTCAAGGAAGCGGCGTGCGCCTTTTCATCGCGTCGCCACACTACACCTGAAGCCCGGTTTCGTCCATACTTGCTGCGGACCAGGTCGGCAGAGGAGGTTTTCCAGAGGGTTTCGACCAGGCGGCCGAAGCGGTCGAGACCGGTGTATTTGTCGCCCGCGTCCCCTGTGCCGCCATTTTCCATGGTGAGGTCGGCATTGGAGGCCCCGTTGTATTTCTGGCCAATCAGGGTGCCGAGACCGAGGTAGCGGAAGGTGGCGAGGGTCGTGCTGCTTTCCTTGATCGCATCCGGGCGGCTGATGGCGCTGGAGAGGCTGGAAACGTAGTCGGTGGTGATCGCGGTGCCGTTCGGGTAAGTGATGCCGGTGGGTCGCACCGTGTTGGCACTGCCCGACGCGTAGCTGTATTGGACCTTGAGGCTGGTGGAGGTGTTCACCGCGCCAGCATGCTCCTGATACTCGGTGGTGAGCTGGTTGAAGTCGTTGTAGACGCTCTTGATCTCGTTGATGACCGTCGAGCCGGCGGCATTGGTGCTGGTGGAACGAATGACGAGACCGCGCTCATTATAGCCGGTTTGGAGCTTGCCGACAGTATTGTCGATGCCCGTTCCGAAGGTGGTGACGCTGTCGCTGAGAAGGCGGCCGAGCTTGTCGTAAGCGTAGGCATGAACGGTGCCGTTTTCATCGGTCATGGTGGTGACCTGAAGCTGACGGTTGTATTTGTAGGCGACGCGGTCAGAGCTGCCTGTGCTGCCCGCAAAGGCCTTTTGATACACCAGTCGATTGCTGTTCAACGCGGACCCTTGGGCGGTCGTCACGCCGCGAATCCATTCGGTCGTTTGCTGGCCGGTAGTGGCGTTGTCGCTCTTGAGCTTGGTGAGCCAGCCGTCGTCGGTGTATTCATAGCGGGTGGTCCGCACGGCGGAGCCGGAGCCGCTGGAGTTTTCGACGACCGTGGTGAGACGGTCTGAGTTATCGAACGTCCGGGTCACGATGGCACCGATCGGGTCAGTGACCGTGACCGCATTGCCCGCAGCGTTGTAAGTGGTGGAGGTGACGAGGATGGTGTCTGAGCGCGTTGGAATGGTGGCGGAACGGCTCCAGGTCGTCGCGCCATTGGTGCCGTAGTTGGCGGTGGCGAGGCTGCGACCGATGCTGTCCGAGTAGCTGGCGACGTAGCTGACACGGGCCTTCGGTTCGGAACTCGACGGCGTGCCGAGCGCGCCGTTTCCAGTCGCCGTGTCGAAGCGCTGACGGCTGGTGGTGCTGAGAAGGTTGCTCGCCGCATCCCAGGCCATTTCCTGCTGCTCCATGACAACGGCATTGGCGACGCTGGCAGGATCGGAGCCGGGAGTGAAGCCAGCGGGCTCATACGCCTGGTAGGAGGTCGTGGTGCGCCCGATGGCATCAAACGCAGTGGCCGTGAAAAGAGCGCTGCCGGAAGGGGCATTGCGGGCGACCTGATTGCCGGCCTCGTAGTAGACGTTGGACGTCTGCGGAGTGGCGGTGGCTCCGGCAGAGGTGACGGCATAGACCAAGGTCTGGTAGCGCCGACCGAGGACATCATAGGCCATCGTCTGGTAAGCGGTCCGATTGCCGGTGGCGACGGAAGTGTGGTAGCTGGTGGTGGCGGTGACGAGGTTGCGGTTGTCGTAAACCGACTTGGTGATGAGCGTCCAAGTACCTCCACCGTCCTTCTCAACGGTGGTTTCCTGCTCGATCTGACGGTCCCGCCAATCGTAACGCAGGTCGGTGACCCGATCATTTCCGGATGTGCCGTCGACCGGTAGGGTGATTTTGGTCAGATTGCCGTTATCATCGTACTGGTTGGTGCGGGTGACGGTGAGTCCGGCGCTGGTGCCAAGCTCTTCAGTGACCGGCCAGGACATGGCATTGAACGTGGTCTTGTCGATGGTGGCACCGGCGCAGGTGGTCTGGTTTTCACGCCCGGCGCTGTCGTAAGCAAAGAGCTTCTTGCCGTAGTTGGTGGTTTGCGCGCCGTAGCCGCTGGCGGGGATGGTGAAGTAGGTCCACTGCTCCTTGAGTTCTGCCGACTTGTCGAAGAGGGAGATTTTCCACCGGACCCAGGTCGATTGCGCGAAGGTGGCAGTGGGTGCGGGAATGCCTACTCCGCCGCTAGCGGTATAGGGCGCGTCATAAGTCGAGGATTGCCGCCAACCCGTGTAGCTGCCACCGCTTGGTGGAGCGATGTTGGATTGAACGATGGTGACCGGGCCGACGATCTGATCCGCACCCGCCGCCGTTCTGTAACCGCTGAAGGTCCATCGACCGTCTTCCGAGTCCCTGAAATAGGTCCAGGAGGCCGTGCGAAGACTGGTCGAGGTTCCAGCCAGATCCACGCTGTGCAGAGGCCCAAGGGTGAGGATTGTCCGGCCCCGGTCATCGAGAGTGTAATCAGTTGTGAGATTGAGTTTTCCAGTGCCCTGATCTTGAATCATCTGGGTCATGCCGCCACGAGCCTGATCGTAGTCATAGGTCGTGACGGTTCCGCGCTGGTCGACGGACTTGGTCAGGAAGCCACGAGTGTCGAAGTGGGATTCGGTGGTCACCGTTGCACCGCGACCATTTTCACTGGTGGAGACCACTGGCAGGGTCGTGGTCTTCTTGCTGAGCTGGAGGGTTCCAGTATGCCAGTCGTTGGTAAAGGTGGTGGTGATGCCGCCGGTGCTGTCGTCATTGCGGTAAACCGTTTCCGTGGCAGGAACGTAAATCGTTCCCATGCCGCTCACGGTGCGGGCTTCGTAAGTCCAGCTCTTGAGCAATCCGACCATTCCGCTCTCGCCTTGCTTGAGGCCGATGGATTCACTTCTTCCTTCGGCGGTATAGGTGTAAACGGTGACTTTTCCGGCGCTGGACTTGAGGGTGACCAGATTCGGATCGGACTCGCTCACCGTGTTGATGGCCGAAGCTTCCGCAGACAGCAGGATTCGGCCCGAAACCTCCTCGAAGCGCTGGTAAAGTGGGTACCAGATCTTGCTAGAAGTGCTGACCGAATCAC
Source organism: Luteolibacter sp. (assembly GCA_031411755.1). Classification (GTDB taxonomy): domain Bacteria; phylum Verrucomicrobiota; class Verrucomicrobiia; order Verrucomicrobiales; family Akkermansiaceae; genus Luteolibacter. The sequence continues at coordinate 756 of JANOBS010000351.1, read as the reverse complement.
TGACCTTCTTCAATAACAGCTGATTGCGACTGTTGTAGTAGTAGGTCCGCAACGAGCCGTCCGGTACCGTTACATCGGTCTTGGAGGTCCAAACATTCAAAGAGGTTCCGCCTGGGTAGTTGAAGCTGTAAGCGAAGGTGTAGGTGTAGCGCCGCCCGTTCTTATACATGAGCGACACGCGGTCGCCGGAATACTGATACTCAGTCGAAGCGTAATCGTTGAGCTGGGACTCGGTAGCCGTGTCTGGATCAATGCCGTTGTTCACCATCTGCCGATATTGCTCAGGCGGCACGACGTGGCGGATCTGGGAAGTCCCGGAGTGGTAGGAATAGCGGGTGCTGGAAATCGGATCGCTCCACACCGGTGAGCCGCTAGCAGCCGTATTCTCGCGCGTCTTGACGGTCACCAAATTGTCTCCGCTGTAGGCATAGCTCGTCTTGAGGACGGCCCTGCTATTCACGCTGTAAATCACCTCCGCGATCTTGCCGCCACTCCAGGTGAAATCGCTCTGGTTGGTTCCGTCATCGAGAGTGGTACTGATGGATTGCAGGTTGCCGATTCCATCATAAGTATAGGACTTCAGATTACCTGAGGCGTCAGCTACGGATTGGATCTGGCCTGTTCCGCTGAATTTCCGGATGGCACCACTTGGCTCCAACATGCTGTAGGAACTGCTGCCTGGGTCGTATGCAAGCGTCTGAAGATTGAAGCCATTTGTTTCGTATTGATTAGGAATCGAGCTTGCCTTGAACGTAA
>JANOBS010000350.1:0-9593 GCA_031411755.1 Luteolibacter sp. | reverse complement strand
GTGCACGCCGATGCGATCTGAACTCATGGCGTGACGGGGTGGATTTTTTTCGAGGTGAGGAAACGCTTTCGCCAGCGGAGGAGCCGGTCGAGCGGGAGATGGAAGACCTTTTCCTCATCGATCGGCGAAGTGGTCTCGGTGCCGCCGGCGGCGAGGAAAAGGGCGGCCATGCCGTGGTTGTCGGGCAGGACGGTGCCCCAGAGTTCCTTAAGACCGCGTTCGTGGGCGAGGACGGCGAGCTCACCTAACAGAAACCCGGCGAGACCATTGCGGCGTGCCTTTTCATGGACCACGAAGGCCGCCTCGCCGGAGGTGCCGGATTCGTCCAGGTAGTAACGGCCGATGGCGCGGATCTCCGGATGTCGGCCGGTGGTGAAGAGGGCCAGGGCGGGGTCGCGGGACTGGTCGACCGAGGTCAGGCGTTTCGCGGCGTCGGCGGTCATTTCATTCCGGTAATGGCCGTAGCGCATGCGGATGGTTTCCTCGTCATGGGAGTCGAAGAAGGCCAGCAGCGCGGGTGTGTCCTCCGGAGTGAGTGGACGGAGGAGCAGCGGGCCGGAAAGGAACTGGATGGGTGTGTTGAACATCGAACGTCGGACATCGAACATTAAACGTCGAAGTGAGGGACCTGAAACTGAATACTGAAAACTTGAAACTATGATCGCAGATCAAGCCACGGTTGAAACTCGGACGGGATTGGGGACTCGAAGTCGTGGCGGATCCCGGTGATTGGGTGGTTGAAGGACAGCTTCCAGGCGTGGAGCATCAGACGGTCGGGGAGGCCGGGGTGCTTCGAAGGCTTTCCGTAAATCGGGTCGCCAAGGAGCGGGGCTCCGCGCGAGAGCATGTGGACGCGGATTTGGTGGGTGCGGCCGGTGTGGAGCGTGCAGAGGACCAGGGCTGTTATAGAGGAGGGGTCGATGGAAAGGATTTCGTAGTCGGTGATCGCGGCTTTTCCGCCCGGGGGATTGACGACGGCCATTTTCTGGCGGTTCACCGGGTGGCGGCCGATGTTGGAGAAAACCGTGTCTTTGGAGGGCTTCGGGATGCCCAGGGTCACAGCCAGGTAGATTTTTCCCATCGTGCTGCGCTCGGAAAACTGGGTGACGAGCGATTGGTGGGCGGCGTCGGATTTCGCGACCACGAGGCAGCCGGAGGTGTCCTTGTCGAGCCGGTGGACGATGCCGGGGCGCTCAACGCCGCCGATGCCGGAGAGCTTGCCTTTGCAATGGTGGAGCAGGGCGTTGACGAGGGTGCCGTCGGGATTGCCAGGGGCGGGGTGGACGACCATGCCGGGGGCCTTGTTGAGGACCACGAGGTCATCGTCCTCGAACAGGATGTCGAGCGGGATGTCCTGAGCGGGCGCTTCGAGCGGGACGGCATCCGGCACGATCACGGAAATCAGGCTGCCGATCTTTACGGGATCCCGGGGTTTTGCCTGGCGACCGTCGACGAGGATGGCGCGTTCCTTGATCAGCGCCTGGATGCGGGAGCGCGAGAGTTCGGGCAGTTTGGTGGCCAGCCAGGCGTCGAGCCGCTCGCCCCCGTGATCCTCGACATGCAATTCCATGCGGAGATTTGGAGGGCCAGGTGGAAAGATTCAAGTTTGCAGAAGTGCGCCCCGTATATTTAGGCTCACGCCATGCCGGGACCTGAAACGACAATCGCCTACTGCCACGCGTGTGGATCGGCGATGGATGTTTCCGGAGTGGCTCCGTTTTCGAACGTCGAGTGCCCGGAATGCGGCAAACACACACGTGTAAAGAGGGAATTCGGCCCTTACACGCTCCTGCGTCGCCACGCGATCGGCGGAATGAGCGTGGTTTTCGTGGCGCACGACAACACGCTGGATCGCGAGGTGGCCTTGAAGATCCTCAATGAGGACTATTCGGCGGATGAACGCCGGATCTCGGCCTTCGAGGAGGAGGCCCGCATCACGGCCTCGATCAGTCATCCCCATGTGGTGCGCGTGTTGACGACCGGGAGGGCCTTTGAGCGATTCTACATTGCGATGGAGTTGGTGACCGGTGGCCATTTCGAACATCAGATCCGCGAGCGCGGGGCACTACCCGAGATCGAGGTCCTGCCGTTGGCGATCCAGGTGGCGGAGGGGCTTCAGGCCGCGCACGCCGCCGGACTGATCCACCGCGACGTGAAGCCGGGAAACATCCTGCTGGATGCGGCGGGCAACGCGAAGATCGTCGACTTCGGACTTTCCCTGGTAACGAAGGGCGGAAAGGCACAGGCTGAGGAAATCTGGGCAACTCCCTACTATGTGCCGCCAGAAGCGATCGAGGGTCTGGAAGAGGATTTCCGGTCCGACATCTATGCTTTCGGAGCGACCATTTACCATGCTCTGGCTGGAAAGCCTTCTTGCGCCGAGGAATCGATGGTCACCACGATTCTCCGCGAGGCGAAGCTCAATGTCAGGCCGCTGGGAGCAGTGGCTTCGTGGCTCAGCCCGGAAACCTGTGCGGTGATCAACCGGGCCATGGCTTATCAGCCGGCAGATCGTTTTTCGTCTTATGACGAGATGATTGCCGGACTCAGGACCGCTCTGCAGCGGGCCAAGGCCGGTCCTGCGGCCGCCCCGGTTCAGGATGCGAAGGCGCTCAGGCGTCAGCGTGCAGCCCAAAAAAGAAAGCAGTCCATCCTGTGGGGTTCTGTCGCCGTCGGAGTACTGGCGGTGGTGCTGGGCATCGTTCTGCTCTCGGGAAATCGTCCGGATCCGCTCAAAAAGCCATTGGTCGGGGATGGTTCACTGGAAGCCGTAGCAGGGCAGGATCCGGGCACCTCGATCGATCCCGCGGTCGCCTCAAGAATCAACCGACGTTACCAAGGAGCCCATGAGGCGATGGTGAAAGGTGATTTTGAAAAGGCTTCGACCGAGTTCGCTTCCCTGCGGGACGATCCTGAAGTCCAGGAGCCGACCGGCACCTGGGCTGGAGTCGAGTCGGTGATCGCGGCGTTTCTCAACGGACGGTCTTCGGATGCCAAGCGCGAGGCACGGGCTTCACTGAAGCATGTTTCCCAGGCAAATCTGGCCAATCAGTCGATCAAGAAGCGCATGGAGGAGACCCTCGCGCTGATGGATGATCTGCCCTCCATCAGTCCGGGGCAGCTCAATCCTGCCGAAGCGAACGTTTCGCTCTTGATGGCCTGGCTGCTCTCGGGGCTGAAGGATTGGGAACAAGGGCGCCTGACCGAGGCGGTGACTTTTTTCAAGGCGGTCGAAGCCGTGCCGCTGAAGGATTCGGACTCTTGGGCTCGCTTCTACCAAGTGGTCGCCAAGCGCTACATCGCCGACAGCAAGCGGCTTTCCGAGGCGGAACTCGGCAATTTGCCTGACGACAAGGCTGCCTGTGAAAAGCGCGTGGCCGAGTTGAATCAGGTCCTCTCCTCCCTGGAGACTCGCGGTCGTGCGCGATTCAACGTCAGGGAATGGCAGCTCCTGCTCACACGCCGTCTCCATGAGCTGGAGCGTGCGACGGCTCCCCGCCCCGAGCCCCCAAAGGACTAGAGGGGCCCGTCAGGCCGGCTTTTCGCGAAAGCGTGGTCTTCAAACGTCGGCGCAACGGTTCATCTGGCTTGAAATAGTCCGCCGCGCCCGGTGCTTGCACCCCGCGCCCGGGTCCGGTACTTCTCCAACACCCACATGGCAGCTGAATACACCGAAGCCGACATCCGTTCTCTCGACTGGCGCGAGCACATCCGACTCCGCCCGGGCATGTACATTGGCAAGCTGGGCGACGGCACCTCGCCCGACGACGGACTCTACATCCTGCTCAAGGAGGTCATCGACAACTCGATCGACGAATACATCATGGGCAACGGCAAGGAAGTCCGCGTCGAGATCGACGAGGAGGGCCGGGTCGAGGTCCGCGACTTCGGCCGTGGCATTCCACTCGGGAAACTTTTCGACTGCGCCGCTCAGATCAACACCGGCGCGAAGTACGACAGCGAGGCCTTCAAGAAAACCGTCGGCCTCAACGGCGTCGGCATCAAGGCGGTAAACGCGCTTTCCAGCTTCTTCGAGATCCAGGCGTGGCGTGAAAACGAGACCAAGGCACTGGAGTTTTCACAGGGCCTGCTCGCGGTCGACATGAAGCACACGCGACGCGAGGAAGCGCCGAACGGCACCCGGCTCGCGTTCGAAATCGACCGCACGATTTTCCCCGCCAAGTCGAAGTTCAAGGACGCGACCGTCGAGAAGATGTGCCGCTACTATTCCTACCTGAACCCCGGGCTCTCGGTCGTGTTCAACGGCAAGAAGTTCAAGTCGAAGGACGGCCTGCTCGACCTGCTGCGCGAGGAGATGGAGAGCGAAGCGCTTTACGAACCGATCCACCTCATCGGCAAGGACATCGACATCGCCTTCACCCACACGCCGGAGTCCAGCGAGGAGTACTACACCTTCGTCAACGGCCAGAACACCACCCAGGGCGGGACGCACCTTCAGGCTTTCCGCGAGGCCTTCGTAAATGCGATTCGCGGCTTCTACAAAAAGCAGTACGAGCCCTCCGACATCCGCGCCGGACTGGAGGCCGCCATCTGCGTGCGCATCGAGGAGCCGGTGTTCGAGTCCCAGACCAAGACCAAGCTCGGCTCGGCGGGCGTCTCCCCGAATGGCGAATCGCTCCGCACCTTCATCGGAAATTTCCTCAAGGAGCACCTCGACAACTACCTTCACAAGAACCCGCGCGTCGCCGAGGCGATCCAGAAGCGCATCCAGCTCGCTGAGCGCGAGCGCAAGGATCTCAAAGGCGTCCAGAAGCTCGCTCGCGACCGCGCTCGCCAGGCGAAGGTCCACAACAAGAAGCTTCGCGACTGCCGCGTGCATTTCGACACCAAGCACAAGCGTCGTGAAGAGAGCACGCTCTTTCTAACCGAAGGTGACTCCGCCTCGGGCTCGATCACCAAGAGCCGCGACGTGGAAACGCAGGCCGTGTTCTCGCTGCGCGGCAAGCCGCTCAACACCTTCGGACTCGCGCGGAAGATCGTGTATGAAAACGAGGAGTTCGCCCTGCTTCAGGCCGCGTTGAACATCGAAGGCGGATTGGAAGAGTTGCGCTACAGCAAGGTCGTCATCGCCACCGATGCCGACGTCGACGGCATGCACATTCGCCTGCTGCTGCTGACCTTCTTCCTCCAGTTCTTCCCCGAGCTGATCCGTGACGGTCACCTCTACATCCTCCAGACGCCGCTGTTCCGAGTGCGCAACAAGAAGGAGACCATCTACTGCTACGACGAAGAGGCGAAACAGAAGGCCCTGACGAAACTTGGCAAGACCTCCGAGATCACCCGCTTCAAGGGCCTCGGGGAAATCTCGCCTGACGAGTTCAAGTTCATGATCGGTGCCGACATGCGCCTCGATCCCGTAGCTTACGAAGAGGGCAAGGGTGTGAAAGAGCTTCTGGCCTTCTACATGGGCAAGAACACGCCGGACCGTCAGGACTACATCATCGAGAACCTCCGCGAGGACGTCGACCGCCAGGTGGCCTAATGGAGAGGGGACACTTCTTGCTGTCCCCAAGTTTCATCGTCCTTCGCCAGTTTACGAGTAGGATCAACCGCCTCGAGCGAACTCGACTCGGTCGGGGATGTATCTTTTCCCATCCCAGCGGAAGTAAGACTCCCTCTGCGTCGAAGGAGAGTCTTCCGGGACCGATTCTCGGGTACAAATGCCCAACCTTCCCTCGAAATACTATCCCCAACCAATTGGCGATTTCCCCGGGAGCATCGCAGTACAGGTCCAGCCATGTTCAGTCTTGTCATAGACGAGTGTTCCCGAGATTGCCTTTCCTTGGAAATTGATGCTGGAAACCTCAACCACCCAGTCGTTGCTGTCATCCTTGTCGAAATTATTGTCGTTATCGCCTTTGACTTTGACGGGAATCGGATCCCTCCCCGTCTGTGATTTGGGTCGGCCATCGTATCCCAATTGAGCAAGTAGGGTGAAGGTATCCTTGGGTAGTTTGGTGCGAACCTCCTCCGGCATGCCAGCACGCCAGTCTTCGGCCTTCTTGGCTGCCGGTGCGGCCTCCTCCGCAAGGGAAAGCTGAACCGGGAGGAAAAGCATGAGGAGATAATGTTGAAGCTTCATGGTGTTGGTTGGTTTCTTTTGATTGAAATGCTCATGGACGGGAAGGAGCCACGATTTGTTAGCCATTGTCTTTCCTGGCGCTCTGAACCAGCCAGCCTCCGTCCCGGCGTTCGACGATTGATGTCCAGCTCACGCTTCTTGGGGGACCGTCAGCCTTCGAAGGTGGAACCCAGATCTCAAGCCTTTGTGCGCCACTGGGGGAGACGGGGAGCCGCTTCAATTTCACCGCAGATTGTGCTCCGTCTGCCGGGGTGGTCCAATGGTCAGCATCGGTCGCCACAGACGAGTTCTCGTAAACCCATTTCGTCGAACCTTCGGATTCCGATTCCCATATCGGCAAGGTCAGCGCCAACTCGCGCAAATCCCTGGTATGCTTGGACCTCAACGGTCGCCTATCCGGAACGAAGTCTCCCTTCTCGAACGTCGTGACGTATCCCGTATTCACACGTTCAGGAACGCTTGCTTGGTGATTGTTCGATTCGAGCCTGCATGACGACAAGTTCAGGCAAGCGACAAGAGCTGCGAGGGTGAATCCAACTGTGGCTTTCATTTCTTTAGCAAGGTCGAAGTCGTCCTACGCCTGACCGGGAGCGCGGCTTCGACTGTGGTTTGGGGGTGGAATGGTCATTGGGCTTAGAATTCGCGATCAGTTCCCGGCGGCTCTCCGCGCCAGATCCAGCAGCTTGAGTTCATCGGTCAGCGATTCTTCGAGTTCGGTTCGGTCACTGTCCATGGATGCCGGCATCCGGGCGAGCCAGCCCTTCCAGTCGCCACCGTTCAGGGCGAGGCGATGGAGGCTGGTTTTCCATAGGTCGCTTGTGGAGTCATCGGGCAGGGTCTGACTTGTTAGAAAAGTGAGCACGGAGAGCGGATCACGTGGAGCCTGGATCTCAGCGAGCGCCAGTTCGCCTTTTTGGCGTGCCTCGGGGTCGGAGATGCGGGTGAGCCACGCACGTGCCGCGACCGGATCATGCGGTGCCCAAATCTCCACCGCCTCAGTGACATCGTCAGCACTGGGCTGTCTGGAAAGCATCTGCTCGGCGGCTGCGGCGGGATCGAGCTGGAATTGGGATTCCTCGAAGGCGGGGATTCTGCCGCCATTTTCCTGAGACTTGGGATAGGCCAGGAAGGGCTCGAGCTCAGGCCAGTAGCGGATCATATCGTGGTGGTTTCTACGCCAGAGTTCTGCAGTGTCCAGCGACGCCGCTGGCACGAGCTTGGCAAGTTGCGCCGCCTTCCCAGGAAAAGCCCGTGCCGCACGGGCAGCGAGCTCGGTGGCAATTTCCTTGGTCCATCCCAGTTCGGCCAATGCCCGATCGGGATTTCCGTTTTTCCTCAATTCTTCCAGCCAGCGATTGATCGAAGCTCCCGGATCATCCTCCCATTGGCAGAGTTTCAATTCGGGAGAGTTTTGCAGATCCATGCCGAGTTCGTTGGCAAGCGAAAGGGCCAGCTCCGGATCGCGGCAATGGATCGACAGGATCTGTTTGATGCTGACGCTGGTGCCTGCAGCGGCTAAGCCACGAAGGATACGGGCGGCGGTTTGCGGTTCGCCATCCAGGAGATCGGTCAGGCTGTAAGAGCGGTTGTGATCGTCCCCCGCTGGTTCCAGAAGCCAGCCAACCACGCCCTCTGGATCCGCTGCCGCCCAGGGGCCGAGAGCCACGTAGTCACAAGGAAGCTTGTCGATCGCAAGGCGGAGCCTGGGATTCTCCATGAGTTTCGCGGTCTCGGCAGGATGGGTGCGGAAAGAGGCGCGCAGCACGGAATCCAGCCGGATTTGCCTGCTTTCGAGGCCTTCTCCGGACTTGGTGAAATCGAGAAGGTAACGGATCGCGGCAGGACCGTCTTGAAAGGACCAGGTCATGGCCACATTGCTGGCGGCCTCGTTTCTATAAGCCGGTGGCAGTTTCATCACGGCGGCGGCCGCAGCAGCAGGATCACGCCGGGCCCAGGCGCCGAAGATCGCGCCGAGCGGCGTGGGCCAGACGGCGGCACGCCTACCCTCCGCCCGACCCCCATCGCCGAGTGGTTCCTCTGCGCTTATCGGCATGTCTTGGAAACGCCGCAGGGCTTCCTCCGGATCATGCGAGGCGAGGGTCCTCAAGGCGGCAGTGGCGTAGTCATGCCGATTGTGCTGCGCGAAGTTCTTCCAAGCGGTCTCCGGGTCTCTCTCGGCGAGGGCGGAAAAGGCCTCCGGTGCCAGCTCGACGGGCCGGCCCGCACGGATCGCCAGTTCCTCGCGACCGAGGATTTTCAAAATATCTTGGTCCGGGTTGTCATACTGATTCCGCCCGCCTGCTGCGAGTTTTGGCAGGTTCTGAAGCTCGCTCGCGGTGGCTTGGATGGCGAACTCCTCCCAGAGCTTCGACCACTCGGACAGGGGATGGGTTTGGAAATCCTCGGCGAGCTTTTCAGTGCTGATTTTCCGGGGTGCCTCACGACTCCGCTGCGTGGAGGAGCCGGAATTCCGGATGACGGTCTCTGGCTCTTCACGCGCGCTGTGATGGCGACGGCTCACAAAGAACGTGATCCCCCAAGCGGCGGCGAAGCTGACGGCTGGAATCAGGAAAGAGCGGAAAGTTTTCATGGATGGAGCTGTTGAATTACGTCGCGGAGTTCGTCGTCGTTGTAGTGGCTCAAATGCTGTTTGACGCCGGTGATAATGGCGCGTTGATCGGCAGCGGGCAGCGATTGGAGCCATTTCACCGCTTCGTTTGGATTCCTGTGGATGGATTGGATCGCCATCTGTGGCAGGACGTTCTCAGCGCGAGCGGCGGGCGAGGTCATCGCGGCGATTTGCATGGCCTCTGCGTAGTTGCCATTCGCGGCCGCTTCCGCCGCCAGCCACTTGACTGTATTGTCCGCCGATTCCTGCGGCATTTTCTCCAACAGGTTCTTCGCAGTGCCATCGACCAAGCCCTCCTTTACCTGTTGCGAGAGAATACGCTCGGCCATCAGGCGTGTGCTCAGGTCATCACCCGTCAACAGTTTGAGCAGGGACTCTGTGTTTCCTTGGGCACTCTCCACGTCATCGGAGTCCAGCCGGATTCCGGCCTTGGCTGCCCACTGGATCGCTGCGGCCGGGTCCTTCTGAACCCAGCCGGAAACAATTTTCACCGCGAGTTCGCGTGCCCCGCCAACCCGGATCGAAAGCTCAGGCAGTAGGGCGAGGGCGCGTTTCGGGTCGCTCTTCCCTGCGAATAGAAGGGCGCGGTCCAGCTCGCTTTTTCCGCCCTGCAATGAACCACTGAGAGTGGAGACAATGGTCAGAAGCCGCCAGGGATCGCGGCCTGCCAAACTGTTGGAAACGGCCTGATAGATCGCATCCCGTTCAGCTCCCGGCGTCGCTGCTTGTAGCTTGCGAATGGCGGTTTCCGGCTCCGTCTCCATGAGTTTCTCCGCCTCGCTGGCAAGGGCCTGGGTGCGAAGTGGGCCTGGTTTGAGGCTGTCGGGCGAAGGTGGATGATCCTGATAGAGGCTGGCGAGC
>JANOBS010000349.1:0-4871 GCA_031411755.1 Luteolibacter sp. | reverse complement strand
CCAAGCGGAGATCGATTTCGCCCGCAATCGTGCGGCGGATTGCTCGCGCATCACCGACCTCATCGCCTCCGGTGCCATTCCCGAGCGCGTCACTCACAACGACACCAAGCTCAACAACGTCCTGCTCGACGAGCACACCGCAGAAGGAATTTGCGTGATCGATTTAGACACGACCATGCCTGGTTCCGCGCTCTATGACTTCGGTGACATGGTCCGCACCGCAACGCCGACCACGCGAGAGGACGACACCGACCTCGACAAACTCGACATCCGCCTTGATCGCTTCGAATGCCTTGTCCAGGGCTACCTCGGCGCGGCCAAATCCTTCCTCAATGAAGCCGAGGTCGCGCACCTCGCCTTCTCCGGCAAGCTCCTTACCCTGGAATGCGGCATCCGTTTCCTGACCGACTACCTTCAGGGAGACGTCTACTTCAAGATCAAGCGCCCGGCCCACAACATCGAGCGCTGCCGCAACCAGTTCGCCTTCGTCGCCGCCATCGAGCGAAAGCTTTCCGAGATGGAGAGAATTGTAAGTGGTAATTTGTGAATGGTGAATGGTTGAGCACTCAGATTCCGTGAGCGAAGACGTTCCATCGAAACGGCAAGCCGATTATGCTGCCTCCTTCCGTGATCTGCGGGTTTACGAAGCGTCCCTCGAACTCTCATTGGCCATTTTTGAGAACTCCAAATCCTTTCCGAAAGAAGAGCGGTTTTCACTAACGGATCAGATCAGACGGTCGTCCAGGGCAGTGGCCGCGAACCTCACGGAAGCTTGGGCAAAGCGACGTTATCCAGCTGCATTCATTGCCAAACTCAGCGATTCATTGGGAGAAGTTTTCGAGACCCAGTCATGGCTTGATCAAGCACGACAAGCCGGATACCTCGATGATTCCACGCATCAAACTCTTGATTCAAAATGCGCTCTCATCGGCTCGATGCTTCGCGCCATGGAGAACAAAGCCGATTCCTTCTGCGGCCCTCGCTCCTGACCACCATTTACAATTTACCACTCACCATCTACTTCCATGCGCATCCTCATCACCGGCGGGTCGGGATTCATCGGCTCACACATCGTCGAACACTATCAGGACAAGGCGGAGGAGATCCGGGTGCTGGACAATCTCCGCACCGGCTATCGTCACAATCTGGATGGCCTGAAGCACACCTTCATCGAAGGCTCGATCACCGATCGCGAGCTGGTGAAGAAGGCGGTCGAGGGAGTGGACTATATCTTCCACCTCGCCGCGCTGGTCAGCGTGCCTGAGTCGATGGCGAAGCCCGGTGAATGCGTGGACATCAATGTTCATGGCCTGCTTAACGTGCTGGAAGAAGCCGCCGCTGCGGGCGTGAAGAAGCTCGTCTTCGCCTCGTCCGCCGCGATCTATGGCGACAATCCCACCGTGCCGAAGCTGGAAGCCATGATCCCGGAGCCGAAGAGCCCGTATGCGATCACCAAGCTCGACGGCGAATACTACCTCGGCATGTTCCAGCGCGAAGGCCGTCTGGAAACCGCCGCCATCCGCTTCTTCAACGTCTTCGGACCACGCCAGGATCCCAAGGGGGCCTACGCCGCTGCCGTGCCGATCTTCATCGAGAAGGCCGTGAAGAACGAGGACATCACGGTCTTCGGCGATGGCGGCCAGACACGCGATTTCATCTACGTGAAGGACATCGTCGGCGCGCTTTCCTTCGCGGTGGAAACTCCGGGTGTCGTTGGTGTCTTCAATGCCGGTTACGGCGGCCAGATCACCATCAACGACCTCGCCAACGGACTCATCAGTGCGGCGGACTCCAGTTCGAAAGTGCTTCATGCACCCGAGCGTGCAGGAGATGTTAGAAACTCACGTGCCAGCTCCGAGAAGCTGCGTGCTGCTGGCTGGGTTCCGAAACACACTTTGGAAGAAGGACTCGGCGTGACGCTGGAGTTCTTCCGTCACAAACTGAAGTAGGCAGCCATCGCCTCCTCCATACTTCTCGTCAGCGGCAGGATTCCTGCCATCCTGCGCGGCATGTGGTTGCGTTCCTGTCTTCTCGCCCTGCCGGTCGCTTCCTTCGCGGCGGCTCCGACCGATGCCGAGCTTCTCAAGTTCGTGAAGGACCGCGCCGCGCTTGAAAGGGTCACGCCCAAGCCGACTGATACGCCCCCCGAGCTTCCTTGCAGCATCGGCAGCAGCAGCGGGACTTCCGTATTTCCGGTCACACCCTCCAATCCTCATGGACCGACCATCCATGTCTATGCCAATGAGCCGGGAGTGCTACCACTGTTCGATCCATGGGGGAAATTTCCGGTAGGCAGCCTTTTACTGAAGGAGAAATTCACTCCTGAGAACAAGACCGAGCTCTTCACCGGCATGTGGAAGCGCGAAGCCGGATTCTTCCCCGAGGCCAACGATTGGGAATTCTTCACCGTCGATGGGGCCGCTTCGAAAATCGTCGAGCGTGGCAAGCTTCCACGCTGCGCCTCCTGCCACGAGGATTTCAAAAAGGGCGATCAGGTTTCCAAGGAATACATCCTGCCCGCCCAGCTCACCGGCGGACGCATTGTCCTGCACTCCAGCCAGGCAAAGGCCACGGGCGAGAAGCTCCGCTACGAGGAAGAGGAAAAGAAGAACACCCTCGGCTACTGGACGAATCCGGCCGACTGGGCGTCATGGGATTTTGATGTAAGCCGTCCCGGCACCTATGACATCCATGTCTGGCAGGGCTGTGGAAAAGGCAGCGGAGGCAGCGAGGTGGACCTCATCACCGCCGGCCAGACCGCGAACTTCACAGTCGAGGACACCGGCCATTTCCAAAACTTCAAGGAGCGCGTGGTGGGTCGCGTCACATTCAAGGAAACCGGCCCTCAGACCCTGGAGGTCCGTCCACGAAGCAAGCCGGGTGTCGCGGTGATGGACCTGCGGCAGATCCTTCTGATGCCGGTAGCCGCAGGTCAGGCCCCAATCCGTTAGCCTCAGACAGCTTGGCCGGTGGATCGAAGCCTTTATGACCGCTGAGCCTCCGAGGAAACGGAGGACGCAGAGATGCCTAGGATGGGCGCTCTCGAGAAGACATCGGCGGGATCAAACAATCGATTCGACTCCCAAGCAACCTCCTCGATCTCTGTGTTCTCCGTGGAGTAAAAATGCCCAAGCCACCGATCGATCGGCAAACCTACCTGAGAGCCGGAAGTAGAGGCCGATTTTCAACAGATCCGCTCCAAACAAAAAACGCCTGGGGTTTCCCCAAGGCGTTTTGCAAATCGGATGTCCGATGAGATCAGCGCGAGTAAAGCTCGACGATGAGCTGCTCGTTGACCTGCGGGTCGATGTCGGAGCGTTCTGGAACGCGGGCGACGACACCTTCAAGCTTGTCGCGATCCACAGTGAGCCAGTCGACAAGTGGCACCGACTGGGTCAGGTCCATCATGCGAAGGGCGAACTGCTGGGAGGACGGCTTGGCGCCGACCTTGATCACGTCGCCCGGCTTCACCTGGAAGGAGGCGATGTCCACCGTACGGCCGTTCACAAGGATGTGGCCGTGGTTGACGAGCTGACGGGCAGCCTGACGGGTGTTGCCGTAGCCGAGGCGGTAGCAAACATTGTCGAGGCGGAGTTCCAGGATCTGGAGAAGAATGGTGCCGGTCACACCACGACGGCGGGCGGCTTCTTCATAGTACTTGCGGAACTGGCTTTCGAGGACGCCGTATTGGAAACGGAGCTTCTGCTTCTCGCCAAGGGCGACGGAGTATTCGCTCTTCTTCTTGCGACCTGCGCGGATGCCATGCTGGCCCGGCGGGAAGTTGCGGCGCTCGAGGGATTTGGAAGGACCGAAGAGAGCCACGCCGAAGCGGCGGCTGATCTTGGTGCGGGGACCGGTGTAACGTGCCATGATCTTTTAAAGTTGGAAATGATTACACGCGGCGAGCCTTCTTGGGGCGGCAACCGTTGTGCGGGATCGGGGTGACATCCTTGATCGCGCTGATTTCAAGGCCGAGGCCCTGAACCGCACGGACGGCAGCCTCACGACCGGAGCCGGGGCCTTTGACGCGGACTTCGACTTCCTTCAAGCCGTGGCCCATCGCCTGACGACATGCGTCCTGCGAAACCACCTGCGCGGCGTAGGCCGTGCTCTTGCGGGAACCCTTGAAGCCCATCTTGCCGGCGCTCGACCAACCGATCGAGTTGCCATTCGCGTCGGTGACGCTGACAAGGGTGTTGTTGAAGGTGGCGGTCACGTGAACAATCCCGCGGGTAATGTTCTTCGAGCCCTTCGCCTTGTGGATCTTGATTTCTTCTTCTCCACCGGCGATTTCGGCAAAGATGTCGCGCTTCTGGTCCTTCTTGGGTCCTTCAGCAGGCACCTCCGGAGCGGCAGCGGCGGCAGGTGCTGCAACAGCAGCGGGAGCCGGGGCTGCTGCAACAGCAGGAGCGGGAGTTTCGATAGGGGCGTCAGTTTCCTGAGCCGTGATTTCTTCGTCAGCCATGTTCGTAAGGTGCTACTGGTTACTTCTTGACGCCCACGGTCTTCTTCTTGCCCTTGCGTGTGCGGGCGTTGGTGCGGGTGCGCTGGCCACGAACGGGCAAGCCGCGCTTGTGACGGATGCCGCGGTAGCAGTTGATGGAGGTGAGGCGCTTGAGCTGCGACTGCTTCTCACGACGAAGGTCGCCTTCGATGAGGACGCCCTCAGCCTGGATCACCTGGGCGATCTTGACGAGTTGCTCCTCGGTCAGCTGACCGGTGCGGATGTTGGGGTCGATGCCAGCGTGATCGAGGATCTTCGCTGCGGTCGAGCTGCCGATACCAAACATATAGGGAAGCGACGCTTCGATGCGCTTCTCGTTTGGGATTTCGATGCCTAGGATGCGTGCCATGTGTGCGGTATTTTTCGC
>JANOBS010000348.1:0-11848 GCA_031411755.1 Luteolibacter sp. | reverse complement strand
TGCGCTCGTCGCGGGCATATTCAATTCCGGCAGCAACGTCGGTGCCATCCTCGCTCCCGTGCTGGTGCCGATCCTCTTCCTCCACTTCGGCTGGCAGGCAGCCTTCCTCGCCACTGGTGCGGTCGGACTCATCTGGCTGGCATTCTGGCTGCAGGCCTTCCCTTCTCCGGAAACCCATCCGCTTGTCTCGCCGTCCGAACTCGCCCACATCCACAGCGATCCCCCCGACGTGGTCACTGGTTCCATGCCGCTGGGACGCATCCTTTCCACCCGCCAGGCCTGGGCCTTCATGATGGGGAAATTCTTCACCGACGCGATCTGGCGCTGGAACATTTATCTTCTGCCCCTCTTTTTCAGCCAGCACTTCGGGATGAAGATCTTCGACTTCGGTCCGCCCTTCCTCGTCATCTACCTGATGGCGGACGTCGGCAGCATCGGCGGAGGCTGGCTTTCCTCCACGCTTCTGAAACGCGGCTGGTCGCTCAACAAGGCCCGCAAGACCGCCATGCTTGTCTGCGTGATCGGCGTGCTGCCGGTGGCGCTCACCACCTTCGTGCCGATCGAGTGGAAATGGGTCGCCATCTGCATCGTCGGGCTCGCCATGGCCTCGCACCAGGGCTGGTCGTCGAACCTCTACACCAGCGTCTCCGATCTTTTCCCCAAGCATGCCGTCGCCACCGTCGCCGGTATCGGCGGAACCGCCGGAGGGCTCGGCGCGATGGGACTTCTCAAGCTCACGGCCATCCTCTTCGCCGCGCAGGAAAAGAACTCCACCAACGAGCACGTCTACACCCTGCTCTTCACATGCGCCGGCCTGGCCTACCTCGCGGCCCTCGCCTGCTTCCATTTCCTCGTCCCGAAGATGGAGCCTGTGAAATGAGGAGCTGCGACATTCCTGTCGCAACCACCCGGCCTTGGGGCAGCAATGCCCCGGCTCCATAGGCCCATGCTTTGGAAAATAAGGAGCGTCGATGTCTCAGTCGAAAGCAATGGCACCGTTAGGTGCTCTGTGATGAAATCGGCGAGCGGTAGGCAGCATGGAACAAAATCAACGCGACTACGTAGATGCCAGATCTTGTATATGGCTCGAACCAGAACATGTGGCCACCCCACCTTTCGGCTAAAAGCCGCAGCAGGAGGCTGGACGAGGAAAAAATCAGGCCGCTCGTCAGCACTCGGGACGAGCGGCATATTCCTAGATATCCCAAGATCAGCAACAACGAGCACAAGGAATCGAGGGCGTAAGCTGACGAGTAGTTCACCCCTAGTTCAAAAAGCGATTGAAATTCATGACCATCCAGCCAGCTGAGAATATGCAAGGTCATTACGAACCAGACATAAAGCGTCACCAGAAATGCCGCAGCGGAAGCCACTTTCAGAACGATCCTAGCAACGCGTCCTGAACGACTGGGGGTGACATGTTGGGTCATACGATGCATCAATTTGGCACGTCAAAATAGTGGGGTCGACTGCGATTAGCCAGGGGGTTCCCCGTTATCACAGGACAGCACCCTTGGTGCAGGGATAGGACGTGTTTAGCCGGAGAAAAACCGGACTGGTATTGTCGGGACATATTGAAGCCCCGGTAGGATTGACAGCGGAGTGAACGGTGAATAATCGAATAGAGGATTATTCAACCATCGTCCTCATGACAATCCTCCAACGCTCCCTCTGCCTTTCCACCCTCGCCGCTGCCACGGCTCTGCTCTCCAGCTGCACGCAGGAAGATTCCGACCACTTCTGGGGCCTCGATGTCCAGCCGGGCTACAACGGCCCGAGCACCTACCGGGAGCCGAGCCAGTACCAGTCGCAGTCGTCGGATTCGTTCTATGAGCAGCAGAATGCCGCGCGCGAGGCGAACATGAAGGCGGTGCGGGAGCAGCAGTACAAGAACGAGATGCAGAACTACAAGAACGGCTACCGCGACACGCTGCCGAACTATTGAGCGCCCGTTTTGTGGGAGGCGATGTGCTTTGACGGATCATGAAAATGAAGGCGTAGTGGTCGAAGCATGAAACCCACACGAATTCTCCCGGTTCTCGGGCTGATGGCCGCGATGGCTTTGACTTCAAACGGGGCTGACGCTCCGCCGAATCCCCAAAAGGCTTTCGGCCAACCGATTGTGTTGACGCCCGATGACAAGCCGGCCTTCGAGGCTCCTCCAGCAGGTTTTAATGTGCGGCGCGAGGGCATCCCACATGGTCGGTTGGAGATGCTGGAGTATGAATCGAAAACGGTCGGCACGAAACGCCGGATGCAGGTTTACACGCCTCCGGGCTATTCGAAGGAGAAGACCTATCCGGTGCTTTATCTGCTGCACGGCATCGGCGGCGACGAAACCGAGTGGCAGCGCTTCGTGACGGTGGATGCGGTTTTCGACAACCTGATCGCGGACAAGAAGGCGGTGCCGATGATCGTGGTGATGCCGAACGGAAGGGCACAGAAGAACGATCGCCCGGAAGGAAACATCTATGCAGCGGCTCCGGCGTTCGCGAACTTCGAACGGGATCTGCTGGATGATGTGATTCCGTCGATCGCCGCGCACTATGAAGTCGAGAAGACTCCGGAGGGTCGGGCGCTGGCGGGGCTTTCGATGGGCGGTGGGCAGACGCTGAACTTCGGCCTCAGCCACCTCGACACCTTCGCCTGGATCGGCGCCTTTTCCCCGGCTCCGAACACCAAGGCTCCGGCGGAGGTCATGCCGAAGCCGGATGAGGCGAAGAAACACCTGAAGCTGCTGGTGCTGACCTGCGGAAACAAGGATGGCCTGATCAACATCAGCCAGGGAATGCATGCCTACCTGAAGGAACATCAGGTGCCGCATACCTGGCACGTCGATGGTCATGGTCATGATGCCGCGCACTGGGGCAGCAGCCTTTACTACTTTGGACAGAAGATTTTCCGCTGAGGCGGGTTTACTTCAGGATCGTCTGTCCAAATTTCCTCATGAGCTCACTGTCCCTTTCCCGTCTCGCCGTGATGGCGTGCCTTGCCTCGTCACTGCCTGCGGCGCATGCCGTCGAGCCTCCGGCGACGCTCCGGAGCGTGTTTGCGGAGGATTACCTCATCGGCGTGGCCGTGGGCTCCTACCAGATTGGTGGCCGAAATCCCAAGGCGGAGGAGGTGGCGGCCAAGCAGTTTTCCGCGATCACTCCGGAGAATGAATTCAAGTGGCAATCGGTCCATCCAGCGCCGGATCGCTATGATTTCAAATCGGCCGATGTCTTCGCGGAGTTCACCAAAAAGCACGACATGAAACTGATCGGCCACACGCTGGTGTGGCACAGCCAGACGCCGGACTGGGTGTTCAAGGGCGACGATGGAAAGTCTGCGACCCGCGAGCAACTTCTGGAGCGGATGCGCGATCACATCCGGACGGTGGCTGGTCGCTACAAGGACTCGGTGAAGGGCTGGGACGTGGTCAATGAGGCGCTTTCGGATGGCGGGCCGGAACTGCTGCGGGATTCGCCATGGAAACGCATCATCGGCGACGACTTCCTGGATCAAGCCTTTCGATTCGCCAAGGAGGCCGCTCCGAATGCCGAGCTCTACTACAACGACTACGGCCTCGAGGACCCGCGCAAGCGCCGCAACTGCGTGACCCTCCTGAAGGGGATGATTGCGCGCGGAGTGCCGATCACCGGGGTGGGCACCCAGTCGCATTTCAGCCTCGATCGACCTGCCATCTCCGAGATCGAGAAGACGATCGAGGACCTTTCCGCGCTCGGGCTGAAGGTGATGGTCACCGAGCTCGATGTGGATGTGCTCCCGGCAAGGGGAGGTTTCGGCAATGCCGACATCAACCGTCGCGAGAAGGCTGATCCGTCCCTCGATCCCTACAAGGCCGGGCTGCCTGATGAGGTCCAACAGAAGCTGGCGAAACGCTATGCCGAGCTGTTCGACGTCTACATGCGCCATCGGAAATCCATCGGCCGCGTGACCTTGTGGGGCCTGAATGACGGCTTCAGTTGGCTGAACAATTTTCCAATCCGTGGCAGGACCAATCATGCGTTGCTGCTCGATCGTGCGATGCTCCCCAAGCCGGCGTTTATCGCGGTGCTGAATGAAGGGCAGAAGAAAGTCGAAGCGAAGACAGCTCCTTAGTTTGAAGGTGGCTTTGAAGGGGGTTGTTATTGTTGGCAACCGTGCATTTTGAGCCGCGCATCGGGCGCGATTCAATGGTGTTGGGATTTGCGAAGCTGGAGTGGGCGCTTAGGCTTCAAGAGGCTGGGTGGCATTCCGGGATTGGGAAAACAAATCGAATGGAATCCTTCTCCAAAGCGTCCACCCACTGTCGAAAGAACCTATAGAACTACCATCATGAACCTGAAACATTACACTTTCATGGGCGCGCTCAGCGTGCTCGCATTCGGGGGTGTATTGCTTGCCCCTGGGAGGGCCAGCGCGATCGAGGCCGGAGTCGAGGAATTGACCCGTGGTCCGGTGCACGAGGCCTTCGCCGCCTCGGTGAGCTACGATCCCACGCCCGGGATTCTCGTCCGATCCTCGCCACCTTCGATGATTGAAGAAGTCCCGCCGGAGCAGCGGTTGGAAGGTGACAACGTCGCCTGGATTCCAGGCTATTGGGGCTGGGATGAGGAGCAAGGCGACTTCCTTTGGATCAGCGGGATCTGGCGCAACCTGCCACCCGGTCGCCAATGGGTCCCCGGATACTGGGGCGAAGCGGAAGGTCAATGGCAATGGACCTCCGGCTACTGGGCTGATGAGACGACGCAGGAGGTGGCCTACCTTCCACAACCACCCAAGTCGATCGAGAGCGGACCCAACGTCGAGTCACCTTCCCGCAACCACGTCTGGATTTCAGGAAACTGGCGGTATCGCGAAGACCGGTATGCCTGGCAGCCAGGCTACTGGGAGCCAGCCCAGACGAACTGGATCTGGATCCCCGCTCATTACCAGTGGACGCGCCGTGGCTACGTCTTCATCGACGGTTACTGGGACTACAACGTCAGCCGCCGTGGCGTGGTCTTCGCCCCAGTGCGGTTCAGTCACGACTACTACAATCGGCCCGACTACTCCTACACCCCTTCCACGGTCATTGTTCTGAACGTGTTCCTGAACCACCTCTTCGTGCGTCCGAGCTACGGTCATTATTACTTCGGCGACTACTATGCGCCACGTTATCGTGACGAGGGCTTTTACGCCGGCTATTCTTATGCATCAGGTCGCCGTGGATACGATCCGCTCTACGTACACAACCGTTGGGAGCATCGCGATGACAGCAACTGGGAGAGCTCACGCCGTGATGACTTCGAGTACTATCGGGACAACGAGGCAGCCCGTCCGCCACGCACCTGGGCTGCATTGAGTGCCCTCGCCGTGGGTTCGCGCAAGGCGCAGCGCGACAACTTTGACTTCGCCCAGCCACTGAATACCTACGTCGCGAACCGTGAAAACCGCCAGTCCTTCGAGGCCGTGGGCAAGAAGGAGCGCGAGCAGATTGTGGGCAAGCGCAAAGAGATGACCCAGTTCGTGCAGGAACGCCAGAAGCTGGAGAACCGTGCGATGGAGAAGGCACCCGAGGGCAGTGACAAACCCGCTGCGGTGGTGCGTGAGAAGTTCACCAAGTCCCCGGTGGTGGCGAAGCGCGCCGAGCAGCTTCCGTCCAAGGAAGCCCCGCCGAAGCTGCCGGTCCCACGCAAGTTCGAGCCTCGTGATCCGAAGACCGGCGCTGAGTTGCCCGATGGCGTGGTGCGTCCCGGAGACAAGAGCAAGCCGGACAAGCAGGTGATCCCTGGCCGCGAAGGAAAGGATCGGACACCAGAGCCGATGCCCGACAAGAAGGTCATCCCTTCTGTTCCAGATGCGAAGGACAAGCCTCGTCCCGATCGCGGCCCCGATGTGGATAAAGGCCGCAAGCCTGATGGGGTGCCTGACCGTACCCAGCCCGACGTCAACAAGCCGGACAAGAAAATCATGCCACCGGACCGTCAGGTGGAGCCCAAGACTCCGCCGAAGCGTGAGATCGCCCCTCCGGAGAAGAAGCAGGTGACACCACCACGTGAGGTTCCACCGACACCGAAGCGTGAGATCGCGCCTCCGGAGAAAAAGCAGGTGACGCCGCCACGTGAAGTTGCACCGACACCGAAGCGTGAGGTCGCTCCGCCGGAAAGAAAGCAGGTGACACCACCCCGCGAAGCCGCGCCCACTCCGAAGCGTGAGATCGCTCCGCCCGAGAGAAAGCAAGTGACTCCACCACGTGAGGCTCAACCGCAGCCGAAGCGCGAGATCGCACCGGAACGCAAGCAGGTGGTCCCACCTCGTGAAGTCCAGCCGCCGCGTCAGATCGCGCCACCGGTTCAGCCGAGATCACCCGTGGAGCCGAAGCTGCCACGCGGCAAGGGCAAGGACGAGTTGGAAGCCGAGAAGGACAAGTCCAGAAACTAAGCCGACAGTTCAAGGCCGGGGATCCTCATGGGTTCCCGGCCATTTTTGTCGGCACACGGAGCCTCTCAGCGGCGGGTGGCTGGAATCTCGACGGGCGGCGTTCTGCTGGAGTCGATGAGCTTCCTAACCGTTTCCTTGTCCTTGAGGGTTTTCACGGAACCATCGACTTGCAGAACGACCGTGTCAGGAGTGGCCGGGCTGATCAGGAGGACTTCGCTGGCTGCGGTCGCGGAAGCCTTTGGGAAATAGAGCCAGTCACCTTTGATCGACCGACCAATCTTCAAGTCGGCCAAATAGTTCGCAGCAGTCGCCTGGTCGGGAAAGGTGTCGTTGTGCTCTTCGGAGTATTCCAAAGCCTGGATATAAAACATCTTGAGATTGGAGGTCATGACGACGGCATCCGCCTTTTGGCGCTGACGAATCAGCATGGGTGCGGACAAGGCGGCGAGGCTTGCCACTCCGATAAGGCTGCAGACGATTCCGGTAACGATGCCCGCGATGGCCATGCCTCCACCGCCGAGCGCGCCGTTCGACTTCTTGATCTTGTTCAGCGAGACGATGCCCATGATCACCGCCGGGATGCCGGTGAGAATGCTGCAGAACATGGCAAGGATGCCTGTGACCAGTGACCAGATGGCGAGCTTGCTGGTGACCGGGCGGGCTTGGGCCTGAGGGTATGCCGGAGGTGGTGTTTCCATGCTCCCTTCAACAGATTGGCGACACGATCGACAAGCCAAAAGCCTTCGACTCAGCGTGCACGAAACCAACCGGTGATGCTCATCCGGGTTTTGTGTGCGGGCAGGACTTCATGCCAGAACTCGCCTGCGAGGAAGCAGACCATCGTGCCCAGGCGTGGCTCGATCAGTTCGAACGCACCGGATTTTTCGCCGGAGGTGGTCCACAGTTTCAACTCGCCGCCATCGCCCGGCTGCCAGTCGGGATTGAGGTAAAGAATGACCGTGATGATCCGCTCGCTGGTGCCGGCATGGCGGTCGAGATGGGGTTTGTAAAAGGCACCCTCCGGGTAGATCGCGAAGTGGCCCTCGAAGTCGAAGAGCCCGAGGAAGAACCGTTGGTTCAAGGCGAGCCGAAGGATCTCGAGTTGCGCGAGATAGGCCATCTGTTCGGTCGATTCCGTGCCGGGCTGCAGCCACATCACCTGATCGCTGCGGATTTCCTCGCGGACTTCCAGCGCACGCCCACGTCCGACCCCGGCCTTGCGGAACTGACCTTGCGCACAGGCTTCCTCGCACTCGGTCATCAGGCGTCGTGAGCCTGCATCGGAAACACCGTCCGTTTGCACGCCCCAGCCCAGCCGGTCGAACGAATCCATGAGTGCTTCCACGGCTTGAAGAGCACGAAGGATCTGCGATCCACCAGACAATTCGCGGCAGGATTGACCGGGGGCTCGCTTTTGGGGAAACAGCAGGGGTGAAATGCACGAGTTGCGCTGGAGCCCTGTCGGGGCCGATGACCTTCTGTCCCTTCTGCGGGCTGCGGCAGGACGTGAACCTGAGGCAGATCCATTTCCGTGACTTGGGTTTCATTCCCTCGATGGCCTGCCCGGAATGCACCACGCCGCTGGCCATGATCGAGTTCGACACCGAACCGAGGATCCAGATCGAACGCTGTCCGACGTGCTACGGAACGTTCTTCAACCCAGGGGAGGTGGAGGCCTTGCTCGACACGCAGACGAACCCGCTGGTGTGGTTGGATCCGGAGCAGCTCAATCAGATCGCGGCGGACTTCGAGCTGAAGCGCGAGATTTTCTACCGCAAGTGCCCGGTCTGTTCCGAGCGCATGAGCCACGTCAACTTCGGCGGGCACAGCGGTGTCATCCTGGATCGCTGCGGCACCCACGGCGTGTGGCTGGATGGCAGCAAGCTGCGGCGCTTGACCGAATGGTGGCGCGCCGGAGGAAAGCTCATCTATCAGCAGAATGAGGCGAAGCGGGTGAAGCAGATCTACGACGAAAAGAAGCCCGCGTTCAGTAATCTGACTCCGGGCACGATCCAGTCGATGTCGGATCGTCCGGTGACCAACGTCGAGACAGGCGCATCGTTGGTCTGGCTGGCGATCGAGGTCGTCGCCGCGCTCGCGAGCAGCGTTGTGGATTGAGGTATCCTAGCCGGGATATCCAAACACTGGAATTTCGGGACTGAGACATTTTACGGAGTCGCGACATTGCTGTCGCGATAACCTCCAAGCCAATTCCATCCCCTAGGATGGCCCAAAGCGAAGAGTCAGAGATGCGTCATTAGAACTGCTGATGAAATTTTTCAATCTTCCACACTAAGCGCATTATCGACATGGTTTCGCCATGTCCGATCTCACCGCCGCCCTCACCGACTTCGTCACCTACGTGACCACCCACCTGACCGGTGATGAGAAGGGCGAGGCTGCTGACTTTCTCGACCACTTCTTCCGCGCCCTTGGCCATGACGGCATCAAGGAAGCCGGAGCCTCCCGGGAAACCCGCGTCGCCAAGAAGGGCGGGGGAAAGAACTTCGCCGACCTTCTCTGGCCGGAGCGCGTCCTGATCGAGATGAAATCCCGCGGCAAGAAGCTGGAACGCCAATACGACCAGATTTTCGACTACTGGACGCACATCGTCCCGCACCGTCCGCCCTACGTCATCCTCTGTAACTTCGACGAGTTCTGGATCTACGACTTCAACCAGCAGCTCTTCGATCCCGTCGATAAGATCCCCCTCGCCGACCTCCCGCAGCGGGCCAGCGCCTTTGCCTTCCTCCTGCCAAAGGCCGGGAAACCGCTCTTCAACAACAACCGCGTCGAAGTCACGCGAAAGGCCGCTGCCAAGCTGGCCGAGCTCTTCAACTCCCTCCGCCAGCGCGGCGAGGACCAGACCCGCGCCCAGCGCTTCGTCCTCCAGATCCTCGTCACCCTCGTCTCCGAGGACATGCACCTCCTGCCGGACTACATCTTCTCTCGCCTCGTCAACGAGTGCCGGGACGCCGGAGGAAATGCCTACGACCTCCTCGGCGGTCTCTTCCGCCAGATGAACGATGCCACGCCGGCCCGTGGTGGCCGCTATCAGGGCGTGCCGTATTTCAATGGCGGGCTCTTCGCTGAGATCGACCCCATCGAACTCACCCCGGCGGAAGTCGTCACCCTGGCCGAGGCCTCGGACTTCGACTGGTCCCTCGTGAAGCCGGAAATCTTCGGGACCCTCTTCCAGTCCAGCATGGATGCCGATGAGCGCCACGCCTTCGGAGCCCACTTCACCAGCGAGTTCGACATCCGGAAAGTCGTCGGCCCCACCATCGTCCGCCCGCACTCATTTGATCGCCAGGCAAATCCTAGTCCAAAGCTTGTCACGTTGGGCAGGTGCGCCTAACCTCCCCAAACAAATGAAATTTACGGCTTTGGAACTTTGTGCTGGCGGCGGAGGGCAGGCTCTTGGTCTCGAAATGGCAGGATTCCAACACACTGCGGCAGTTGAATACGAAGCACAGTTCTGTGAAACACTGCGATCCAATCGGCCTGCATGGAACGTTCTCAATAAAGATATTCGCGATCTGAATCCGTCCGATTACACGGGGCTTGATCTATTGGCCGGTGGGGTTCCTTGCCCTCCATTCAGTATCGCCGGCAAGCAATTGGGAAGCAACGACGAACGCGACATGTTTCCAACGGCCATGGCGCTGATTGCAGGAGCGAAGCCGCGTGCGGTGGTTTTGGAAAATGTCCAAGGGCTGGCGTCAGCCAAATTTAGCGAATATCGAAAGGGCTTGGAACGACAGCTTTTCAAAATGGGCTACGAGCCAGAATGGCGGGTGCTTCAAGCTGCTGACTTTGGTGTTCCTCAACTGCGCCCCCGATTCATTCTTGTCGGACTTCGAAAAGATGATGCTGAGCGTTTCATGTGGCCTATAGGTAGTTACTCTCGGAAATTCGTTGGTGAAACACTGTTTGACCTCATGGCTTCCAGGGGATGGTCGGGAGCAGAAGAGTGGGCAGAGAAGGCAAATGATATTGCGCCAACCATTGTTGGAGGATCAAAGAAGCATGGGGGACCAGATCTTGGGCCGACACGTGCAAAGCGACAATGGCGGGAACTTTCTGTTGATGGAATGGGAATCGCAAATGAACCACCAGACAGCAGTTTCTCACATGACGGAATTCCACGTCTTACTGTTCGGATGGTTGCGAGAATCCAAGGCTTTCCAGATAGTTGGAGAATTGAGGGCAAGAAGACTGTTGCCTACCGCCAGGTCGGCAACGCATTTCCTCCGCCAGTTGCTGAAGCTGTAGGCAAAGCAATCATAGGGGCATTCACTCGAAAGACAAAGTATGCGGCCGTTCCGATTGCCTATGAAGCCCGCCTTTTGGAAGAACCTATTAAATCACCTAAACGATGCCTGCCAAAAAAAGTTCAAAAGCGCTAATCCTAGAGTTTTTTCTTGTCAATATAGGAACTGTTCTCGAGTCGAAGGAAATTCAACACGCGAGTGGCGGTGCGTCCGAATGGGGTCGTCGCGTTAGGGAACTTAGAGATGAGCAAGGATACCAAATCCTGTCCCACAAGGATCTAGCGACATTGAAGCCCGGTCAGTACCTCCTTCAGACATCCAAACGTCTGCCTGCCTTTAAACGAGGCATTTCCAAAGAGACTCGTGCCTGGGTTCTGGAACGCAATGGCTACACATGTCAAATGTGCGGCGTCGCAGCCGGGGATGCCGATCCATTTGGAGGAAGTAGGACAGTCCGTCTTACGATGGGGCATATCTTAGATAAATCGAAAGGAGGCGAAGATACACCGCAGAATCTCAGGGCGGTATGCACTAACTGCAATGAAGGACTTCAAAATACTGCATTACCAAAGCCTGATCGCGTTCACCTTTTGAGTCAGATCCGTCGTGCTACGATTGATGACCAGCAGGGAGTGCTGGACTGGCTGCTAAAGAAATTCGGGCTTGTGGCAAACAAGAAGGTCTAAAAACGCGGCAACTGCGGCGGGAGGTGATGGCGAAGATGGATTGGTCCCTGCGGGATCTCTACCGCACGCTGGAAGAACCCGGCAGCAATCCCTTGCGCGATGCCCAAGCCAAGCTCGATGCCGCCGTCCGCGCCGCCTACGGCATGCCAAAGACCGCCGACATCCTCGCCTTCCTCCTGGACCTGAACCAAACCTGCGCCGCCAAGGAAGCCGCCGGAACCCCCATCACCCCACCCGGCCTGCCCCTGCCGAAGGAGGAGCATGCGGCTTTCATCACCGAGGACTGCATCCGCGTTTAGGAGTCGCGACATTCCTTGCTTCTTGAAACCAAGGTAGTCTTTCCCTGCTTTCGAAGAGGGTGGTAACGTCTTCTTCGTTGGGACCGCAAGGGCATCCTCTTCCCCCGGCCGGGGAAGAAGATGCGGGAACCGCGAGACCGTGACATTCTTTGTGGAGTTTTCTCCACGTGGGGCAGCTTGG